>JBGQBP010000112.1:0-11537 GCA_041494945.1 Binatia bacterium | reverse complement strand
GCGGGCTCGCTCGCCGGCGGCGGCTTCATCTCGCGCTACGGAACTTTTCGCGGCATCTGGGCGCTGGGTTTATTGCAGGCGGTGTCCAATCTGGGGTACGCGCTCGTCGCGTGGGGCGAGCTGGGACGAGCCGGACTTTATAGCGCCTCGGTGATCGAATCCTTCACCGGCGGACTCGGGACGGCGGCGTTTCTCGCCTTTTTGATGAACGTCTGCGACAAAGAGCACGCGACCGTGCAGTACGCTTTTCTCTCTTCGGTTTTCTCGCTGGCCGGAAGGCTGGTCGGCGGAATCAGCGGCATCGGCGCGGAGCGCCTGGGTTATGGCAACTACTTTGCGCTGACGTTTCTTATTTCACTGCCGGCATTCGTCATGCTGCCGTGGATTAAGAACTGGATTCATGAACCGGAAAAAGCCGACAAGCTATGAGATCTCGCTGAGCAGATTTTTCCACGCCTCACGCTCGCGCCAGGGATCGACCAGCGGCCTTAGGCGCGCGCAATGGGATTTCAGCGCGCGGTAAAAGCGTCGATCGGTTTCGGCTCTTCGTAACAGGCGCGCCAGTGCGCGGGTATTTCCGACCGTGAAATATCCGGGATAATTTTTTCCGAGCGTGCCGATGAGGCCGGGTATTTTGGACGCGGCTACCGGCACCGACGAGGCGATCGCTTCGGACAGCACGTTGGCGCTGCCTTCCATCCGAGATGTGAGAGATAAAAGATCGCTGCTCGCCAGTAATCTTCTGGTTTTCCAGTGCGGCAACTCTCCCAGCCAGCGATAGCGTGGATTGCGCCGCATCTCCGCGCGCGCCTGCCGTTCGCTTCGCTCATTCAGGGGGCGGCCGACGTGCTCGATGCGCAGCGTGGAGGAAGCGGGAAGCAGGCGGGCCGCCATCGCCGTGCGCATGGGATCTTTTTCCGCACGCAGGTGGCCGATGACGCAAACCTTGAAGGCGTCGCTGCGCCGCGGCGCGCCGTTGACCTGAGACGCGGACTGATAGATGACCCGCGTTTTCCGGCGCCGGCGGCGCGGCAATTCCGCCAGCGCCTGCGACTGGAGAACGATTATCCGCGTCGCCAGATCGAGAGATTGCCTGGCGGCGGCGCTTGTGCGGAGGTCGCGATAGAGATCGGTGCCGGTCAACGCGACGATCAGCGGCAAGTCCGGATGCTGTTTGTTGAAGAGGCGAATCGACGGCGCGCTTTTCCGCGCGTGCAGGGCGATGAGAAGATCGCACGCTTCACCGCGATAACTCGCGTCCACGAAGACGCGGTGGCCGAGGCGCACGAGGATGCGCGCCCAGCGCAGCGCCGTGATGCTGTTACCGTTGCGATCGCTCGGCCCGGCGGGGGTGACGAGTCGAATCTTCATGAATCTTACTTTACGCACGTGCGAAAGCCCGACCACACGTCGCGGCGATCGGGAGTGTAAAAGTTTCGCCACGTGTTGCGAATGAGACGCGTGCGCGTGGCCCAGCAGCCGCCGCGCAAAACTTTGTGCGTGCCGAACCATGGCTCGGAATATTCCTTGTATGGATCGACGACAAAGCCGGGATACGGCTGGAAGTCGCTCGCGGTCCACTCCCAGACGTTGCCGATCATCTGGCGGCAGCCGAACGCGCTGTCTCCGTCCGGTAGCGCGCCGACTTCGAGTAGTCCTAAAGCGCGGCCATCGAGATTCGCCCGCTCCGGCGCGGCAACCTCATCGCCCCAGGGAAAATTTCGTTTGAACTGACTCGGGTGAGGTTCAACAGCGGCGGCCATCTCCCATTCCGCCTCCGTCGGCAATCTCCGGCCCGCCCATTTACAATAGGCGTCCGCCTCGTACCAGTTGACGTGAATGACGGGAAGATCCTGTTCGAGCGCGACGTATCGATCGAAGATCCGTTGCAGCCAGCGGCCGCCGGATTCTTTTTTCCAATAGACCGGATGCTCGGATTTTTCCGGCGACGAATCCGCCTTGTATTCTTGCGTGCGGTTGAAAAACTTCGAGAACGATCGATCGAGAGCCGGCGCGCCGCCGGATTCGAGCCAACGCCATCCTTCGTCGCTCCAAAATTTCCGCCTGCGATATCCGCCGTCGTCCACGAACGCAGCGAATTCTCTATTTGTTACCGGCGCGCGGGCGATACGAAACGGCGCGATCTCGACCGGGTGGGCCCATTTTTCGTTGTCGAAAACGAAAAGACCGCCCGGCGCCGCGCCGAGCATGAATGTGCCGCCCGGAATCTCGGCGTCGCCGATTAGTGCGCCGCCGTGAAGTTGTTTGGGCGAAATGTCCGCAGAGCTCAATTTCGGCGGCGGGTAGCCGAGCGTTTGTCTCGTGTAGGCGAGAGCCTCGCCGTGCATGTCTTCGTGGAACAGGACGAGAAGATAAAAGTAGATTTCTCCAGGCGCTAACTCGCGCGAGCCGAGGCTCTCCGCGACGCGAGTGAGCACTGCGTCCATATAAGACAGAGTTTGTTCGCGCGACGGCAGCAGCAGCTCCCAGCGCGTGTCGTGCGCGACGTCCGTGGAATTGTAAAGCGCGTCCGCGCCTTCGACCAGCGGTTTTCCCCCGCCGAGATGGCGCAAGGTCCAGAACTCCTGGGTCCATGCGACGTGCCCGATCTCCCAGAGCGGCGGATTTACGATGCTGAGCCGCGGCCCGATCATCCGCTCGTCGTTAAGATCGGCGACAAGCTCAAGCGTGCGGCGGCGGGCGTCCGTGAGCAAGCGGACCAGTTCCGCCGTCGATATTTTTGCAAGTTCTGCGTCCATCGCCTGCCAACGTTCTACGACACGCGACAATGCTGATCAAGAAGATACGGCCTGAGATGCTCGTTACGACGTAAGGAACTTTGCGGTGAGTTTCTCGAACTCCTCGGCCGCGTCCCACTGGGCGAGATGCTTGGCGTTGTCCAGCAGATGCAGGTTGAGAGCAGGGTATCGCTCCTTGAGCGCGGCAGCTCTTGCGCCAGCGGAGCCGCGGTCCTGTTTTCCGTAGAGCATCAACAGCGGCACGGGAAGCCGGTGCAGCCGCTCCCATATCGGCACGGCTTCCTTGCCGCCGCCCCGCGGGGCCTTGGCGCGCTCCAGGAAAGCTTGAAAGTTTTTGCCGACGCTCATGCGCTGGCGCTTTTCCAAAACCTCCGCTGTGATTAACGACTGGTTGAAGAGATTGTGTTCCAGCAGCGCGCGGCTGTCTTCGAGGGTCGGCTCGTTTGTTCCTCCTTCTTCTCCTTCGCCGCCCTTGTCGCCTCCGGGCAACGGCGGCAACAAGCTGCCGGTTGCGAGCACGACGACTTTCGCAATCCTGTCGGTATGATCGAAGGCGAGGCCGACCGCCATGCCGCCGGCTTGCGAGTGGCCGACGAGGCTCGCTTTTTTAACTCCCAAAGCCTCCATAAACTTAAGGATGAAGCTACGCCGGTAAGCTACTGAATAATCTCGGGGATTGTCGGTAAGACCGAAGCCAGGATGATCGAAGGCGAGCGCGCGCAGGCCGTGCCGGGCCAGCGGCGCGAGATTGCGCTCCCAAACGTCCGCCGACGAGCCGAGAGAAGCACCGTGGAGCAGCAGAACTGCCGGACCGCTTCCTTCTTCGAGGTAGCGGGTCTTGAGTCCATCGACTTCAATAAATTTCTCGGTCATGGGTGCACCTTACTGTGATTTGATTTTTACCGCAGCGCCGCTTTTGTGAAGCGCAGTTCCTCGGTGAGCGAAAGATCCATGTGCTTCAACGGAGGAACTGCGGCAAATTTTGGATCGTCGTAGGCCATGGTTTTGAGCACGTTTTGTAAGCCCTCTTCCGACGGATAGAGGTCGGGCTGCGCATGAGACTTGAAAACATTATAGGCGTATTCGAGCGCTTCTCGATCCCGCAACCTGAATACCCGGCCCATGACTTGGATCGAGTCCTCTTTGTTGCTCACGAGATATCTGACGGACTCCGCGAACGCGCTCAGAAAAGCTTTGATGGTCGGACGGCTTTTGACCAGGTATGATTTTCGCGTCGTGATCAATCCTTTGGTGTACGGCATGGCAATCGGGATGACTTGCAATCCCAGCTTCTCGGCCCGTTTGGCGAACTCCGGCGCCGCGGGCGCCGCATCGATCTTTCCGGAGGCGAGCATCGAAAGCCGCGCCGAAGAGCCGCCGATGAAAACCAGCTCGACATCTTTATTCGCATCCAAGCCTTCGCGCGTAAGCAGGAGCTTCAGGAACAAATGGCTTTTGTCCAGCAAGCCGCCCGCCGCGAGTTTTTTGCCCTTGAGGTCTTTCAGCGACTGGATTTTTTCGCGGCTTACTAGATTGTAGGGAGAGGAGTCGTCCCACGAGCCCAGTCCGATAATGTCTCCGCCCTGCTCGCCGACGAAGAACAGCTCAGGCGAAGATCCGGTGAAAAATTGGGTGCTGCCGCTGATCAGCGCGTTGACGTTGACCCGGCCGTTCGGAATGACGATCACCCTGACGTCCATGCCATATTTCGCGAAGATTCCCTTGGAGATGCCGATATGAAGCGGTATCGCGCCGGTCTGGCTAGCCGGCACGCCAACATTGATGATGGTCTGAGCCCACGAGGGCTGCGCAAATGCGGAAGCCAGAAAAAGCAGGCACGCAAGGAACGTTACGATTCCAATCTCCGTCGCTCTACGCATCGGAGACATCGATCAACACTCCGTCCGGATCGGCGAGATGGTATTTGCCGAACGGACACGACGCCGTGAACAATTTGAGCCGGGCCGCTCCCTCGGGCCCGCCGCCGACGGGGCTGGGGGATAGTCTGGGATTCCGTCCGATCAACGTCTCCAGATCCTTCTTGAATGCCTCGACGCTCTCCACTTTGAAACCGATATGTTCCGGCGCGGGCCGCTCGATGCCCGATCCCAGATAATCGTTGATTTTCCACGGCATCACGACGAGCGTCACTCTGCCGTCCGACAAGTAATAGTTGGGATCGCTCGCCGGTTTTTCCTGCGCTCGCAGCTCGAAGACCTCGACGTAAAACTGCGCCAACGTTTCCGGCATGACGGTCCTCAGGCCGAAGTGAGAAATAAAGCGGTCCTGCTTCCAGTCGCCGTCTTCATAAACGTCGCGGCGGTTTTCCATTCCTTTCTGGGAAAGGTCGAAAACGTTTCCGGCGGGATCGTGCGTGCTCAGGCCCGCGAACGGTCTATTGCCCGGGCGCTTCAACACGTTGACCGACGGATACTTCGCCTTCATCCGCTCGATCACAGTCCCGGCGTCGTCCACCTCGAAGCCGAAGTGGTCGAAGCCCGCCTGCCGGCCGGCGCGGCGCGGGTTGATGTTCAGGCCGACGTAGCCGTCGCCGACGACGACGGCGCTTTCCGGTTTTGCCCTCGGCGAGGTTCTCAAATGAAATACCGCTTCATAGAAGCGCCCCATGAGGGTGTAATTTTCGCTGGCAATGGCCATGTGTTTAATTTGTGCACCCATCGGTTGTCCTCCCGTTCAATCGTCTAGATTTCGATTCTCCCTCAGTGTACGGCTTGCGTCAAGCTCTTTTCCAGCAGAGTCATCCAAGGTCGCAGTTCTTTTGCCCAGAGTTTGCGGCGATGTTGCGCCACGTAGCGTTGGGCGCTTGTCAGCGCCGCGATTTCGCTGGGCACAAGACGTAACCTTCGATTCTTATCTTTTTGTTCATTGAGTCGCTCGCAAAACTCTCGGATCGCGCGCCAGTGCGGAAGAGTGACTGCGCCGAAGCGTTGCTTGATGATCAGCTCCCAGCTTTTCTCCGGATCGTAAGCCGCGGGCTCGGCCGCATAGTCGAAGCAGGTCGCGAGCGGAATGAAGCTCAGCGATTCCTGCAGCAGTGGGTTGTTGAGATAACCGTGGACAACTTGGGCGAGGCGTGTATCGCGCCCGGTCAGTGGAGCCAGGTGCATCTCTCTGCTCATGGAAAGATCGTTTACCGGGTAGTTGTCCCATAGAATCAGCCGGCGCCTGATGCGGCGGGCGGCGCGGCGCGCGTCGGCCAGAGTAATTTTCTTGCAGACGACCTTGGGTCCGGTCCAACAACAGGCGACCGATGGCGGAAGATGCTCAGCCATTTTTTCCAGGAAGTTCGCTTCGAACCGTCCGAAGACGCGCGCGAGCAGCGGATCGTCGGTGTAGTAGGAAGGGCAGATCCACCACTCGGTATCGCTCCAACCGACGGGCCGGTGTTCGAGAATTTTGCCGAGCCACGCGCCCTCGGCGCGCGCCAGGCTGCCGCCGAACGTTCGACGGTCCGCCGCAGAATCGAGGTGAGAAGGAATATCGTCGAAGAGAATCGCGAACGCGCGCACCCCGGCGTCATAGAACCGCGCGGCTTTGGCGAGTAAAACTCGGATAGGTTTATCGTCGCTGAAGCGCAGCCCTTTTCCCGGATGAAAGCCGTAGACGAAATCGATTTTGTATTTTTGGGCGGAGCGGACGAGCCGCAACATCTCTTTCCATTTCTTCCGCGGATACGGCCGGTCCCATTTCTCACGATGGTAGGGATCGTCCTTCGGAGCATACAGATACGTGTTCATGCCGCGCGCCGCGCCGACCTCGAACATCGCTGCCCGCTGCTTCATGCTCCAGGGCGGGCCGAAGAATCCTTCGACGATCCCGCGGCGTGGAAAGGTGGAGGAGAGATTCATGCGCTTCAACTTGGCACAGGTGAACCGGGGTGGCAAGGTATCGTTGCAGCCGACGTGAAGCGAGAATCTCTTGCCAAGGTTTATGGGTTTGCGTAGTATCCTCAAAACCGTATTGGAGAACGACCGGCACATGACGCGTGAGACATGGTCGATTGCTTCCGCTTTGCCGCTAAAACGGGTAGGAGATATGAATCAGTGGAAGTAAGCCTGTTTCTCAAAGGATTCGTCATCGGCCTGATGATCGCGGTGCCCGTGGGGCCCATCGGCTTGCTCTGCGTCAACCGGACTCTATCGAAGGGGACGTCCTATGGCCTTGCTTCCGGGCTCGGAGTCGCGACCGCCGATGCTATTTCGGCTGGGATCGTGGCGCTCGGACTAACGCTGGTTTCCACTTTTTTTCTGAGTCATCAGATATGGCTGCGGCTGATCGGCGGAATTTTTCTCTGTTGTATCGGGGTAAAAATATTCGCCACGCAGCCGGCCGAGCCGTCCGCTTGGGACAAGGAGCAGAATCTCCTGCACGCTTACGCCTCGACGTTCTTTCTTACCTTCACCAATCCACTGACGCTGCTTTCTTTCGTGGCGATTTACGCCGGCTGGGGAATGGAGGATCTGACCGGCCATTACCTCGCGTCGGCGATACTCACCGCGGGGGTTTTCTGCGGCTCGGCGAGCTGGTGGATGGTGCTGAGCAGCAGCATGCCCGCGCTCCGAATGATGTTCAGCCACAGCGGGCTCCGCTGGGTGCATCGGATCTCGGGGGCGATTATTGCGGGCTTCGGCTTTATCGTGCTGCTTAGTTTGTTCCAAAGACTCAGAGGATGAAAACATGGCGCAAGCGGAAACTGCCCGGTTAGATCCGGGTCCGAGCTCTGCGGCTTTGATTCCCGCCGCGCTCAATCTCTCTCTCGGCGGGCTTCACGTCGTCGTCAATCTTTATCAGTTCTTTTTTCTGCCGCTGTTTCTGCTTCCCTCGAGCCCTTGGTGGGCTCTCACGCTTTTGCCGCCGGCCGCGCTGAACAATCCGTTTTGGAGCCTGCTTCATGAAGCGATTCACGACATGTTCCATCCGTCGCGGCGGTGGAACCGCATCGCCGGGAGAGTGCTGGCGGTTTTTTTCGGCTCGCCGTTCATGGTCCTGCGCTTGAGCCATCTTCTCCATCACAAGCTGAACCGTTCGCCGGTCGAAGCCACCGAGCTGTACGCCCCGGAAAAAACCTCCAGGGCCCGGGCTTCGCTCGGCTACTATGCGCACATCCTCGGCGGACTCTACCTTCTGGAGCTTGCGAGCCCGTTGCTGTTTTTCCTGCCGCGCATCGCGCTCCGCCGCCTGGAGCGAAAATATTTCAGCGGGGCCGACCTGCCGGGAAATTTGATGAGAGGACTCATGCGCGACGAGGCGGTCCGGGAGATGCGGCTGGACGGACTCGTGATATTAAGTCTGTTGGCCGCGAGCGGGGCGAGCTACGGCCCTTATTGGCCGTTGCTCGCGGCTGTGCTTCTCGCCCGCGCCTTCCTCATCTCTTTTCTCGACAACGTGTACCATTACGGCACACCCATCGACGATACGTTCTACGCGCGCAATCTGTCGCTCCCGGCGGTCTGCTCCGCGGGCCTGCTGAATTTCAACCTGCACGGCATCCATCACAGGAATCCCGCAATTCCCTGGATCGGGCTGCCTCGAGTGTTTCGGCAACAATCGATGCAATTCGAAGGTCATTATTTTTTCGCGGCGTTGCGCCAGTTGCGCGGGCCGCTGACACGCTCCGAGATGTCCTCGTGACCTGTCGTAGCATCGGAGGCCGATTATGTAGGGGCGGGATTTATCCCGCCCTTCTGGATTCCCGTTTTCACGGGAATGACGTAAAGGCGTGAGGTTATGTGAGAGAGATGGCACTGGAAAGCGATCAAAAAAAACTCCGTGTCGGCGTGATCGGCGGCGGCTATGGACGGAACCACATTCTGGCCTATCGGGTGTCCGGCGACGTAGAGGTCGCGGCGTTTTGCCAGAGGACGCAATCCGACGCCGAAAAAATCGCCCGGGAATTTAACGTTCCCAACGTCTTTACCGACTACCGGGAGTTGCTCCAAATGAAACAGCTCGACGCGGTGAGCATCGCCACGCCACCCAATCTTCATTGCCCCATAGCGCTGGAAGCGTTTTCCCGTGGGCTTCACGTCCTTTGCGAGAAGCCGCTGGCGCTGAACCTCACGGAAGCGGAGGCCATGTTGGCCGGCGCGCGCGCCGCCAACCGGGTCCACATGACGGCTTTCAACTTTCGCTTCATTCCCGCGGTCCGGCGTATGAAAGAGCTTTTGGAAGAATGTTACGTCGGCGAGCGCGTCTTTCATGTGGACGCCGCCTGGCTCGTGGAAGGAAGATTGGCGCCGGAGACGCCTCTCGGCTGGCGCCATAAAAAGGAAACCGCCGGCTTCGGAGTCTTGGGCGATACCGGGGTGCATCTGATCGATCTCGTCCGCTGGCTGGCGGGAGACTTCCGTAGAGTCTCCGGCCAAGTGAGTATCTTTCATAGGGAGCGGCGGCTTCCCGACGGAACGGCGAAAGCCGCCGTGACGGTCGAAGATTCGTGTATGTTCATAGCCGAGCTCAGCGGAGGAGTTCAGGCAAACCTACACGTCAGCGGCGTCGCGCGCGGCAATATTTTTCAGAGTATTCGGATCTTCGGCAGCGAAGGAGCGCTCCGCGTGGAGATCGATCGCAAGGGTCCGGACTGGGTCGTGGGAAAACTTTTCGGCGCGCGCGGGACGAACGCGAATTTCGAATCTTTGCCTATTCCGGAAAAATTCACTCGGGGCTTGAACCTCGCCGACCCGAAGCGCGTCCCCGGCGAGTTTTTGTTT
Organism: Binatia bacterium; assembly: GCA_041494945.1. Classification (GTDB taxonomy): domain Bacteria; phylum Desulfobacterota; class Binatia; order UBA9968; family UBA9968; genus JAJPJQ01. The sequence continues at coordinate 2,047 of JBGQBP010000112.1, read as the reverse complement.
TCCAATCTTACACGCCGGTTCGCCGACGCTATCCGAGCCGGCGAAGAAGCGATCCCAAGCTTTCGCGAAGGGCTGGAGGCGCAGAGAGTCGTCGATGCCGTGCTGAGATCGGTGGATCAGAAGAAGTGGGTCAGTGTCGTTTAACCTCGGCTGGTGAGAAGGGGGGAATGGTTATGGCTGTGAAAAAGCTGAAGCCTGTCCATCCAGGCGAAGTCTTGATGGAAGAATTTCTAATGCCTCTTTCGATCTGATGGATTAGGCAGGAACAAGATCTCTGAGAGGACCTCTTGACGACGCGCGCCGTGACAATACCCGCGCAGCTCAGTATATTGCGTTCAGTATTTACCCCCCGTTGGATCAGCCGTGAGGCCTCCAGCGGGGTTTTGTTTTTCTGGGGCAGCGAACATGCCGACTGAGCCCACGCTAAAACGGACTATCGCATTTGTCGATGGGCAGAACCTCTTCTATGCTGCCAAGCAAGCTACGGCTTCCCCTATCCAAACTACGATCCCAAGAAACTAGCCGGTTATATCGCCTTCGCTCATGACTGGACCCTAGTCGAGACGTTCTTCTTCACCGGTATACCCGATCGTACGGTTAACCCCTTCTGGAACCATTTTTTGATTGCCAAACTGGCCGTCATGGGAACAAGAGGGATCAAAACCTTTTCTCGTTCTCTTCGTTATCGTAACCAAACCGTCCGGCTCTCTGACGGCACTTTTACAACGATCCTGGTCGGCCAGGAGAAAGGAGTTGATATCCGTATCGCCCTTGATGTGGTCCGGTTGGCGCGTGAAAATCGCTATGATGTGGCCCTGATCTTTAGTCAGGATCAAGATCTGTCGGAGAGAGAAAGCAGTCGATCACCATACAAAAACCGGAATTTTTGCGCTGAGTTGGATACTTCCTCTCTCGACCGCTCCGTAGATCTCGACGGGGAGCTTGTCCAGGAGTCCGTTGTATGACTCCTGCTTGGCCGCTTCACGATTTGTTAGCAGCTCGTTGAAGCCCAGACGGGGCTGCATGCTTGCGCAGCCGTTGAGGAGGAGAGCGATGAAGGTTAGGCTGAGCTTTAGTTGATTGGTGAATCTCATTCGCTTTGTCCTCTGCGAGATTTTGGCGCAATCATCTGCGTCCGTTTTTACCGGTATGGCTTGCGCCAACCCCGCTCTGCGGGTTTTGGTAAGGTCGATGGGCCGTTTGCATTGTTGGCTGGGAGCCTGTGTGAACTTTGTGAATTTTGCAGAGGTCGAAGGCGCAATGACTAGCACACCCACTGGTCGTGATGAGCCCCAACATCAACACAGCTAAAATGGATTGACGTTTCATTTTCATCTTCGTTCTCCTTTCGTTGATAACTTTGATTGAGCAACTCGTGTGCCAGGTCGGTTTCAGCGTTCAGTTTTCTACTCGAAAGCGTGAACGCATTGGAATCGGAGAAGCGGGAATAAAACCAGCAAAACAAAAATCATGTTGCGTAAAATTTTCATGGGCAACCTCCTGAAATAAATTTGGGACGAATTGTTGTTGAGCAAGCGATGTGCCAGGGGAGATGGATATGGCGCGGCGCGCGAAACAAGCGGAAACTGGAGAAAATCATAGGCTGACTCGCAGGGAGTCGCCTAGTTTATTAGGCGGCAAGGGGATCTGAATGACTAACGGACTAGACGGTGCGGGGATTAGAATGAGGGAACTGCCAGGGGAGCGCGGGGACGCTATTACTTTGCGGAGATCGGAGAAGGTAACGTCGGAGGCCGCTCGCCGCGACAACGCCTGTCAACCCAAGTCGGCGAGCCTGCGCGCCTACCGTTCAAACGCGCCGATGTCGCAGCAGCGGGCGCAAACGACTGCCGCGCGTGAAGACGCCGCAGCCATCACTTTGCGATTTTCCCGCCATGACCGTGAAATCGGCGCGTCAAGCGACCAGCGCAAATACTTTAAACGTCACCCACCCCAGCGCCGCGCCGGCCGGAATGTCGATCAGGTAGTGCTGCTTGGTGAAGAGGCAGCTCAGCCCGATGAGCAGCGGAAACGCGACCGCCCATGT
>JBGQBP010000111.1:0-11539 GCA_041494945.1 Binatia bacterium | reverse complement strand
CCCGTGCATTAGCGGGTCCGTTCGTCTTCAGACGACTTTGGTCATGAGCCGGAGTCCGCGCGGATTGACGTTTCAAACCTAGCTCTTGCAATCATAAGAGTGGCGCATCATAATTCTTCACGAAAGCTCAACTTGATAATCGCCGCCGACGAGAGTTTGCAGGTTCCATGCGTCATCCGGAAGCTGTAATAGTCCTGACGGTTGCTCTGTTGATCGTTCCCCGGTCAGCCATGTCCGGCGCGAGCGGCGGCGGCAGAATCATCGCTCCTTCGCTTAACCCTTCGACAACTCCTGCCCGCGTACCGCCGCCGCAAAGCCCTGCGCCTATTTTGAGGACGAATCCGTCAAGCGGCCGTGTACCGCTCATGGCTCCTTTGAGGCGAGCGCCGGCCGGCATCGCGCCTCAGAGCAGATTGAGTAGACCCGCTCCGGCTCCGCCCGAGGCGCTCAAACAGGCGGCAGCTTTTTCCGAGACGAGAACGGCGCCGAAAACGACCACGGCGACTATCGCAAGAACGCTTCCGGTCCCGATGACGCGCGGCTCAACTACCCCCCGCGGAAGTTCTATCGGAAAGTCAAGCTCTCCGCCGCTTGCGCCGCGAACGTTCCCTTCCGGAGTCGGAAGCATGAGAGGAATCTCCAATTCTTCGCGGCTTGTCTGGCGGGACTGGCAGAATGCGCATCGTCACCACCGCCACCTTATTTTCATCTTTTATGATCCATTCTGGCCGTACTTTGCCTACAGTCCTTTCTGCAGTTACTACGCCGCGCCGATCACGTATGGTCCTTGGCCGCTCGGTTACACGTGGGCGCCGGTTTATGGAAACGCGGCACCTTATGCCGAGATCGCTCCTTCATACTCGCCTCCGACAAATCCCCGCGAACAAGCTGAGCCGGACGAGTTGGCGGCGGCGAAATCAGGCGTAGAGATTTATCCGTTCGCTCGCCAAGCGGAAGATGCGTTCAGAGCCCGCGATTACAAGGCCGCGACTCGCGCCTGGCGGCACGCGATCGTGGATGATCCGAACAACGGCGCTCTGCTTTTGCGCCTGGCTCAAGCGCTGTTCGCGGCCGGCGAATACGATGAAGCCGCCGGCGCGACTCAACAGGCGCTGATGCTCCTGCCGGAGGAAAAGTGGCAACCGGAGCTGAGCAACACCACGAAGCTGTACGCGAACCCGCAGGATTACAAGGATCAACTCAAGGGACTGGAGCGGGCCGTTAAAGAAAATCCCGATAACCCTGCGTTGCGCTTCGAGCTCGGATTCCAATACGGCTTCTCAGGCCGCCGGGCCGAAGCTCTACGGGAGCTGGATAAGCTTCTTCAGATCGCGCCTCAGGATCAGCTCGGTCGCAGGCTAAAAGATCTGCTGGCGGGAAAAATCGCCGGGGAAAAGGGGACCGCCGCGAGAGCCGGTCAGCCGGATCAAACGGCAAGCATAAAATAACCGCCGTCTCTCATTAAAGTCGCCGCTGCAGCGACTGAACAATCGCCTCTCTACTTTTTTCTCTGAATCGTCAGCGTCGCTTTCTTTGTCACGCCGCTGTAAGACGCGGAGATCGTCGCCGACACTTTCGCGCCCGCCGTCGCATTCACGGTGAACGTGGCGGAATTGTTTCCTGCCGCTACTGTGATCGTGGGCGGCACTTTGGCCCTGCCCGAACTGCTGCTGGAAAGAGCTACTGCGATGCCGCCGACCGGAGCATTCCCGCTGAGGACAACTGTTCCAGTCGAAGTTGAGCCGCCGCCGACCGTAGTTGGATTTAGCGTGAGAGAGGTCAACACGGGTGGCTTTACTGCGAGCGCTGTAGTCTGTGTAATGCCGTTGTAATTCCCCGTGATCGTCGCGGTGGCCGTTGTCCCTACCGGCGAAGTATTCAACGTGAAATTCGCCGAAGTCGAGCCGGCTGCGACTGTGACGGTCGCCGGCAGAGTGACCGCGGCGTCGCCGGTGGAAAGATCGACAACGATGCCTTCTGCCGGCGCGGCGGCAGTCAGAATCACCGTGCCGCTCGCCGTCTGCCCGCCCGTGACGCTCGACGGGCTCACGCTCACGGCCCTCAGCGCCGTGGCCGTTTGCGACGACGGAACATTGTAGCCCAGTTGGATCACTTCGAAATCGCTCGCCGTCAGCGCGGCGAAAGCCGGATTCAAAATCCCGTTGTCCCAGCGCGTGTCGTAGGTTCCCGTGATGTACATGTCCGAGCCATTGTCCGCTACGATGAGCCCGTACTTCTGCATCGCGCGAAATATTTTCCGCGCGTTGGGATCGGCGGTCCGCTGGTTTACGTCCACGCTCGCGTTGAGTCTCAGCCGCGCGCCCATGGGCAACGCTCCCGAGGTTGTGCCCGCGCGATGGGAGGCGGGATACACGTAGCCGTTGGTGGAGCGCACGGTGACGCGGAAGGCGTGGCCGATGTCGGCGATATTCGGATCGTAAACATCGTCGTGGCGGATCAAGCCGGGAAGGATTGCCAGCCCGGCTGCGTCCGCCGAAGTCCACGTGTCCGGCCTGCGGTCGTTGGTATTCATGTCGAAGAAAGCGCCCGACCCGGCGTACCATTTACTTTGCGTCGGATTGTAATAGACGTTGTAAAGCTCGTAGAGGTAGTTGCGATCGGCGTCTACGATGAGCATGTGGCGATCCTGGCTGCTGCGCAGATCGACGTTGCCCGGATCGCCGCCCTCGATCCAGTAAGGCTGGGTCGCCGCCGCGGGCGGGATCGGATAGAAGGGAAAACTCTTGCCAGTTGTAAGGTCGACGCCGTCGCTCTCGTCCCAATATAAAAAATCCACCGCGACCAGGTCGGAAGTGATGACTCCCGATACGACGGCGTAGGGCATGCCGTAGGTGGCATAAGGATCTTGCGGTGTGGAAGCGTCGCCGCCGAGGTCGGGATGGAGCCGCCGCGCGCCGCCGTTGTTGATGAACGCGATGTAACTCGCCGAACGCGGATCGACCGGCCAACTGCGGATGTCGAGATTCCACCAGTTATCGGCGGGGCAAAGCGGGAGCGCGTCAGGCAACGCGCCGCCGGCGATGCTATCCAGAGCTTGCGCGGGTTTACATGTCCCGAACCACAGCGCGATGGCTGCGAGCAGTAGCGAAAGACGAAAGAAACTGTGAACCATGTCTGCCTCCCTCGCCAACGCTACAGCAAGCCCCATGCCGGGGCGCCGCCGCCGGCAACTCCGGGAAAAGCTGGGATTGTGCTGGAAAGAAAGGTCAGATTGAGAAATCGCGCGATATCCAACTTTCGTCACTCCGCGCGCCTCTGTTCATCTTTTCCTCCATCCGTCCCTTTTTATCCTTCATCTTTGTTCTTGACGCTTGTCGGAGAGTTGCCCTATTTTGCATAAGAGGGAGGATGAGAAAATGAGATTGATATCGCTATCGATCGCCTGCATGCTCTGGTGCGCCACAGCCCTCACGGCCGAAGCCGCCAAAGTGTCGGTCCTCGTCGATCTCGATCCGAACAGCGCCGACCAAACCGTCATCGTCGAGACCGTCACCGCCGATCAGCAAGGTCGGCTCTATGTCTGCGACCGCGTGACGGGCAACGTCATCCGGATCGATCCCAAAGATCCCAAGCTCGTCGTGGTCGGCCGGCTTGAAGCGCGCGAAATCGACGGCAAGAAGGTTAGGGCCGACAGCTCAGGTCTCGTCTTCAACCGGCAGGGAGATCTCTATCTCACCAGCGGCGTGTTCCGCGAGATCCTGCGCATCAAGAAAGCCGATCTCAATCCGGAAAAACCGGGCGTGGCCGAGACGTTTGCGACTGGCACCGAAGGCGCCAACGGCATCGCCTTCGACAAAAACGGAATGCTCTATGTCTCAGGCGGCCGAAACGGGAAAATATATCGCATCGGGCTTGCGGGCGGCGCCGCTGAGGATTGGGCGCAGATCGAGCTTTACACGAGGACCCTTCCCGATGGGAAGACGCAGCAGGCGATTCCGGCTAACGGGCACGTATTCGACGCCAAAGGAGAGGTTCTTTATATAGCGGACACCGCACGCGGCGCGATCTGGAAAGTGGCGGTCGGCGCCGATGGAAAAGCCGGCAAACCGGCGCTGGTGGCGCAGAGTCCGCTCTTGGAAGGAGCGGATGGGCCGGCGTTCGATCCCAAGGGAAATCTTTGGGTCGCGGCCAACGAGCGCAACGCCGTCGTCATGGTCACGCTCGACGGAAAAGTGGAAGACATTGCGAAGAACGACAGCAAAGGGCCGCTGGAGTTTCCCACTTCGGTCGTCTTTGTCGGCAACACGGCGTACGTCAACAACTTCGACACGCCGCGGCGTGACAATCTTGCCGCCGACGGCAAGACTTCGCTGGACGGCATCGGCGCGTCGATTGTGCAGATTACCCCGTAAAGGAAAAAAGCGTGAATCGTGAAGGCAGAGTGAGCGGAATTACATTTCGTATCCGGCACACGATGCTGCCGGTCGGCGATCTCGATCGCACGATCGATTTTTACACCCGCCTTCTCGGCATGGACGTCATGCGGCTGCGCGACGAGCCGAAAAAAAAATTGCGCACGGGTTATCTCGGCTACGGTAGCGAGGATGAGGGGCCGGCGTTGGAGGTGATCCAGAGCGACGCCGCGGATGCGCAAACGAAGATGCCCGAATGGTCAGGGCACGTGGCATTGTACGTTTCGGATCTTTATAAACTGTGCGCGATGCTGAAAGAAGAAGGCGTGAAGTTTTTAAGCGAGCCGCGTCCCAACCGCCCCGGTAGCCGCGACCTCGTCGCGTTCATTCAAGACCCCGACGGGTACACGATCGAGTTGACCGAGAGACACACGCTTACCGGGCAGCCATTAAAACGTTCGTGATCGTGGAAGAATGTCATTGCATGATGCCGCCGAGTGAGTGAATGAGAGCCCCCACCGCCCCTGAAATAATTGCCAGATAAATTCCAAAGAGCGCCAGCGTAATCAGAAGATTTTTTTTCCAATGCGGGCTCAGCGCGATGCCGAATGGAATCCCGGCGGCGAAGCCGATGATGTGGGCGACGTAGGCCACGTTGTGATCGTAGCCCGGAATACGGCTCGGGTCGTAGACTACCGCCACGTTGTACACAAAGTATATGAGAGCGACCAATCCTTGCGGCGCCAGAAAAAGCCAGGAAAACTTGAGCGGGCTCACGAGCATGACGCAAGCCGCCACCGTGAAGATCGCCGCCGAGGCGCCGAGCATGCCCGCGCCCGCCGGCATGAACGGCAAGCTGAATAAAAATCCCGCCAATCCGCCGCTAAAAAAAACCAGCACGTGCTTTGCCGCACCGACGGTCTTTTCCAGCGTGCGGCCGAAGACGAAAAGAAAAAGCATGTTGCCGAAAAGGTGCAGCGGGCTCGCGTGGACGAAGAGCGCCGGCAGCAGCGTCCAGCCGCGCCCGTGAAAAAGATTGGTCGAGCTGAAAATCAGATTGCGCTCGGCGAACGCCGGCGGCTGTTGCCAAGCCCAGAGGCTCGCGATCAGGCAGACGAGGATCAAAACCGTGGTCGCGCGCATGGATTAAAGGCGCCCCAGCTTGCGCGCCAGGTTGACCAGCAGCTCGTCGAAATCGTCGAGCGAGTTTTGGCGCGGCGAGGCGCCGAGATGAGGCGTGATGATGACGTTATGAAATTGGAGCAGTGGATCGTCGGCGCGCCCCGGTTCTTCGTACGGCAAGTCGAGGGCAAAGCCGCCCAATCTTCCCGCCGCGAGCGCTTCAAGCAATGATTGGCGGTCAATGATCTGCGGTTGCGAGACGTTGATGAGGAGCGCGCCGGGCTTGATGCGCTCAAACTCGCCTCGGCCGATGATGCCCCGCGTGCCGGCGCCGCCGGGGAGATGGAGGCTCACGCAATCGGAGGTCGCGAGCAATTCGTCGAGGGAGACATAGGTCGCGTGATAGCGCCATTCTTCCTCCGGGGCGAGACGATTTCGCTGCGTGTAAACGACGCGCATGCCGAACGCCGCGGCGCGGAGCGCCAGCTCGCGGCCGATCTCGCCCAGGCCGAAGATGCCGAGCTGCCGACCGAAGAGCGTCCAGAGGACGGGGACGCGCGCCCAGTTACCGTTGGCGGTGTGCGCGCGATCGAAAGTCGTGGGATCGAAACCGGCGGCGCGAAGTTGCTCGACGCTGATGCGATTGGCGGTCCGAGTGAGTTTTCGCGCCAGCGCGAGCAAAAGCGCGAAGGCGTGCTCGGCCGTGGCAATATTGGCGCGCCGTCTCACCGTGAGCACGCGGACACCCGCGCTCTCGCACGCGGCGTGATCGATCCGCGAAATGACCGTGCCGTATTTCTGCACGATTTTAAGCGCGCCGCCCGCTGCCGCGATCTCTATCGCGCCGACGCGGAATCCTTCGACGACGAGGACATCCGCCCCCGGCAGACTCGCCCCGAGCGCCGCTTCGTCCGCTACGAGCCGGACTTCCGCTGGATAGAGACGGCCGAGGCGCGCGCGGAGCCGCTCGCACCAACCGGTAAAGTCGGGCAAATCGTGAGCGACGAAGTGATCAAAAGCCGCCGTGCGCGCGGCAAGCGTCGCCGGATCGAGAATGACCTGGACCAGCCGCAGAAAGGGATCGTCTTCGACAACGATGATGGGTCGCGGCGGAATAGACATCGATGGATATTAGCCGGGCTCGGGATCGATCTTCAACGCCTGCAGCACCCGCGAGAGCATATTATAAGCGCCGATCAACATCGTGAGCTCCACCGTCCGGCGCTCGTCGTAATGTTTTCTTAGCTCGGCGAATACCGCGTCGGGCACGTCGATGTCGCGCGTCATCGCATCGACGTAGGCGAGCAGGGCACGGTGTCGATCGCTGAACAGCGGCGATTCGCGCCAGTTCGTCAGCGCATCGACCTGCGCCCGGGTGAGCCCTTCTTTCAGAGCATAGACGGGGCCATGGGCGCGGAGAATGTAATCGACGCGATTTAAAATCGCGACGCGCATCACCGCCAGCTCGCGGCTCTGCCCATCGACTTTGGTTCCGTAACGCACGGCCTGATTGAGTTCGAACCAGCCACCGGCCAGCGCCGGGCTGTGCAGCATCATCCGGTAGATATTCAGGAGCCGGCCGCCGCGAGCGCCGCGAATCTTGGCAATGAGATCGAACAGCTCAGGATAATTCTGCTCTTCGATCAACGAGACGCGGGCCATGAATTTCCTTTCCGACCGCGGTAGCGAGCCGTGATGCCGGATCAATTTATGAAAGCCGGCGAAAGTCCACCTTATAAGAGACCCGCTTGCGATTGCAATTACCGGTAAGAAAACACGAAGAGGGCAGCCGTAAAAAAACGGCTGCCCTCTTCGTCGGCTACCTGAGCTGTGCGCGCCCAGGTTTATAAATTGTGCTAATTTTTTTTTGAGGCTGTCTCCTTCCTCGAACAAATTTGAAAATGATATCCGCAAGCAGCATGCCAACGAAAAGAACCGCCGATTCTGCGATATTTGTGAACCGCCGATCATTTGCGCGCCTCTTGCTTGAAGGCTCCAGCCTACAATTATCCGGCGTAACCTACACATCTTCGACATGGTTCGACTTGTAGAATATCTCGAGCATTGTCAAAATAGCGCTCCGAGAGTTTCCATGAAGCGATGGGCCATTATTATTTTCGTTGTGGTGGTTCTTTTTGCGGCGGGAACCGTCCTGGGCTTTCGCATCGCGGTCGGGATGCTCAAGGACAAAGTCGTCGCGGCGCTCGGGCCCGGCAGCGAGCTGCGCGAGCTCAAAGTCGACTGGAACTCGATCGAGCTGGGGGGGCTGAACATCAAGGCGCCTAAAGATTGGCCGGCGGCCAAGACGCTCGAAGCGGAGCGCGTGACGATCGTGCCGAGCCTCAGGAGCCTGCTCACCGATCAGATCCAGATCGCGTCCATCACGATCGAAAAACCTTACATCTCCGTGCTGCGCACGCCGGGAAAGCTCGCCATCGTCCCGAGTCTTATCCATCCGGGCGAGAAAAAGCCGCGCGAGGGTGAAACTTCCGGGCGCTCAGTCGCGATCTCCCGGATAGAATTGAAAGACGGCGTAATGGAAGTTTACGACGCGACCGTGGGCCGGCCGCCGGTGAGGATCCGGCTGGAGGCAATCCACGCCGTCGTGCGCGACGTGGTCGCGCCGGTGTTACAAGAGAAATCGGAATTTGAAATCGACGCCGTCGTCAAAGGCGCGCGGCGCGACGGACGGGCGAAGATTTCCGGCTGGATGGCCGAGACCGGCAAAAATTCTTCTTCGCATTTCATCCTCGTCGGCGTCGACCTCGTGGGCCTACAACCTTATCTGGTCAAGAAAGGGGATGTGCGTGTCGAGAAGGGGAGTATCGACCTGAACCTCAAGTCCGAGGTCAGGAACAACCAGCTCGACGGTAAAGGCAGGCTCATCATCCGCGACCTCCAGCTCGGGCAGTCGAGCGGTTTCATGAGCACGTTCATGGGCATGCCGCGCAACGCCGTGGTAAACTCCTTGAAGGACAAGCAGGGCGTGATCGATATCGATTTCGCTCTCAAGGGCGACATCACCCATCCGAATTTTTCGCTCAACGAGGCGCTCTCGACGCGCATCGCCGCCGGCATGGCAGGACAGCTCGGCGTCTCGATCAAAGGATTGGCCGAGGGTGTCGGGGCGCTCGGCGGCAAGGGCGTCGAAGGCGTCGGCAAAGCCGCCGGCGGCATCGGCTCCGCGGTGAGAGACCTGTTCGGCGGCGGCGAAAAACGCTGATCCTTGTTCGCGGCCGGGATGATTTTTTTTCGTCCGCTCTAAAGGGACGGTCGGAAGATGCGCCGGGCCGTAAAGCGCGTGAGCAAAATTATCCCTCTGCTCCGGGGAGTTGCCGTAGAGGTTGCAATCCCCGATGCTTCCTCGGAGTGTGTGAAAAAATCGCCGATCGCCCTTCGACGGGCTCAGGACGAACGGCTAAGTGTTTGAACTTCCATCGATGTTATCCCGTTCGTGGTGAGCTTGTCGAACCATGAACGAATTTTTTCACACACTCCCGGTTTTTCTACGGATTTGCCGAGACTGGTTTCTTCGGAGGCTGCACAAACATGATCAAGACCGCCGATAGCAGAAGCGCGCCGGCAAATAGAGTAAACGAAATGAAGTAGCTGCCGGTGGCGTCGAAAAGAAAGCCGAAAAACGGCGCGCCGCTGGCCGAGAAAATTTGCGTCAGCAACATGCCCATGCCCCGGACCGTGCCGAGAGACAGCCGCCCGAAATAGTTCGCCCAGACCACTTCTCGCAGCACAAAGCTTCCTCCCAACCCGATGCCGTATAGAAAAAATCCTGCATAGACAAATCGAAGCTGCGGGGACGTAACGGCTATTATGAGCCCTAAAGTCAGGGTCAGGAATTGGCCCATGGCTGCCTTTCTTATATCGATGCGCTCGGCGAGCAGGCCCCAAAAAAGCGTGGAACCCAGTTGGGTGAACGCGATCGTGCTCATAATGGTGGCGGCCGTAATCGGCGGATAGCCGAGATCTGTGACGAATGCGAAGACGTGAAGATTGAGTCCCGCTATTCCCACGCTGGCGACGCCGAAGGTAATGACCAGAAGCCAAAATGCCCGAGTACGGAGCGCTTCCACTCGGGTCCACGGCACGTCGGCGGCCAGCGCCTGGCGTTGGGTTGCGGAAAGCTCGGTCTCTCTGTGCCCGGATGATTCCATCGGGTGTGGGACCGGTTCGCCGTCGGGATGAAGCCCCATCTCCTCAGGGCTGCTTCGGAGGAATGCGAGAGTCGGCCATACCACCAGCGCCAGTGCGAGAATTCCGAAGACGGTCCACGTTTGGCGCCAACCCACCCAGACAAAAAGTGAGGCGGCGAGGAGAGGCATGCTTACTTTGGCGATACCGGTTCCCAGGTTGGCAATAGCGATCGCTCTGCCGCGCTTGCGGATGAACCAGCGTGAGATGATCACCATGACGACCATGGATCCCATCAGCGTGTCGCCGACGACCACCAACGTGCAGCGCAACAGAAAAAATTGCCAGAACTCCTGAACCTGGCTCAAGAGAATGTAGCCTACACTGGCGACTATGGCGCCGATAACTATCAGCGACCGGCCACCATGGCGATCTATGAGAGGACCGACGAGAGGGGCCAACGCAGCGCTGACGAGCACTTCTCCCGTTCGGACGAGCGAGAACGCTCCCCGCGAGACGCCTAAGTCGTCCGTAATTGGCTTGAGGAAAACGCTCAGAGTGCTGGAGAGTGAAAACACGCCGGCAACTTGGGTAAGAGCTCCAATGCCGACGATCCACCAGCCATAGAAAATGCGGCGACTTTTTTTGCTCATAGCGAGACTGATTCTGGAAATCCACGATGCAACCGCCGTGTTTTGTGCATGCCTTGCTTATCAAGGATTTATAGTGAAGTAAAAAGCGCTTGACCGCCGGTCGAAAGCCCGGATAGTGTTAATGTGAGCCAAAAGATGACGGCATAGGGAAAGGAGCACGGCCATGTTGATCTGTTTATCGCCAGGAGGTCAGACGACTACGGTCGGAAAGTCGCCTAGGGACAAGCTTCTCGTCGGCACGGTCGAGGGAATTTTTGCTTTCATTCGGAGCGGCGCTTCATGGACATTTCAAGAGACGTTTCTCACCGGCGAACACATAAGCTCGCTCCTCTTTGAGCCGTCGAGTCGCACGCTCTTCGCAGGCGTTTATGGCGAGGCGCTTTATGCCAGCAAAGATTTGGGACGAAATTGGGAAAGACGAGATCGGGGTCTTCAGGGATTGGAAATCTATACGCTGGCGTGTCAGGAGTTTTCGGGGAAACCTCGCATGTATGCCGGAACCCAGCCGGCGCATCTGTTCTCCAGCGACGACCTGGGACAAAACTGGATCGAGCTTTCGGCGCTACGCAAGGTACCTGGCGTCGAGAAATGGACCTTTCCCGGTCCGCCGCATCAAGCACACGTGAAAAGCCTGGCTTTCGATCCGCGGCGTTCCGAGACGTTGTACGCCGCAATCGAAGTCGGAGGATTTCTAAAGAGCGAAGACGGCGGCAAGAGCTGGAAAACGGTTTCAGGTTTGAACCCAGATGCGCATCGTGTTTTAGTCTCACCTTCCGATCCCGATAAAGTTTATCTGGTTATGCCGACTACCAACTGCGGACCGGCCGACATCGCCGGCGTGTGCGTAAGTCTGAACGGCGGTGAAAGCTGGGTGAGTCTGACGCCAAGAGATTTCCGAATTGGATATGTCGATCCGCTTCTCGTCCATCCTTTTAACCGGAGCCTAATGTTTGCTGCCGGCGCCAAGACGGGTCCGGGCAGTTGGAGAAAGTTGCACACGGCCGATGCGCGCATCGCCCGCAGCAGGGACGGCGGTGAGAGCTGGGAAATCCTACACAAAGGATTGCCGGAGCACATCCGAGGAAATATCGAAGCTCTTTCGATGGATGTCTGGAACGGCGGGGCGGCGCTTTTTGCCGGAACCACGGACGGAGAGGTTTTTTATAGCACAGACGAAGGAGAGAGCTGGGAGAAGATCATTCAAGGGATTGGCCCCGTATCAAAGGCTCATCATCATCAGAACCT
>JBGQBP010000110.1:0-11599 GCA_041494945.1 Binatia bacterium | reverse complement strand
CGCTTTGTACTCTGCAACGAGAGCTTTGAGATCCTTAGCAGTAAGCTCGGTATCGTAGCGGACCCGGCGCGCTTCTTTTTTTCGCTCGAGGATAAGCTCGAACGGGTCGCGCTCTTTTTTATCCGCCGGCTTGAGACCCATAACGACGTCGCCATACATCTGCACGAAGCGGCGATACGAATCGTAGGCAAAGCGCGGATTGTTCGTGCGCCGAACCAGACCCTGAACCGTCTCGTCGTTGAGGCCCAGGTTCAAGACCGTGTCCATCATGCCCGGCATGGACTCCCGCGCTCCGGAGCGCACCGACACCAAAAGCGGATTTTCCGGATCGCCGAACTTTCTTCCTATGAACTTCTCGATGCGACCGAGAGAATTCGCAATCTCGTCCGTCAAACCTTTAGGATACTGCCGCCGGTGATCGTAGTAATACGTGCAAACCTCGGTCGTGATGGTAAAACCGGGCGGGACCGGAACTCCGATCCGCGTCATTTCATGCAGCCCGGCGCCCTTGCCGCCCAGAAGCTCGCGCATCGAGGCTTTGCCCTCGGCTTTCCCCCCGCCGAAGAAGTAAACATATTTTTTTTTCTTTGCCATCTTCCCCCACCCTTAAACAAATTCCCCGATAAATTTTTTCACTATAAGCGTCGAAAACGCGCTTAGGGGTTGTTTAAAATTAAATTTTCCAATTTTCCATCCTGTCATTCTGAACGCAGCGTAGCGGAGTGAAGAATCTCGGCCGAGATCCTTCGCGTTGCCCAGGATGACAGAAACTCGCGGACAATGCATTTGTAAACTTTATTATTTCTCAGACGCTTAGGGTTCCGCTGAGAATGCGTCCAGGAATGGAGCGGACTTCAATTCTCTGCCTATTTGGTACTGGATGAAACTGAGCAAGGCAAGATGGCTTTCGCGCAACACCGCGGCAGAAAAAGCAGAAGGGTGAGAAAAGAGCCCGTGGACTTGCTGCAGTTGCCCCATGACCCCGAGCGTCTCCAGCGAAAGCGGAGAAACCTCTCTTCTCAATGCGGAACAGCCCTCGCAAAGCACGCCGCCGTCGCGCAGGCTGAAACCCCAGCATTCCAACATCCGGCCGCGCCAGCCCTTGCCGCAGCGACGGCAATGCTCCAACATCGGCTGGTAGCCTGCGAGTTTCAGCAGCTTGAGTTCAAAAGCCGCAAGCAAGAGGACCGATGTCCCGTTTTCCTCTATGAAGCTGAGTCCATTCCGGAGATGAGCGAAGAGCTCCCGGTTCTCATCGCGCTCTCCGGAGAGCGCGTCGGTGATTTCCATCAAGTAAGACGCATGAGCGATCTTCTCCAGGCTCGCGGTGAGATTCTTAAAAACCTGGATCAGATCGCATCCGTGGATAAAGGCCAGCGAGTTGTTCCGACTATCCTGGAAGCGAAGGTTGACTAACGAGAACGGCTCCAGTGAGTTGGCGAATCTCTTGCGGGAGCGCTTGGCTCCTTTGGCGATTCCGGTAATCTTGCCGTGAGACTCTGTCAGGAAGCAAACTATCTTGTCGGACTCCCCATAGGACCAAGCGCGCAGGACAATGGCCGGGGTAATTAAGGGAATCGGCATGGTCGAATCTAAAAGAGATTTTAACATTTTTATGGAAAACGCGCAAATTGTTTAAACATTGGGGTTTTTATGAAAGATGCGCCTTGACACCTAAGGGAGTGGTGATTAGATTTTGCTGGTGGTTATGACGAAGCTGAACAACTAGAAAACGAGTCCATCCGAGTGGAAGAAGACAAGGACAAAGAATATTTCCCGGCCGGCGGCGGTGAAGGCGAAGCAGAACCGTGCGAGAAGCTTCGCCGGCAGCTTGAAGCGAAAGAGCTTGAGGCGAAAGAAAATTACGATCGCCTTCTGCGCCAGGCAGCGGAGCTGGAAAATTATAAAAAGCGCGCTGCGCGGGAAAAGACGGAAGCAATCCGCTACGCGAACGAGAGTCTGGTCAAAGATCTGCTGCCGGTGCTGGATAATCTCGAACGCGCGCTCGACTATGCCCAGGGAGGCGGAAATGGGAAGCCGCTGCTCGAGGGCATCGAAATGGTTCTCAAGAGCTTTGTGGAAATTCTGGGCAAGCACGGAGTCAATCCAATATCTGCGGTCGGCGAACCTTTTGATCCCAACAAACATGAGGCAATCGCACAGGTTGTAACCCAGGAACACAAGCCTAACACCGTCGTCGAGGAGCATCACAAAGGCTATTATCTCCTGGACCGCCTTCTCCGACCCGCTCAGGTAAGCGTGGCGAAGCCGCCTGAGAATAACGAGGAATAAGCGGAGTTGAAAACGGGCAGAGGGATGATTAAATAAAAATCGCGTCGAGTCACATGAGGAGTACTGAACATGGCAAAAGTTATTGGAATTGATTTAGGGACAACCAACTCCTGCGTCGCAATTATGGAGGGGGGAGACCCCGTTGTCATCGCGAATTCCGAAGGCAGCCGCACCACGCCGTCGGTCGTAGCGTTTTCCGAAAGCGGCGAGCGCCTGGTCGGTCAAATCGCGAGGCGGCAGGCCATAACCAATCCGGAGAATACTATCTTTGCCGTCAAGCGGTTGATCGGACGGCGTTACGACGACCCTTTAGTGCAAAAAGCTTCGAAGGTACTGCCCTACAAAGTCGTGCGCGGGGACAACGGCGACGCCTGGGTCGAAATCAGAGGAAAGAAGTACAGCCCCGCCGAAATATCGGCTTTCATATTGCAGAAGATGAAACAGACCGCGGAGGACTATCTCGGCGAAAAAGTAACCGAGGCAGTCATCACGGTTCCCGCTTATTTCAACGACAGCCAGAGACAGGCGACCAAGGACGCCGGGCGCATTTCGGGGTTGAACGTGCTTAGAATCATCAACGAACCTACGGCGGCGGCGCTCGCCTACGGCCTCGACAAAAAGAAGGACGAGAAAATCGCCGTCTTCGATCTCGGCGGCGGCACGTTCGACATTTCCATCCTGGAGCTCGGAGAAGGGGTGTTCGAGGTCAAATCGACCAACGGCGACACTTTCCTGGGAGGAGAAGACTTCGATCAGCGGGTGATGGATTATTTGGCCGACGAGTTCAAAAAAGACCAGGGCATCGATCTGCGCAAGGATCGCATGGCGCTCCAGCGGCTGAAAGAAGCGGCCGAGAAGGCGAAGTGCGAGCTCTCCTCGTCGATGGAAACCGATATCAATCTTCCGTTCATCACCGCCGATCAAAACGGGCCCAAGCATCTCAATATGAAGTTAACTCGTTCCAAGCTCGAGGCGCTCTGCGCCGACCTGATCGACCGGACCGAGGGCCCGTGCCGTCAAGCGCTCAAAGACGCGGGGTTAAGCGCGAGCGACGTCAACGAGGTCATTCTCGTGGGCGGAATGACGCGCATGCCGGCGGCTCAGGAGCGGGTCAAGAAAATCTTCGGCAAGGAACCTAATAAGGGAGTCAATCCGGACGAAGTTGTCGCCGTGGGCGCAGGGATTCAGGCGGCCGTGTTGAAAGGCGAGGTGAAAGACGTTCTCTTGCTCGACGTGACCCCGCTGTCGCTCGGAATCGAAACGCTGGGAGGCGTTTTCACCAAACTCATCGAGCGCAACACGACGATTCCGACCCGCAAGAGCCAGGTCTTTTCAACGGCGGCGGACAATCAGACTGCCGTCTCCATCCGCGTCTTCCAGGGCGAGAGGGAAATGGCGGCGGACAACAAACTGCTGGGCCAGTTCGATCTCGTGGGAATTCCGCCGGCGCCCCGGGGAGTGCCGCAGGTCGAGGTCACCTTCGACATCGACGCGAACGGCATCGTGCACGTCTCGGCGAAAGATCTCGGCACCGGTAAAGAGCAGTCGATCCAGATCACCGCGTCGAGCGGACTCAACGAGAACGAGATCAAGCAGATGGTCAAGGACGCCGAGGCGCACGCCTCCGAGGACAAGAAGCGAAAAGAGACCGCGGAAGCCCACAATCAACTCGACTCGCTGATCTATTCTACGGAGAAGTCGCTCAAGGAACACGGCGGAGACTTGGAGGCGGCGGTCAGAGGAGAAATCGAGGCGGCGCTGGAAAAAGCGAAGAAAGCCGCGGAAGGCCAGGACGCCGAGACGCTCCGCGCCGCGGCGGAGGAACTCACGCGCTCGTCACACAAGCTGGCCGAGGCGATGTACGCCAAAGCGTCGAAGCAACAACAGTCCTCGGCGCAGGATTCTTCGACAGGCCATCAAGGACAGCCGACCGACGGCGAGGGAAGAAAAAAAGACGACGTTGTCGACGCGGATTTCGAGGAGGTTAAAGAGTAACCTTCGAGGGAGAACCGTTCTTAACCTTGAATACGGAAGCCCCTGCTCCCTCACACGTTGAGGAGAGGGGCTTTTTCGTTATATAACAGACATTGAATACGCGAGGACACGATTGAACGGCAAGATAGATTATTACGAAGTGCTCGGCATTCAACGCCATGCCGGCGAGGAAGAGATCAAGAAGGCCTACCGAAAGCTGGCGCTCAAGTATCACCCGGACCGCAACCCCGGAGACAAGCAGGCGGAGGAAAAATTCAAGGAGCTGTCGGAAGCCTACCAGGTGCTGGCGGATCCTGAAAAACGCGCTCAGTACAACCAATTCGGCCACGCCGCGTTTGCCAACGGCGGCCCATTTCAAGGGGGCTTCGATTTTACCTCCGGCTTTGAAGATATCTTCGGCGATATCTTCGGTGAGTTCTTCGGCGCCGGGCAGAGCCGCAGGCGCGGCCGCGCTCGGGGCGACGATCTTCGCTACAATCTCGAAATCACCTTCGAAGAAGCCGCCTTTGGCGCCGAGAAAAAGATCAAGATCCCGCGACATGGCGCTTGCGATGAGTGCCACGGCAACGGGAGCAAGCCGGGTACCTCGGCAAAAACCTGCCCGGCCTGCCATGGCCGGGGCCAGGTAAGTTTCCAGCAAGGTTTTTTCACCGTCTCGCGAACATGTAGCCAGTGCCACGGCCAGGGAACGTTCATCGCCGATCCCTGCGCCGTCTGCGGGGGAGCGGGACGGGTGCGGAGGCTGTATACTCTGAGCGTCAAAATTCCGGCCGGCGTCGATGCCGGCTCGCGGTTAAAACTCCGCAACGAGGGAGAAACCGGCGCCGCCGGCGGTCCTGCGGGCGATCTCTACGTCGTAATTCAGGTCCAGCCGCATCCGCTTTTTATCCGAGAGGGCCTGGACGTTATCTGCGAGGTTCCCATCAGCTTCGTTCAGGCGGCCTTGGGCGCGGAGATCGACGTCCCGACACTCGAAGGCAAAGTCAAAATGAAGATCCCTTCCGGCACGCAATCGGGAAAAATCTTCCGGCTCAAAGGAAAAGGCGTCCGCGATGTTCACGGCTATCACCAGGGAGATCAGCTCCTACGGGCAACGGTAGAAACTCCCACTCACCTGACCGGGCGGCAAAAGGAGCTGCTCAAGGAGTTTGCCGCTCTCGGCGGAGAGGACATTCATCCTCTCTCGAAAGGTTTCTTTGACAAAGTAAAGCAACTATTCGGGTAAAGCGCGCTAAACCGGCCTATTGCTCTACTATCCGCACTCACTAGAAACTTTCTAGATTTCTATTGACGCCCGCAGCAGGTGTGATTAACCTATCCCAGAGGGTTGCAAAACAATGAGCGAAGCTCAATGGAACCTTGAAGGCCAGGAGAGTAAAGAGGCGCAAGTCGAGATTCCCGAAGTCCTGCCGCTGCTCCCAATCCGCGACATCGTCATCTATCCCTACATGATGCTTCCGCTCTTCGTCGGGAGAGAGATGTCGATTCGCGCCGTCGAAGAGTCGCTCTCGCGCCAGCGTCTAATCTTTCTCGTCGCGCAAAAAAACTCGGCGGAAGACAGTCCGACTCCCAAGGACATTTACAAGGTCGGCACCGTCGCGTCGATCATGCGCATGCTGAAGCTCGCCGATGGGCGGGTAAAGATCCTCGTGCAGGGGCTGGCTAAAGGCGAGATCGAGAGTTATCTCAAAGAGCAGCCGTTTTTTGAAGCGAAGATCCGTAAGATTGTCGAGCCCGCCGTTCAGGACGTTTCGATCGAGGTCGAAGCCTTGATGCGCAACGTCAAGGAAAAGATCGAGCAGATCCTGAACCTCAAAAATCTCCCGCCGGAGATCGTCATGGTCACCGACAACATCAGCGACGCCGGCGTGCTCGCGGATCTGGTGGCCTCCAATCTTCGTCTAAAGATCGAGGAGAGCCAAGGAATTCTAGAGATCTTCGATGCAGTGACCCGTTTGAAAAAAGTGAACGATCTCTTGAGCCGCGAGCTCGAGCTCTCCACGGTTCAGGCGCGCATCCAGAATCAGGCGAAAGAAGAGATGAGCAAGACCCAGCGGGACTACTTCCTGCGCGAGCAGTTGAAGCAAATCCAGCAGGAGCTGGGCGAAGGCGACGAGCGCGCCGAAGAAATCAAGGATCTCAAAAAGCAGATCGAAAAAGCCAAGATGCCGCTCGAGGCGAAACGCGAAGCCGAGAAGCAGTTAAAGCGCCTGGAGCAGATGCACCCGGAATCTTCGGAGGCCTCTCTCGTCCGGACTTACCTCGACTGGCTCGTGGATATCCCCTGGAGCAAGCGCACCAAGGACAACCTGAACATCAAAAAAGCGCAGCAGGTCCTCGACGAAGATCACTACGATCTCGAGAAAGTCAAAGAAAGAATTCTGGAGTATCTAGCCGTCAACAAGCTTAAGAAAAAAATCAAAGGGCCTATCCTCTGCTTCGTCGGCCCTCCCGGCGTCGGCAAGACTTCTTTAGGAAAATCGATCGCCCGCTCGCTCGGGCGAAATTTCGTCCGCATCTCGCTCGGCGGCATCCGGGACGAGGCCGAGATCCGCGGCCACCGGCGAACCTATGTCGGCGCTTTGCCGGGACGGGTGATCCAGGGAATCAAACAGGCCGGCTCCAACAACCCGGTCTTCATTCTCGATGAGATCGACAAGCTCGGCACGGACTTTCGCGGCGACCCGTCGGCGGCGCTGTTGGAAGTCCTCGACCCCGAGCAGAATCACGCCTTCAGCGATCATTACCTGAATCTGGCTTTTGACCTCTCGAACGTCCTATTCATCTGCACGGCCAATCTGCTCGATCCGGTTCCGGCGGCTCTGGCCGACCGCATGGAAGTCATTCAACTGTCCGGCTACACCAGCGAAGAAAAGCTGGAGATCGCCCGCAAGTTCCTGGTCCCGAGGCAATTTGAAAACAATGGGATCTCCACCGGCCACCTGGAGATTTCCAACGACGCCGTCCTGCGGATCATCGCGCAGTACACAAAAGAGGCGGGCCTTCGAAACCTCGAGCGGGAAGTCGCTTCCATATGCCGCAAGGTGGCGCGCAAGATTGCGGAAGGCAAAAAAGATCTAACGCGCGTGACACGCGCCAACCTTCACCTCTTTCTAGGTCCGCCGAAATTTATTCCGGAAGCCGAACAGGAACAAAACGAGATCGGCGTGGCGACCGGCCTGGCCTGGACCAGCGCGGGCGGAGAGGTGCTTTACGTCGAAGCGTCGCTCTCGAAGGGCAGGGGCAATCTCACGCTCACCGGCCAATTGGGCGAGGTGATGAAAGAGTCGGCGCACGCCGCCGTAAGTTACGCGCGCTCGCACGCGAAGAAACTCGGCATCGAGGAAGATTTTTATCAGAAGCTCGACGTCCACATCCATGTGCCGGCCGGTGCCATTCCCAAAGACGGACCTTCGGCGGGAATCACGATGGCGACGGCTCTGATCTCCGCGCTCACGCGGCGGCCGGTGAACCGGTACGTGGCCATGACCGGAGAGATCACGCTGCGCGGAAGGGTCCTCCCGATCGGCGGCCTCAAAGAAAAATGCCTCGCGGCCCTGCACGCCGGAATCAAAACCATTATTGTTCCGGAAAGAAACGAAAAAGATCTGGGCGAGATCCCCAAGCAGCTCCGTCGTAAGCTCACGCTGATAACCGCTAAAAACATGTCCGACGTGCTCAAAGCCAGTCTCCTCGACAAAGAGAGCCGAAAGGTCTCCGTGGCTTCAGACCGTCGCGACAACGCGGCGAAAAAGCGCCGGCCAAAGAGGAAAGACAAATCGCTTGACAAGCTTCGTAGGGAAAGAGCCATTCCGCTTCGCGCCTAGATGAGACTCGAAAAGCTCGGGGAATTCGGCCTGATCGAGAGAATTCGCAAGGCCACCCCTAAAGGTCATGGCGTTAGGGTCGGCATCGGGGACGATGCGGCATGGCTCGATTGCCGGAGTCCGACGTTTCTTCTCACGGCGGACCTGCTCATCGAAGGCATTCACTTCAAGCTCGAATGGAGCACCTTTTATTCCCTGGGCTACAAGACGCTCGCCGTGAACCTTAGCGACATCGCCGCCATGGGAGGAACTCCCGCCTACCTGACGCTCTCGTTGGGCATCCCGAGCGATTTCACAACCAAGGATATAGACGAATTTTATCGCGGCGTCAGATTTCTCGCGACGCAGAGCGGCGTCTCTTTGGTCGGTGGCGACACCAGCGCGGCGAAACGCTTTTTCATCAGCGCGGCCCTAATCGGTCACTGCCCCTATACGCCGGTTTTGCGCAGCGGCGCAAAACCGGGCGACGATCTCTACGTCACCGGAACTCTGGGAGACTCCGCCCTGGGACTGGAGCGGATGAAGAAAAAAAAGCGGCAGGATAGACGCGGCGCGGCGGCATACTTGATCCGCCGTCATCAGTTTCCCAACGCCAGGCTCAGAGTGGGAAGGCTGTTGGCGAGCGAGCGATTGGCCCGGGCGATGATCGACGTGAGCGACGGGCTGCTTCAGGATTTAAGCCACCTCTGTAAGGCCAGCGCGGTCGGCGCGGAAATCTGGGAGAATGTGTTACCTCTCTCTCCGGCGTACAAAATGCTTGCCGGAAAAAAACGCAGCACGTATGCCTTGGCCGGAGGAGAAGATTACGAGCTGCTCTTTTCTGTGAGGCCGAGAGACAAAAGCAGGTTGGAAAAAATCAAACGGCGGCTCGGAGTGCCGATCACGCGCATCGGAAAATGTCTTCGCGCCGGTGAAGGAGTCAACGTAGTCGACGGCCGAGGCGGGGCTGTTTCGCTTTCGCTCAGAGGTTACGACCATTTCAAAAGCCAACACCGATCCTCAAGTCAGTCCCGACGAGCTAAAATTGCGCGCTAAAAAATCCTAGAAAAATTGGTCGATGGACACCGAGCGGATGGGACGGCTTTTGGAAGACGTGCGACGGGGAAAAGTCTCCGTCCCGCAGGCGTTGAAGCGCCTGCGCCATCTTCCGTTCGAAGACCTGGGGTTCGCCAAGATAGATCATCACCGCTCGCTCAGACAGGGTTTTCCCGAGGTCATCATGGGAGAAGGCAAGGCCGCGGCCGAGATCGCCGCGATCGCGCGCGCGCTGCGCCGGCGCCGCGCAAATGTGCTGATCACCCGGCTCTCTCTCGAGAAGATGACGAAATTAAAAAAACAAATCAGGGGACTCCGTTATCACGCGGGCGCGCGGGCGGCCACGTGGCTGGAAAGACCGATACGCAAAACGGGGCGCGGCCCGGTGCTCGTGATCTCGGCCGGAACGTCGGACATCGCCGTAGCGGAAGAAGCGGCGCTCACGGCGGAGATGATGGGCAACCGGGTCGATCGGCTCTACGACGTCGGCGTGGCCGGACTGCACCGTCTTCTCGATCATCGCGCCAAGCTGTTTTCCGCTTCGGTCCTGATCGTTGTCGCGGGCATGGAAGGCGCGCTGCCGAGCGTCGTGGGCGGGCTCGTCGATAAACCGGTCATCGCGGTGCCGACGAGCGTCGGCTACGGTGCCAGCTTCAACGGTTTGGCCGCTCTTTTGGGGATGCTCAATTCCTGCGCCGCGGGCGTCACCGTGGTGAACATCGATAACGGCTTCGGGGCGGGCTTTGCAGCCGGCCTGATCAATCGGGTATAAAGGCATTGGGCCATAGGGACTGAGAGAAAATCGAAGTCGTATTCACCATGAGCGAGCCAAAAAGATATCGGATCTTTAACCGCTCGTCGGACCTGGCGGTCAAGATCTTCGGCAAGAGCCAGGGCGAGCTTTTCACCAACTCGGGCTTCGCTCTGTTCGACCTGCTGACGCACATCGATCGGGTCGAGCCCAAGGAAAATCTCACTCTCGAAGTGGAAGGGACCGACCGCGACGACTTGATGGTGAACTGGTTGCGCGAGCTGCTCTATCTCTACCAGCGGAGCGGGTACCTGCTCAAGGAATTTGTCGTTAAGGAAGTCAAGGACAACTACATCCGCAGCGAGGTCGCCGGAGAAAAATTCGATCCCGACCGGCACGAGATCCAGCGCGAGATCAGCGCGGTGGTGTCACACCAGAGCCGAATGGAAAAGACCGGCGATCAATGGACCGCCCAGGTCGTTTTGGAACTATGAAGACCATGTCCCGGCCGCTGGACAGCGAATACGAAGGCACAGCGCTCCTCGCCGATCCCATCCACCATTATATCCAATTCACGGTTCCTCTGAGAAAAGGCGAGGTGACGGAGAAGCAGATCATCGACTCGCCGTGGGTGCAGAGACTCCGTTACATCTATCAGCTCCAGAGCGCGCGCTGGGTCTATCCGACCGCGGAGCATAGCCGGTTTCAGCATTCTCTGGGCGCGATGCATCTCGCGGGCGAGTTCGCCAAGCATCTCTATCCGTCGCTGCGCCAGGTCCTGGGCGACGAATGTCCCTCCGCGCCGCTGATCGAATCTTACATGCGCATCACCGGCCTGCTGCACGACGTCGGCCACGGCCCCTTCGGCCACTTCTTCGACGACAATTTTCTCGCCGATTTCAAAATAACCCATGAAGACATCGGCCAGGCGATCATCCAGGAACACCTCGGAGAGCTGATCCAGCAGTTGCGCCGGAGCCCCAGCGGGCCGTTCGCGCCGGGCGAGGAGTTGAAGCCTGAGGAGATCGCGTTTCCGATTAAGAAAAACGGCAAAGAGGACCAGAAAAAACCCAAGTGGGTCCGGCTGCTCCAGCCGCTCACCAGCGGGATCTTCACCTTCGACAACCTCGATTACGTTTCGCGCGACTCCTATATGTGCGGTGTCGCCGTCGGCCCGATCGATCGCGCCCGGTTGATGCACTACACTTTTTTCTCCCCCAAGGGGCTTACGCTCCACCGAGCCGGCAACGCGGCGCTGACGATGTTTTTGAACACCCGGCTTTACCTCTATACGAATGTTTATTACCACCGCACGACGCGCGCCATCGATCTCCACCTGCGCGAAATATTCCCCGAGACGATGAAGCTTATTTTTCGCGGCAATCCGCTCGCGCACATGGAAGATTATCTTCGTCTCACGGACTGGTCGCTGCTCGAAGAAGTCTCGCGCTGGCGGCGCGCGAAGGAGCATGACGCGCTGGCGCGCGAGTGGGGCAGGATCGTGGACCGGGACATCAAATGGAAGATGGCCTACGACCGGACGCTATCGCTCAACGAACTGCGCTACGGCATGGCCTTGATCCAGGACACCGACTGGGAGAAAAGAATCCGCGCCGCCCTGCCCGCGTCCGCTGCGGACCTCGTTTTTCGCGTGGACACCGCGACGCAGGATCCCCGGCCGGAAAACCCGTTCGCGATG
>JBGQBP010000109.1:0-11604 GCA_041494945.1 Binatia bacterium | reverse complement strand
GGAAGCTATGGCCGATCAGATTGCCGTAGCGATCGAAAACGGCGAGCTTTACGAGCAGTTGAGACAAAAGATCGAAGAACTGCAGCAGGCGAATAAAGTGAAGGACGAATTCTTGAGCGTGATGTCCCACGAGCTCCGAACCCCACTCAACGTCGTCATGGGTTATACGGCGATGATCAAGGACGAGATGCTGGGCACCGTCAACCTGGCACAAAGGAAAGCTCTGGAGAAAGTCATTATGCGCTCGAGCGAGCTGTTGAACATGATTACCAGTATACTCTACGCCACCAGCATCGATGCCAAAGAAGTCCGGGTCCAGAACAGCCAGTTCGCTTTGTCGGACTTACTCGACGAGCTCAGTAGGTCTTATAAAATCTCACTGACGAAGCCCATTACGCTGAAGTGGGACTGTCCGTCAGACTTACCGGCGCTGACTTCGGATCGCGAGAAACTTCGGTTCGTGCTGCAAAAAATTATTGATAACGCAACCAAGTTCACCGAAACAGGCGGCGTCACCATCTCAGCCGGATTGAGAGAAAGCAGTTTGCGGGACGCGAAAGCTCCCCCGGTCGCGCGGCGCTGGCTGGAAATCAAGGTGGCAGATACCGGAGTAGGCATAGCAAAAGAAAAACTCCCCATCATCTTCGAAAAATTCCGTCAAGCGGACAGCACGGAGACCCGCCGTTTCGGCGGAGTCGGCTTGGGACTTTACATCGCCAAGCATTTTACCGAACTGATGGGCGGAAAAATCGAAGTCGAGACGGAAGAGGGCAAGGGATCGATTTTTACGGTCAGGGTGCCGTGCGCGATCTCCACCCCGGTGGCGGCGAACCGGGAGAGCGAAAGGCAGGAAGTGGCCGGCGCTGTGCAACAGATCCACTAGTTGCCGGCCGAGTTCGTCGGGTTCGAGAGAAGATCTTGGAATCCAAGCGGACGAGATAGTCGGCCGCGTTTTCATAGTGACGATACCCTATGAAGGCTAGGCCACAATTCGCCTGCAAATCCGTTTCTCAGCTTGAGGATTGCGGCTTAAAAAGATGAAAAAGATTTCACAGCGGCGCAGCGGGCTGGCATTGGATGGCGACGGCCATGAGATCGGCGAACATCAGCGCGCAGGGGAAGAACTGCAGGCCCGCTACCAGGAGCTTGAGACGCTTCAGGGGATCAGCCAGATCATCTTGATTTCGCCGGATCTGAAAACGACCTTGGCGAAAATCCTTGAAAAAACTCTGGCTGTTGTTTCTCTTGACCTTGGCATGATTCGCCTTCTGGATGTCAGCATGGAGACCCTCGAACCAGCGGCCAGCCGAGGCTATCGAGATCCCAGCAATATTGAGTCGCATCGCAAAGATACAAGAGCATTTACGCTCGGCGCCTATTTTCATCGTGAGATATCCCTCAAAACAGCTCAGGTTGAGGAGCATGTGCAGGAATGTGGAGGGCTCCGAACTTTGAAAAGAGAGGGGATTCATGCGGTTATCACGATTCCCGTGCGCACCGATACAGAGATCCTCGGAGTCCTACACGTCGGCAGCAGGGTGCCCAAAAAGTTTCAGCCCGCTGAGATCCATCTCTTGGAGATCATCGGAAGCCAGATAGGCATTGCCGTGCAAAAAGCGAGGTTTTCTGAAGCGACCCGACGCCATTTGGAGCAGATGCGTGCGCTCTACGAGATTGGGGTGGCGGTAGGCTCGACCTTGGACCTTCCTGCCGTTCTGAATCTACTGATGGAGAAGATCAACATCTTTCTGTCCTATCCTTCGGTCATGATTTGGTTGCGGGACGAGAACAGCGGGCTATTGGAACGGGCAGCCTGCTGGAATCTCGACGAGAGAGAGTGGAAGGGAAGAAAACTGACGGGCATACCTTCATTAGTTAAAGCGGCGATCGAAGGTAAGGCGCCCGTTGTGGTGAGGGACGTGCAAAATGACCCACGAACCCTAGACTCTGATTTTTACCGCAGGCATGGATTGGTTTCTTATCTTGGTATTCCATTGATCGTGAAGGACGAGGTCCTAGGGGTTTTGGTCTTTCTCACCAGGGAGGAGCATCTATTTGCCGCGGAAGAGGTCGAGTTTCTTTCCACGCTTGCAGGCCAGGCGGCCATAGCGATTCACAATTCCCAGCTACACGAGCAATCGAAAAGGCAGGCGACCGAGCTCATGCAGGCCAACGAGGTCAAGAACGAGTTTCTGGGTTTTGTGTCTCATGAGTTGAGGACGCCGGTGAACGTGATTATGGGTTATGGGGCTATCCTGCAAAGCAAGATGCTCGGAGAGATCAACGCAGAGCAGGACAATGCGCTGGAAAAAATGAGCGCCAATTCCAAAGAATTGCTGAACATGATCGAGCAGCTTTTAGAGGCGACGAAAATAGAAGCCGGCGCCGTAAAGCTCGAGATGCACGAGATCCAGTTGTCGCCTTTTCTCGACGAGCTGAGATCGAACTACTCGGTTCCCTTGAACAAGGAGATTCGCCTCGACTGGAATTATCCGGCCGACTTGCCGGCGATTAAGACCGACGGAGAGAAACTCAGGCATATCCTGCTGAATGTCGTTGGCAACGCGATCAAATATACCAAGAAGGGAAGCACCGTTATGAGCGCGCGCCATCTTTTCAAGGCCGGCCAAGTCGAGTTCGAGGTCGCTGATACCGGAATCGGCATACCCCAAGAGGAACTGCCGCATATCTTCGAGATGTTTTCCCAAGTCAAAGGCGGCCGAACCCGATCCTCCGGAGGAGTGGGACTCGGTCTTCACATCGTCAAAAAATTCACCGAAGTGCTGGGAGGAGAAATCCGCGTGACCAGCGAAGTGGGCAAGGGATCGACGTTTACGATAGCGATACCTACCGGGAGCAACGGAGAGGCGGCGCGGGACAACAAGATTCTTCGCGCGGATGAACCTTCGGACGGGCGAGAAAATGAGCGCCCCGGTCTCGAGCGTCCGCTCCCACCGGCGGATTCCTGAACGAGATCGTTTCCACTGACCTGCAATGAGGCTCGGCGCTGAGGCTATTTTACAGGCGGTGTGGCGGGTTGGACCGGAATGCCTCTTTTTTGGAGATCTTCGATTGCGGTCTTGGCGTTAGCATTGCCTTTGCTCGCGAGCTCGGCGGTTTTGGTTATGAGCGCCTCCAGTTGCGCTTGCATCTTTTGCGCCTCTTGCATCGCCGCGTCGTAGTTGCTCTTGAACGAGATCAGTTGATTCCGCTCGAATGCCAGCGCCACGGTTTGAAAACCAAACCAGATAAACAGGGACACCATGGTGAGAGTGAGGGCAAGGCTCGAGACGCGTCTTTCGGCGGGCTCGGGTTTGGCCGCGTCATTTTCTTGATTTGTCTCGAGCTCGTTTTCCATAAAAGCTATTTTGCGCCGCCCGGCACCTTGGAATCGCCGCCGAGGTTAACGCCCTGAGACGCGAGCAGGCCCTTGAGCTGTTCGTCGTTGTTTTTCATGGCGACGGTCGCTATAGCCGTCACGATTTCCCGATGGAGCCCTTCCATTTGGATGCTTTGATTGATGATCTGTTGGCGCTGGGCGAGCTGCTGGCGGAGAGACTGGTTGCCCAGGGTCAGTAGCACGTTGGCCAACACCAAAATAAGTATCAGCACAGCCAGTGGGGTCAAAAAGCCGATTCTCTTTAGACTAAATGCAGCCACTACTTACCCAAGTCTTGCAAAGTTTGTTCGGCGAACATGTTTCGCACTTTATATGTGAGTCTGATTTAAAATGCTAGGGGGCACGGAAACTCTCTGCCGCGAGGGTTCATCGGGAGCACCTTCGTTTCCGGAATTCGGGAACAGGATCGTCACGTTTGCGCAATTGCGCAAACGTGACAAGGTCTGCTTTTTGGAGAGATGCTCGCGCAGGCAAACATCCCTCGCGGCGAAGCACGCACCTGTTTGTTAAAAACAGACGAGGAGAAAAAGAAGCTGACAATTTGCGTGAGCATCTTCGTCCGAGATGCGACCGCGACGATATGGGCTTTTCTGAACTCTAAGTTTCAAGATTCAACCCCTAAGCCGGTCAATGCCGCTTATCTTCGTGATGTGCTTTCTTCCCGGGTCGAGTGCGAAGTTTTCTCGACCGCGCCTTGCACCAGTTCGGCTTGCCAGCGCAACAGGCCTCCACTTTCCATAATCTCCTCGAGGGTCCGAGGCCGGCTCCGGGCAATGGCCTCGAGCGCGGCTCTGGGCGCCAAAGTCGATGGGGCGATCGCCAGCTCCTTGGCGATTCGCGCGCATTCGCCGCGCAGCGCGTCGATCTGCTCCTTGCAGTCGGTGCGTGGAGCGTCGCCGCGGTCGAATGTTCTAAGTTCCGGCCACTCTGCCTGGGCCATTCCGGCCGCCCGCGCAATCGCCTCCTCGAGCGTGCTCAACCGCGACCCGACTATGTTTCGCGGCAATTTGGGTCCTTGGTGCAGGGGCACGCCGGGGTGGGACTCCGCCCATTGGAGAAGGTCCAGGATTTGTTGATTCCCAAAGACCTTGAAGGGCGGCAGGTTGGCCCGCCGGGCGTGCATGTCGCGCCAGCGCCAGAGCTCTCGCAGATAGACCAGTTGGCGGCGGGTCAGCCGCCCGGCTCCCTTGATGCGCCAGGCTTCCTCGGGGTCGCGCGCATTATCACGCCCGGTCGACTCCACCATCGCCCGGCAACTTTCCCTGTGCCAATCGACCCTTCCCCGTCCGCTCAGTTCGCCGCGCATGTGTTCGGCGAGCGGCTCGAGAAAACGGGTGTCGTTGACCGCGTAATGCAGTTGCTTTTCACTAAGCGGCCGGAGCGACCAGTCCGATTTCTGCCCTTCTTTTCCAATCGTGATATCAAAGAATCGCTCGATGAGGGCGGCCAGCCCGATCTGTTCGATTCCGAGCAACTGCGCCGCAATCATGGTGTCGAAAACTTCACGGCGCGGTCTGAAGGCCATCGAGGCTCGCATCATGCGCAGATCGTAATCGCCGCCGTGCAGAATCAACGGTTTCTCGGCCAGGGCTTCCATGAATCCGGTCAGGTCCAATCCGGAAAGAGGGTCGACGAGGTAGTGCTCGCCTCCGAGCGAAAGCTGGACCAAACAGACCTTTTCGAAATAGTTGTGCAGACTGTCGGCCTCGGTGTCCACCGCGACCCTTTCGGCCGCGTCGATGCGCCGGATCAGCGTTTCCATCGCGGCGGCTTCCCGGACGTAAATGTACCCCTCGGACTCCGGCGTATTCAACGATTCGATCTCCTCCATCCGTCCCTTTCCTTCGGCGCCTCTAAGGCTTTGCTCACCAAAGCTTCCTGGTAATGGATCAGTCGATTGGCCGTGTCGATGGCCGTGAAGCCTGACTTCACGGCTAATTGCGCCAGTCGGGTCGTGGCCTCCTTTTTCCACGCCGTGCCATACATAAAAGATGGAAGAGGAACGTGGTTATAGGCGGTCAAGGTTATGTTGTTTCCTCCAGAACCGCATTCACCCTCGCGTCAACTGCCGGTACTTGATCCGATGCGGCCGCTCCGCGGCTGCGCCCAGCCGGCTCTTTCGGTCGGCCTCGTATTCCGAATAGTTGCCGTCGAACCAAACCACCTTGCTGTCGCCCTCGAACGCGAGGATATGCGTCGCGATCCGATCCAGAAACCAGCGATCGTGCGAGATTACCACCGCGCAGCCGGCGAAATTTTCCAACGCCTCTTCCAACGCGCGCAGCGTGTTCACATCCAGATCGTTCGTGGGCTCGTCGAGCAATAAAACGTTCGCGCCTTCTTTCAACATCTTCGCCAGATGGACGCGGTTGCGCTCGCCGCCCGACAACTGGCCTACTTTCTTTTGTTGATCCGTGCCGCCAAAATTGAAGCGCGCCACGTAGGCGCGCGAGTTCACCTCGCGGTTGCCCAACTTCAATAAATCCGCGCCGCCGGTGATTTCTTCCCAGATCGATTTCTTCGGATCGAGCGTGCGGCTCTGATCGACGTAGCCCAGCGCGACCGTTTCACCGATTCGGATACTTCCGCCGTCGGGTTTTTCCTGCCCCGCGATCATGCGAAACAGCGTCGTCTTGCCGGCGCCGTTGGGACCGATCACGCCGACGATGCCGCCGGGAGGCAGCGCGAACGTCATGTCGTCCACCAGCAGGCGATCGCCGTACGCTTTGCTGACCTTCTCCGCTTCGATCACGACGTGGCCCAGGCGCGGTCCCGGCGGAATGTGAATCTCCAAATCTTCCCGCCGCTTCTGCGATTCCTCGCCGAGCAATGCCTCATACGCGGTGATGCGCGCTTTGCCCTTCGCGCGCCGCGCTTTGGGCGACATGCGAATCCATTCAAGCTCGCGCTCGAGCGTCTTCTGCCTCCCGCTTTGAGACTTCTCCTCGCGCCGCAGACGCTCCTGCTTCTGTTCCAGCCACGAGGTCTAATTCCCTTTGTAGGGAATGCCCGCGCCGCGATCGAGTTCCAGAATCCAGCCGGCGACGTTGTCCAGGAAATATCGATCGTGGGTCACCGCGATGATCGTTCCCGGATAACTCTTGAGGTGATGTTCGAGCCACGCAACCGACTCCGCGTCGAGATGATTCGTCGGCTCGTCGAGCAGAAGAATGTCGGGCTTTTGCAGCAGCAACCGGCAGAGCGCAACCCGGCGCCGTTCGCCGCCGGACAACACCTTCACCGGCGTCTCCGGCGGCGGACAGCGTAGCGCGTCCATGGCCATCTCCAGCCGCGCGTCGAGATCCCAGGCGTCTTGATGGTCGAGCTTTTCCTGCACCTCGCCCTGCCGCTCGAGCAGCGCGTTCATTTGGTCGTCGGACATCGTTTCGCCGAACTTGGCGTTGATCGCTTCGAACTCTTTCAGCAGATCGACGGTCTCTTGCACAGCCTCTGCCACAACCTCGCGCACGGTTCGCGCATCGTCGATCAACGGCTCCTGTTCCAGATAGCCGACCGTATAGCCCGGCGAGACAGCGGCCTCGCCGTTGAATTCCTTGTCTACGCCCGCCAGGATGCGCAAGAGCGACGATTTGCCCGATCCGTTGAGACCGATCACGCCGATTTTGGCGCCGTAGAAATAGGAGAGATAGATGTCTTTGAGTACGGCCTTCTTGTCGTAGTATTTACTGACGCCGACCATCGAATAGATAACTTTGTTGGGTTCAGTGCTCATGAATTGAGTTCGTGTACCTCCGGATTGAATTTATTACTTTTTCAGCTCGGCGCACCCCAGCGCCGTCGCGGACACGTTCGCCAGCCCGTCATGGAATGTTGCGGCTTCGAATTCGGGGTGGGATCGCGGGGAATTGGCGGCGTTTTCGTAGAGATTCAACGCGCCGTGCGATCTTCCTACAATTTTTCAGCTCCATCGAGTTTTTCAAGATCTCGGTCAAAGGTGCCCAAAGGAACGTGACCGGCCTTCCGAGCTACTTCGAGGATCAAACAATCGGAGAACCCCAGCGCCGGACGGCGACGGTAGTGCTCCAGCGCGGCGGCGACAGTATCGGAGTCCTGGATTGTGAGATCTCTGTGATGCAGGAGCATCTCGACCGCAGTCGCTATTTTCGGGTGAGTGAGTTCGTATACGGCGGCAAAAACCCAGGTCGCCTCAATGAGCACCAGATTCGATACCCACGCGCCTTTGCTGATGAAAGATTCCGCAGCTACGACCTGCTTCTCCTCGTCGCGCGTGACCAGACGAACCAAAACGTTCGTGTCAACGGCGCGCATGCTTGGCTTTCATGTAGCGCAGCACTCCTTTATCGAAGTCTTCCAGCTTCTTCCGGCTGGGGGAGCGTTTGGGAAAGATCGCTCGGTGAATATCCTCCGAGGAGTACCGACCGGCTTTGCGAACGACGACCGCATCGCCTTCCTCGGCCCACTCTAAAACCGAGCCGGGACCTATACCGAGTTTTCGCCGCACCTCGGCGGGAACTGAAATTTGCCCCTGGGCTGTAACTTTTGATTGTGCGAGTGCCATGGTTTTAATTACCACGGTAATGGATCGCCGTCAATCGGAGCGGCAGTGGAACCATACGGAGGCGTTAAGGGGGTCAAGTCCGAAGTTGGATTCTGCTGAAAAACCCTAAGAATGCTTCGACTAGGCTCAGCACGAACGGAGAATCTCCAATGATCTCAATCGCTCCACCGTTCGTCCTGAGGTTCTCGAAGGATGAACGGAGGGTTTTTCAGCAGAATCAAGTTGCATAGTTGCTTGACTGACAGGATTAATTCAATTGGATGTTAATGAATTCCGGGATCGATGCTGGCTCTTTGTTCAGCCAACGGCCTCCTCGGTTCTCAGAGACGATAGAGCCAATAATACGGACGACGTTTGCGGGGGCCTTGCCTTTCGCTGCATGGCATACCGAACCGGCTATGCCAACTCTTGCAGTCCTTTGCGCTCAACGATGTTGAGCAACTTCAGCGCGAGTCCACTCGGTTTCTTTGCGCCGACCTCCCATTTCTGAACCGTGGAAACGCTGGTATTGAGATAAGCGGCAAAGACCGCCTGGCTTGCTTTGGCCCTCAGCCGCAGACGTTTGATGTCCGTGGGGCGATAGTGTTTGACCGGCGGCAGCTTCGAGGCGTCGAATCCACGCAGCGTCTCCGCGTCAATTGCGCCGAGGTCGTACAAGCCTCGCGCCGTCTCGAACATCTCTTCGCGCAGTCTTTTGTTAGCCATGGTGTATCTCCAAAATTTCTCCCGAGGTCAGCGCCTGTTTCAACATCCGGTCGTCCATCTCCAGAAATGCAGACGCGAGCCGTTTCATCAATCGCAGTTCATCGTCATCGACGTTGTCCCGCTCGTTCTTGGCGAATCCGAACATGAATACCCATCGGTCGCCGAGGTTTGAGGCAAGAATCACCCGATAACCGCCGCGCTTTCCATGCCCCGAACGCGCGACACGCTTTTTGATAAGTCCTCCGCCAAGGCGCGCGTCGATAAGACCCTTCTGCATTTCCACCACCGCGTCACACAGATCGCGGTCGGCTAGACCTTCGCCCTTCACCCAGCGCGCGAAAGATCGGGTCTTGTAGATGGACACGGCGGCGTTCGTCTTCGTCTTGGTAACTATAGCACTAGGTGATATGAATTGGCAACCATGCCGAGCAGGAAGGTTGCTACACTCAATCCTGCTCCGGCCCTTCTACGTATCGCGGGTTCTGGGGGCAGAGTCAGGGGTAGGGTCAGGCCCGGCTTTCGATTCCGCTGAAAAACCACCGTTCATGCTTGAAGAGCCTCAGCACGAACGGAAAATTGTTAATGTTATCAATGTAATTCCCGTTCGCCCTGAGCTTAGTCGAAGGGCAGACGAGGTTTTTCAGCAGAATCATAAAGTGAAGTGTTTCCGTCTCGAGTGAATCTGTTAAAGCTACCGTGTCAGGTTGGATTGTGCAACAAACGGAGCCGGCCGGCGGTGATCAACCAAAACCGAAATTCTATCCTTCATACTCGCGATACAGATCCTTAATCGCCTTGGCCGTATGGCTGAGTTTTTCCGAAAGTTCTCTCATCTGGACAAGGTTGCCGCGGTTGGATGCCACGACGAGTTGTTCGTTGAACACATTTAAGGTGTTTTCGCTAGCGATGATTTCGGCTTCGAGTTTTTCCAGTCGGGCCTTTTTTTTGCGCTCCGCCTTTTCGATCTCTCTTTTCTCCTGGAAATTAGTACGGGAGGAAGGCTGTTTTTGTCCTGCCCTGCCGTCGCCCTCGTCTTCCCAACCGACGGTTTCTAAAAAGTCATCGTAAGTCGAATTGAAAACGTCCACTCGCCCGCGATGAAATACGACGAGCCGGGTGGCGAGCGCCCGCAGCATGCGCTCATTATGCGTCACGAATAAAGAAGCGCCTGGAAATTCTTGCAAACTCTCGATCAGGGCGTCGATCGACTGCATGTCCAGGTGATTGTTCGGCTCGTCCAGCAATAGGAGGTTTGAAGGATGAGCGAGTATTTTTCCCAGCAGCGTTCGACTTTTTTCACCGCCCGACAACACGGATATTTTCTTTAAAGCCAGATCGCCTCCAAACATCATCGTCCCGCAAATATTTCGCACCTGGGTGCGGGTCAGTATGGGATTGGCGTGTTCGAGCTCTTGCTCGACGGTAAACTTTGGATTGAGACGTTGAATGTTGGTTTGTCCGAAGTAACCCATTTTCATATCCGGGTGAGTTTTGATTGCACCCGTCGCCGGCTTGCAGTCTCCCGACAAAACGTTCAAAAGAGTCGACTTGCCTTTGCCGTTTTTTCCGATGACGCCGATCCGGTCGCCCGCCTTGATGGTCAGATTGAGGCCGCTGAACAACAGATGGCCCGGGGTGTAACCGAAAGCGACATGGTTCACTTCCAGTAGAGTCTTGGCGTTGAACTTTGCGTGTCTAAATTCAAAATCTAGATCTTGAAGCTCCGATAACTCTTCGAGCTGCGGGAGCTTTCCCAGCATCTTAATTCGAGACTGAACCATTTTTGCCTTTGAAGCCTGCGCCCTGAATCGACGGATAAAGTCCTCGGCATGGGATCGCTTCTTCTCCTCGTTGACGCGTGTTTTATCGTGGATCTCTTCTTCAAGGGCGATTTGAGAATACGCCTTTGCGGTTCCCCCCTCGAATTTTCGAACCTTTTGACGGTGGATAACGGCGGTGTGCGTCGTGACCCCGTCCATAAAATCGCGATCATGCGAAATCAAAATAAGCTCGCCCTTAAAATTAGACAGGAATCGCGTGATCCAACGAACCGAGGGAAGGTCAAGATAGTTCGTCGGCTCATCGAGTAAAAGCAAATTGGGTTCTGAAAGCAAAAGTTTCGCGAGGTTGATCCGAATTTGGAAACCACCCGAAAACTCTTGAGGGGGCTTAGCAAGATCCGGGTGCGTAAACCCCAGTCCAAACAAGATGGCTTTGGCTTTGTAAGTCGAGTGGGATTCTTCTTCCGCCAGCCCTAAAGCGGCCTCGTCTAAAATCGTCGGCTGCGTAAAATGCAAATGCTGCTCGAGATGGCCGATTTTATAATTTCGCGGGATGCCAATGTGCCCAACGTCCGGCTCTTCTTGTTTTAAAATAAGTCTAAAGAGAGTGGTCTTCCCATGTCCATTGCGCCCGACGAGACCCAAGCGATCGCCGGCGTTCATTTGGAAATTGACGTCCGTGAAAAGCGCGTGCGTGGAATAGGATTTAGAAAGTTGGTTGATTTTAATCACAAGAGTAGACCGTTGTCGGTTCCTTTATCAATTTGGCTGAAGGGCGAGTTTTGAGCCGCCGCCCGTTATCTCTTCAGCTTGGCGCGCTCCAGCGCCAGCGCGATCGCGCCGCCGGGCTTTTGCTTGCGCTCCGGGATGCGCCTGGGTTCAGGCGAGCGCGCGTCGCCTGAGCGCGACGAGGCGCCGGGGGCGTCGTCGAGGCGCATGGTGAGCGAGATGCGCTGGCGCTTCACGTCGACGTCCATCACCTTCACCTTGACGATCTGGCCGGGCTTGACGACTTGGTGTGGGTCTTTGACGAATCTGTTCGCCAGCGCGGACACGTGCACGAGGCCATCCTGGTGCACGCCGATGTCGACGAACGCGCCGAAGGCGGCGACGTTGGTTACCACGCCTTCGAGGATCATGCCGGGTTGCAGGTCGGAAAGAGACTCGATGCCGTCCTG
>JBGQBP010000108.1:0-11621 GCA_041494945.1 Binatia bacterium | reverse complement strand
CGGCAAGAGCGCTTTTGCCAAGCAGCTATTAGATCAAATTGCCCGGCGCAATTCCGTGCCCGCAATATTCTTTGCCTTCTCCGAGAGGAAAACCGATTTGAGAATCCGAACGCTCGCGCGGCTCAGCGGATTGGAGAGCCGTGAGATTCTCCGCGGCGCCGGTCATCTTCTTCATGCCTACGGAGTGCCCAAGCAACAAATCAGCGACTCGAAAGAGATGGCGCCCGGCTGGGAAAAGCTCAAGCTCGTTGCCGAGGAGGCGAAGGGGTGGCTCGATCTCGTCTACATTTCCGAGTGCGATACGCGGACGACGTTGAACGATATCGAGCAGCGCATTCAGGAAGTGAAGCGGCTCCAAAACTCTCAACAGGTCATGGTGATCATCGACGATAGCGAGCGTTTGGGAGATCCCAGTTTATCCTTGGATGCGCGCCTGCCGCTGGTTGCTGAGAGACTTGAGGATCTTGCCATGAGACTCGATATACCGGTCCTCGCGACTTGGCCGGATCTGGAGCCGGCACAAGCGCCGCAGCATTGGGCCGGGAGAACGGCCGCCGCGAACGTCGTCATGGTCATGCGAGAAGACGCGGAACGGAATAAACAAGTTTCCGAGCCCAGCCGCGCGCTCGCGCTCCACGTCGTAAAGAACCGCGGCGGCGAAAAGGCCGTGCTCCGCTTCGATTTCTCCCCGGCGTCGGCGAAATTCATCGAGGCGGCGGATTAAACCTCCGGTGTTAGGTTCCGTCCTCTTACGATGAAATTATTTCCCTCTTGAACGATCTCGATCTCGCAGCCGCCGTCGAGATAGATCATCGTGCGCGGCCCGTCGAAGACGGTGCTCTTGTGGGGAATTTCCTCGACGAAGATTTGCGATGTGGCATCGGCGGGAAGCTCGAATCTCTTGGTGTGCATCAAATCGCCGTCGTAACAAAGCTCGATCCACGGCCGGTTCTCGGACATGCCGAGAACGATCATGCCGATCGGCTTGACCCGCCCGATGAGCTTGTCTTCATTTGCTGGAGATTCTTTCATGAGCAGGACCTACGACCGACTGCAAAACTAGATGGTGACTGAAACGAGCCCCCCCGATGTCACCCTGAGCGCAGCGAAGGGTCTCGGCAACCCCGAGATTCTTCACTTCGTTCAGAATGACAGAAGGGAGTATCGGGCCTCCTCGCCTGTTAAGTTTCATTCTTAGCCGGATCACTCTGCCAGCAGCGTCGCCGCATCCCTCACGGCTTTGCCCGTTGCCGTGCGCGGAAGAGCGTCGCGAACGACGATGCGCTGGGGGACTTTAAAGCTCGCGATGTTGGCTCTCAGAAAGCCGAGCAGCTCCTTCTCCGCTACTTTTTGTCCCTGACTCAAAACCACGGCGGCGCCGATGACCTGACCGCGCCTCGGCTCGGGAATCGGAAAGACGACCGCCTCCTGAACGGCGGGGTGATCGCAGAGCATATTCTCCACTTCCGCCGGATAAACGTTGAGGCCGCCGGTGATGATCATGTCGTCCTTGCGGCCGAGATGATAGTAGTAGCCGTCGGCGTCTCTTCGCCCGATGTCGCCGGTGTAGAGCCAGCCGTCGCGAATCCGCTCCGCCGTCGCATCAGTCCTGCGAAAGTAGCCCTTCATCACGTGCGGCCCGCGTGTCACGATCTCGCCGGCTTCGTCTTCGGGATGCTCCCGGCCGTTCTCGTCGGCGATTTTTACCTCGATGTCCGGAACCGGCCGGCCGATGCTCGCCATCTTTTTGTCGGCCATGTGCGGCTCGGTGAGCGTAATCAGAGGCGAAGTCTCCGTGAGACCGTAGCCCTGAATGACTTTGACGTGAGGCTGGGCGTTTTTGAACGCGCGCATGAGCGCAAGCGGGACCGTGGTTCCCATCATGCCGGCAAGCTCTACGCTCTTCGTGTCGTATTCTTTCAAGTTCGGCACTCCAAGAATTAGTTGAAAGATGATCGGCACGCCGTGGAAGACGGTGACGCGGTGCTTTTGGATTCCTTCGAGGAGAGTTACGGGATTGAACTGGTCGAAGATGACCATGCTGCTGCCTTTGTCGGCGATCTCGTTCAGGTAGATCGGCCCGGAGATGTGCGACATCGGCAGGATGCAGCCCCAGACCGTGTCGGCGCCGGTGTGGTGCATGCGCCCCACGCAGCGCGGAAACTGCGTGAGATTGACGAAATTCAAAACCACGCCTTTGGGCTCGCCCGTCGTTCCGGAAGTATAAAGGATCAGCGCGTCGTCTTCTGGCGCGCGCCGGGGCGGAACGAAAGCTTTCGCCGGCGGAGCCAGTCTCTTCTCGAAGCTCTCGGCGCCCGTTCCATCGACGATCCAGAAGGGAATTTTCTTCGAGTCTTTGGCGGCTTCTCGAACATCGGCCGCGAGCCGCTGGTGGGTGACGAGCAGGCTCAAATCGGCGTCGCCGAGCACCCCGGCAAGCTCTTTTCCCTTGAGGCGCGCGTCGAGCACGACGGTCACCGCGCCCATGCGCTGGGTCGCATAGTAACCCAGCGCGAAAGCGATCGAGTTGGGAAGCAACAGCCCGACGCGATCTCCCTGCCGGAGGTCTTCCGCGCAAAGATGTCCCGCGAGGCCGGAGACTTTTACATCGAGCGCGCCGAAGCTCATCGCCTCATTTTTGAACATGAGCGCGATCTTCTCCGGATGCCTGCGCGCGGTCCGCGCCAGAACATCGCCGGGGAAAAACGCTATTGGATCGGTATGGTCTGCCATAACGCGAAGGCCCGTTGAAAAGGTTTGAACCATTTGGAGAGTTTCCACAGCTCGCCGCGCTCGAGCTTGAGCTTGCCCTGTTGGGTCGCGAGAAACGGATCGATGCGGCCGCGAAAGACCGCCTCCCACCATTCTCGTTTGCCGCTGATCGCGAACTCGCCGTCGTCGGCGCCGTCGAGACGGGTGATCGTGCCGTTATCGAAGTAAACCGTCCACGAAATTTTGCTCTCTTCCAGACGGAGCGTGAGCGTGGTCGTTAGACTCCCTTCTTTTCCCTGCTGCCGATAAGTCGGATCGGAATTGGCGCTCTCGACCAGCGCGTCCATGTGTTCGCGCGAGAAAAGCGCATGGCCGCCCGCTTTCGGCTCGGCCTTCGCGCGCTTCGCCGGCGCGCGCGGCGCCGGCTTGTCCGATCCCGCGCTATGCAACAATTGGCACTGGACCGCCTCCTCCAGCAAGTCGGTAAGGAGAAACGCCTCCTGCAGGTCGTGCCCGATAGCGACGGTTCCGTGCCCCTGGAGAATAACGACCGGAGTCAATCTCAGCTCCTCGACGACTTGAGCCGGGTCGGTCACCGTCGGCGTCTCCTGACGGACTACGGCGACTTCGCCGATCGTGTATTTCTCCTCGAAGGAGAGCGGAACGAAGCTCTCGTGCGACAGAGAAAAACCCAGCACCGCGGGCGGATGGACGTGAACGATCGCCTGGGCCTCGGTGCCTCGATAAACCGCCAGATGCATCGGCGTCTCGCTCGACGGCTGCTGCTTTTTTTTGACCGGCCGGCCGTCGAGATTGATCTCGACGAGATTCTCCGAAGCGAGAAATCCAAGCGGCGCGTGCTGCCCGGTGATGAGCAGACGATTTTTCCCCAGCCGGCAACTGATGTTGCCGCCCCAGCCGCTGATGAGCCTGCGCTCAAACAAGAGTTTTCCCCAGCGGATGATTTCGCGCTCGGCCGGTTTCATGCTTCGGTCTTCTCCTTGAAAAAAGCCCAGGGGATCATTTCTTTTTCTATCGGATAGATTTCAACTCCGTCGCTGCCGACGCGTTGGCCCATGAAGGTCGAAACGTCGCGATCGCGCGGCGCCGCCGCGACCGCCTTGGAAGCAAAGAGCTTCACCGGAACGCCGTGCGCGCGCGCCAGCAGGACCGCGAGGAGCGAGCCGCAGATTCCGACCGGCCCCTTCTCGGCGAATTCGGTGTAAAAAAGATAGAGCTTCCGGATCGTCCCCTGAGCGAAAAGAGTTCCCATCATGTTGTCGGAGATGAGCTGGAACGGCACGTTTTGCTCTCTGAGACCTTGGGCGACCGTATGAAGTCCCCATAACTCGGGGCGCATTTCCGGCACCAGAACGTGCGCGGCCTCTTCGCCCCTGAGCGCGTGGGCCAAATGCGGATAACTCGAAGCTTCCGGTAATCCGTAGATCAGCAGGTAGCTTGGCGCGGCTTTTTTTTCATCCTGGCGCGCGGGAGACTCCGGCCGATATTTTTCTCTGAAACTCTCGGGCGTGTAGCTGCCGTCAAAGCCGATCAAGCGGGAGACCAGGCGCGCCGGCGTCACGTCGAACGCCGGATAACGGCCGTCGATTTTATATTCGAGCAGCGGGCGCCCCTGCAATTGGAATAGCTCGCTTGCCGGCCGCTCCTCGATCTCGACCTCGTCACCGCTCTGGAGCTTGCCGGGATCCTGGACCAAAACATAAAATGGGACGCCGTATTCTTTTGCCACTACCGCGATCGGATACGTTCCTACCTTATTAACGATGTCGCCGTTTCGCGCCGAGCGGTCCGCGCCCACCAGTACCGCGTTGACTTTGCCTTCGGCGATAACCTGCGCAATCGCGCAATCCGGTATCAGCTCCACTTCGATGCCAGCCTGGGCGAGCTCCCACGCCGTCAATCGCGATCCCTGAAGATAAGGCCGCGTCTCGGTCGCGATGACGCGCAGATCTTTCCCCATCTCACGGCA
Organism: Binatia bacterium; assembly: GCA_041494945.1. GTDB lineage: Bacteria > Desulfobacterota > Binatia > UBA9968 > UBA9968 > JAJPJQ01. The sequence goes on along the minus strand of JBGQBP010000108.1, from coordinate 6,919 downwards.
CCAATGGGCGACGGCAACGATCTCGCCGCTGACGTTACAGTGGGTAAGCAGGCGGCATGGATTCGGAAAAAGTTCCGCAGCCGTCTTGGCCCGCTGCGTGCGGGCCTTCGCAATCCCGGAGACGAGCTCATGGATTTTTCCTTCGAACCAACTCCCCGCGTCGTTTCCAGTAGGCATACTGTCGAACCAAGGGTCGAAATATCCGGCCAGCGCTTTGAAGTCGAAGGTCGGACGCGCATCGATGAACTCCTGCGCCAACCGGCCGAGACGCTCCCTCAGCGCCGCGCCGCTCTGTCCGCGCGCGGCCAGCGCCGCCGCGTAAAAAAAAGTCAGCACCTGCCCGAAGGCGCGCGTCTTCATTTCCTTGACCGCGCTGAGCGCCTGCGGCAGTTCACTCACCTCGATGTATTCGCTCTTCCACGGCAGCAGTGTCTCGTCGAGAATTTTAAAGCGCCCTCCCTCCCAGAGCACGGGCTGGAACAGAGGACTTTGTTTCGCGTTCATATGTAATCAGTCCATGAACTGGAGAGCTTTGAGCGCGACCTCGACCATTTTCTCTTCGGCTTTGAGAAAGGCGGGATCGCGAAAGCCGAATTTGCCGCAGAGGCACTCATCCGACACGGCGAGAATGGCGCCGGCCTTTTTGCCGCGCACCTGCGCGATGGTTAAAAAAGCCGAGGTGACCATGTCGATCGCGGCGATGCCCTGCCGTTCGAGATCGCCGATCAATTCGGGCGTCTCCTGGAACAACGCGTCGGTGGTAAAAACCGAGCCGAGATGATAGCGCACGCCGGCGCTTTTGGCCGCTTCTTCCAGCGCGCGCACGACTCCGTCGTCGGCGACGGTGGAAAAATTCTTTGCCACGTAGTAATCCGTCGTTCCTTCGCCGCGCCGCGCGCCGGTGACGATCACGAGATCGCCGACCTTGATCTTGTCCTGGAGCGAGCCGCAGCTCCCGATGCGCACAAGCGTCTCAGCGCCGCCGGCGCAGAGGATCTCCGTCGTGATCGCCGTGTCCGGCGCGTAGCGCCCGCCGTTGCCGACGGTGACTTGCTTGCCGTCGTACGCACCGGTGTGCATCTCGTAGTCGAGAAAAGTAAAATTTTTCTTCGGGTTCTGGAGCAGGCCGCGGATCATGTCGCTCCGCTCCTTCGGGCCCGGGATCAGAGCGAAACGGCCGAGCGAATCGGATTTTAGCCCGAGCATGGAGAGCATCCGGGCCGGAGTGAAGTGCGGCTCTTTGACCATTGCTAGAGACCTTGAGAAATAAATTCCAGCAGCTCTTGGACCGGGAGAGGCTTTTCGGCGAGGGCGAAACTGCGCAGGCAGACCGCGCTGGTCGTGAGCACCAGCTCGGCGCCCGTCTCTTTCGCTTCGCGCAGCCGGTCTTCGGCGTTCCACTTGGCGAGGTCCGGGAAGGCTTCCGGCACGCCGCCGCCGCCGCCGCAGCACCACGACCAGCGCCGGTTCCGCGGCATCTCGACCAGCTCGACTCCGGGAATCGCGCGGAGAATATTTCTCGGCGCTTCGTAGACTCCGCAGCCTCGGCCGAGATGGCAGGGATCGTGGTAGGTGACTTTTTTATTGATGGGTTTACTAAACTTGAGCCGGCTATCCTGAATGAGCTTCTCAATATACTCGACGGCGTGCATGACTTTAACGTCTTGCATGTCTTCTTTCGGATATTCGCGCCAGATGCGCCGGCAACTGCCGCACGCCGTCACGACCGTTCGAATGCCCGCTTGCATGATGGTTTTGACATTCTCCTCCTGCAACCGCACATACTCGTCGCGGAAGCCGAGATCATGGGCATAAAGACCGCAGCAGCTCTCGCGCTCGCCGAGAATGACGAAATCTTCGCCTGCGTGCTTCATCAGCTTGGCGAGAGCGATCGCCCCTGCCCGTCCCTCGGGCCGGTCGGCGGAGCAGCCGGCAAAGAGAAGCGTCGGCACTTTTTCAGCGCCCGATTTTTTTAAATCGAGTCCGTTCGCCCACGCGCCGCGCTTTTCTTTAGGCTCTCCCCAGGGATTGTTGTGCCGCTTCAGTCCATCGAGGAGCGGACGGTGCGCTTCGAGCGGGCCTTCCTTTTCAGCGATCTCCTCGCGCATCGCGACGGTGATGTCCCACGGGCCGTAGCCGTCGTTGCGCACGCCGCAGATCTCCTGGCACATGAGACAGGTCGTGCAGGCGTACACGACTTCTTTCAGCTCGGGCGTGATCACGTCGAGACCGTGAAAGACGCGCTGCGACATCAGCCAGCGCGATTTGGGCGTGTGGCGCTGGAAGCGATAGAACTCGTACGGCGGGCATTTGGTTTTGGGACCCGGCTCGTCTTCCATGGGATTCACCGGACCGTGCCCGTAGCACGAGCCGCAAAGCACGCACCCCGAGCTTCGCTCCTCCACGTCCTTGGCGTAGAGCCAGCGCTTCACCCGCTCCAGACCCGACGGGGTTTTGATTTTCCCGGCCATAAAATCGTTAAGGTATAAAGTATATCCGACGAATGTAAATTTCAACGCTTGTGCTGGCGACGAGCACGAGGTACGAACACGGTCTTCAGGCGGCCGAGGAGACGCGGATCAGCTTGCGCAAGAGCGCGGCAAGCTCCTTCTGCTGGATTTTGTTGAGCGGGGAGAAAAATTGGGAAATACTTTTTTCGAATAGCGGGATGGTGTTTTTATAGACTTTCAAACCTTTTTCCGTGAGCGTGACGCGCACCACGCGCCGGTCGTGCGCGTCACGCTCGCGAACGACCAGCCGTTTTTCTTCCAACCGATCGACGATGCCGGTCAAGTTGCTCACCGTGACCATCATCTTTTCGCCGATCTCGCCGAACGGCAACTCGCCGGCGTAGCCGATGGTGGCCAGGACGTAAAACTGCGGCGAGGTGAGATCGAGCCGCTCGAGATCGTCCTGGAGTTTTTTGTTGGAGACAAGATTGAAACGCAGAAACCGGATCCAGAGGCTCGTGGTGTAACGCGAAAAAAAAGGTCTCTTGTTCGACAGCACGGGAAAAAGTCTAGACTCACGCCTGTCAAAAAGCAACCGTTACATTGACAGCGGCGGCGCGGATAAATAGATTGAGGCAGGCGGGGCGCGATGAAACTCCATATTCTCGGATGCGGCGACGCTTTCGGCAGCGGCGGCAGGAACACCAGCGGATATCTCGTGGAGAGCGGCGAGCGGCTTTTTCTCCTCGACTGCGGGCCGACGACGCTTTTGGCGATGAAACGCGCCGGATTCAGCCCCGAAAGGCTCGAAGCGGTTTTTCTGAGCCATCTCCACGGCGATCACTACGGCGGGCTGCCGTTTTTTTTCAGCGACTACCTTCACGAGCATCCGCGCGCTCGGCCGCTCTACATCGCGGGCCCGGAGGGAACCGAAGAGCGCGTGCGCAGTTTGTTTCAAGTGATGTTCGGCGAGCGCATGGAGCCGAGAGAGCTGCCGCCGACCGAGTTTCATGTGCTCGAACCCGGGCGCGAAGAAGTTATCGACGGCGTCCGGCTGTTTCCTTTTCGCGTGCCGCACCAGGCGCGCGACGTGTCGCTCGGACTCAAAGTTTCCTATGACAGGAAGACGATTCTCTACTCCGGCGACTCGGCGTGGACCGAGCAGTTCGTCGCGCATTCGCGCGGCGCCGATTTATTTCTGTGCGAGTGCTGCTTCTTCGACCGCGAGACCTCCGTGCACATGAGCTATCGAAAACTCGAAGCGAACCTGCCGCGCCTCGAATGCAAGCAGATCATCCTAACTCATATGGGCGAGGAAATGCTCGCGCGCAGAAACGAAGTAAAGCTGCCGATGGCCGAAGATGGGATGGCGATCGAGATTTAGCCGATAAACACTTCACTGCCGAAAATAAACTTGTTTGACAGTCACGTTTGAAGGAAATCATTGCTACCGAGTTTCGGCCCAGGTCGGAATTGAACCAACCTTACGTTTGGAAGCCCCCAAATGATAAGTGAAGTCGATATGCCTGCGCGCGTGGTCACAGGTGACCTCTTGGTATAAGCCAAAGGCAAAGCGCGGAATTTCCCAGCTTGCCATACTCTGCCGTCCTTTCTATAATGGCTCGTAACCGAACGACCCTTGGGGAGGTTATAAAAGCAACTTTCCTGAAAGGAAACAGTCCATGAGCGAAGCCAGTCAGACAATACGCCAGAAAGTCCATGCCTTGGCCGAAGAGCTGCCGCCCGAGGCCTCCTGGGATGACGTCATTGAGGAAGCCCGCTTTCGCAAGGCGGTAGAGATGGGCATTGCAGCCGCAAACCGAGGGGCCTTCGCCACCGAAGAAGAAGTGCGCAACGCATTTGCCCGGTGGGGCGTAAAAGCGTGAAACTCCGCTGGACGCGCCCTGCACTAGCGGATCTGGTTGAAGCTCAGAACTACATTGCGCGAGATAACCCAGCCGCTGCTGAAGCCGTTGCACAACGTGTGTGGGATGCCGCAAAAAGATTGTGTGATAATCCCGAGATCGGACGACAGGGACATGTTCAGGGAACCCGCGAGTGGCCGGTAAGCCAGACGCCGTATCTGATCGTGTATCGCGTGAAAAATGACGCAGTTGAAATTCTGCGGGTCTGGCATGGCCGGCGCAACTGGCAGAACAATCCTACAGGCTAAGCTCCTCCCGTTGTGTCGGTGATTGACGGTGCTCTCGTCAGCCGCCTCTTTTTTAGATTACATTTCGTCTCAACCAGGCCGATTACAAAACCGAGCGTCTGTACTAAGAAATACGCTCGGTGAGTTTTGAAGAGTTCTGAACTTGACCGTCGTAGAATAAGCTTGTTACGAAGCGAATTGGTTTGATGCCAAAAGGAGAGATTATGAAAACTTGGGCGATTGTGTTTTCCGCAATGTTAGTCTTGATTTTTGAAACGCGCAGTATTGCGCAGGAAAGCGTTGGAATCACTGCGAAAGATTTTATCGGTAGATGGGAAGGAAGATCCTTGTCGGATGAAACCATGCCGTCCGCAACCGAAACCCTGTTGATTACAATCAGCAAGGCCAAGGATAATAATTTCAGTGGCATTGGCAGTGCCAACAGAGGCGGAGGGCGTAGAGCGCACCCGACAGTGTATGGCAGTATAAACGGGGGGAATAATGTTGTCTTAGAGATTTATTACCCCGAACCGAAGAATACGGTGCCATATCGGTGCGAGGCACAAAAGAAAAATGAGCTAGATTGTGTGGTGGGAACAAATTTTTCCACAACCTTTAAAAAAATCGACTAAAAAACAAGCTGCCTCATCAGAGCCGCGCCCCATGCGCGGCCTTTTTGAACTTGTACTGGCGTAAAATGAGCGTGTTACGAAGCCAAATACTTAGGGTTGCATTTCTTGCGCTTTTTTATGTCATCAGTTGTACGGCTGTAACAATGCCCTCACAGGCCCAGACGCCGATAATGGGGGATGTAGTGGCCAATGCCCCGGTTTATGTGGAGGGTGATCACCGGATTTTTAGCATCAATCAATTTGATTGGCCGGACTCTCTCACCAGCCGCCCAGATGGCATATTCGATATAATTTACACAAAAGGAGAATTTCAAGTCTGGCGACTTGATGGAGATAAAAGAATAGCTCCATGGAATGAACCGCAAAGATTGGAAATCTTGCGATCAGTAGGATTGCTACAGAACGCAAGATGGTTTATCGATTGGCCCATCTCCTTGGGGAAAAAGTGGGAGGGAAAATTCCAACTTACCAGGCCGACTGGAAGCGGGACAGGAACTGTTACCATCAATACCGTAACTCGTGTGGTGGATGTTAAGGAAGAAAAAACAGAAGCCGGGATCTTTGAAAATGTCATCGTTATGGAACGCCATGAGTTCGGCCCAGGCGTTAACCTTTTTTGCTCGTTTTCTTACAGCGCTGTCACTAAAAGCTTTCCCAAAGTCTCGAAAAAAAGCAATTTAAGCAATGGTCGGTCTGAAGTAGAGTTAATCTATTTCGCTACAGAGAAATAGGAGATCGGCGGCACGCCAAAATGGTGTCCGCCGATTTTTTGAATTTGACCGGCGTAGAATGAGCGTGTTACGAAGCCGTCCGAATTACTGGAATTTTTAAGACGCCTTGTAAGGGACCTGACAGGGAAAGTGAATTAGATTATACTGTTACGGCCGTAGCTTGGTCCCGTCGAAAATCCATTTTCGACAGAAATTTTAGGCCCGCTTGCGACACGGCTGTAGCTTTCTGATAATCCCAATCCTGTAGCCCGCCCTCCACAAGTCTACTTTCGTTATTGTTGAAAATCACGAAGGGTTTACGGGAATCGCGTGTTTCCACGACAGGAAGACAGGAGGAATCGTCCTTTTTTGACGTGCTGTTTGTCGGAAGCGGGCGGTCAAAAATACAAGGCCCATAGTTTTCGTCCGTGAAGCGTTCAACCGGGAATTTGTCCGACCGCATTGACCGGCGCGGCGGGAAGAATGATCGCCCGAAAGCCGCTTTTGGTCTCGATCTCGCGCGCGGCTTCCTGCGCTTCGGTTAATTTCGCATAGGGACCGACCCGCACGCGGTACGTGATCTCGCCGTTCGGAACCGGCGCGGGCTCCACCGAAACCTGAACCCCGTTGGCGGCGATCGTCTTTTGCAATGATTCGGCCCGGTCACGCTCGCGGAACGAGGCGATCTGAAGCATGTATCCCGCGGCCGACTGGAGCCGCTGCTGCTCGTCCGGTGAAAAGAGCACGGAAGCGGACCTCTCGACTTGCTTGAAGGATTCGCCGTTCACGTGCGCCAGTCCATTTGCCGCATTCGCGACTTTCAGAGTTTCGAAATTTTCTAGTCCGTATCCCAAGAGCTTCGTACTGTCGCCCCAGAGATCGCGCGATCCCAGTATTGCGATGATCACGGTCGCGCCGTTGCGCGCCGCGGCGCCGACGAAACACTTCTGCGCGGCGAGCGTGTAGCCGGTCTTG
>JBGQBP010000107.1:0-11746 GCA_041494945.1 Binatia bacterium | reverse complement strand
CGAAAGGGTCACGTCCGGTTTGATGCGGCGGGGGCTGGAGACGGATTTACGGTGAGGCTAGTGAGGCACCGTCAGACGAAAGAGACGGAAACAGATAGGCACCACCTAAGAGATACCGCGCCAGTCCTCGACCCTACTGACTTAGAAAAAAAATGTTGGGGTCATACGATTTTGTATCCCAGCCGCATCGAATGTTCACGCAGACTCTACTTTGCATCATGAAAAATAATTCCCAAAGTGTATCTGCTGCCGGAGCGCACCCTGCTTACCCCGTGACGTAGATGGGCCCGGTAATAACCCCGCGCGCCGCGGATTGGGCGATGGTCGACGGCGAAAATCACCGCGTCGCCCTGGTTCGGCGCGAGCACTTCGATGCGCGATTGCCGGCGCGGCTGCTGCTCGGCGAGCACAAACTCGCCTCCTGAAAAATCTTTTTCGTGTTAGCTCAAGAAGAAAGTGACTTGAAATGGGAAGAAGATATCGCCGTACAAATCCCGGTGCAGGCAATTGAAATCGCCGGGACCGTATTTCAACATTAAAGGCGTCGGCCGTTTTTGGCCTGCGCGGTGACATTGCCGGGTGAAGTCCGATAAGTTTTTCGGGAAGTGCTGCTGCTTGATCCCAAGCCGGTCGAGCCATTCACTCGCGAGCGGCGCTAGATGAGGAGACATCGACGACCTCAGCTGCTGCACGATCTTGGGCAGCGGATAGTTGAAGTATTTGTACTCGCCGCGGCCGAACGCATAGCGGGACATGTCGATGCGCGAGCGAAACTGCCCGTCGTCGTCATAACCCGCGACAATCGCGTCGCAATCTTTCTTGGCTAGAATCCCAGTGAGCAGAGCGAACCCGCGCTCGTCGAGCTGAGCCAATGCGCGTTCCCAATCGAAGTTAACGAGCGTATCCGTTGTCTTCAACGGCCTCAGCTCTTCAGGCGATAGCCGGTTTTGAAAATCCATGCGACGACCGCCAGGCAGATCGCGAAAAATGCGAGCGTCATCGCCAGGCTCACTCCGACACTTACGTCCGACAATTCATAGAAGCTCCAACGAAAGCCGCTGATCAGATAGACCACGGGGTTGAACAAAGTGACCGTACGCCACGGCGGCGGCAGCATGTCGATCGAATAAAACGCTCCGCCGAGAAACGTCAGCGGTGTTACGATCAGCAGGGGAATGAACTGGAGCTGCTCGAAGCTCTTCGCCCAGAGGCCGATGATGAACCCGAACAGGCTGAAGGTCGCCGCCGTCAGCACGAGGAAGGCGATCATCCAGACCGGGTGTAGGATCCGGATCGGCACGAAGAGGGACGCCGTGGCCAGGATGACCAGGCCCAATAGGATCGATTTGGTCGCCGCCGCTCCGACATAGGCGATGACGATCTCCAGATAGGAGACCGGCGCGGACAAGATCTCGTAGATCGTGCCGGTGAACTTCGGAAAGTAAATGCCGAACGACGCGTTAAAGATGCTTTGCGTCAAGAGCGACAACATCACCAACCCCGGGACGATAAAGGCGCCGTAGGCCACGCCGTCCACTTCGCTCACGCGCGATCCGATCGCCGCGCCGAAGACGACGAAATATAGCGAAGTGGTGATTACGGGTGTGACCACGCTCTGCAAGAGCGTGCGCCGGGCGCGCGCCATCTCGAACTTGTAGATGGCCCAGACGCCGTGCCGGTTGAATTCCAAGTTGGTCATTTGCGCTCGCTCACAAGACTCACGAAGATGTCCTCGAGCGAGCTTTGTCGGGTGTTCAGGTCCTTGAAGCCGATCCCCAGTTCGCTCAGCCGCTTGAGCAGGGTTGGAATGCCGGCGCTCTCCTCGTTGCCGTCGAAAGTGTATTCCAGCTCGTGGCCGGCGGCCCTCAGCGCCAGCCGCCAGTCGCTCAGCTCCAACGGAATCGAAATCAGCGGCTCCAGTAGATTCAGCGTCAACTGTTTCTTGCCGAGCTTTTTCATCAGCTCGATTTTTCCCTCGACCACGATCAGTTGGCCCTTGTGGATCACCCCGATCCTGTCGGCCATCTCCTCGGCCTCGTCGATGTAGTGGGTGGTCAAAATGATCGTCACGCCGCTTTCGCGCAGGCCGCGCACGAGCGCCCACATATCGCGGCGCAGCTCGACGTCCACGCCCGCTGTCGGCTCGTCGAGAAAGAGGATCTCCGGCTCGTGCGCCAGGGCCTTGGCGATCAACACGCGCCGCTTCATACCGCCCGAAAGTGTCATGATCTTGTCTTTGCGCTTCTCCCACAGCGACAGGTCGCGCAGCACTTTCTCGATGTGCGCCGGGTCCGGCGCGCACCCGAAAAGACCACGGCTGAAACTTATGGTCGCCCACACCGTCTCAAACATGTCGGTGGTCAGTTCCTGCGGCACCAGGCCGATCCTCGACCGGGCCGCGCGGTAGTCGCGCACGATGTCGTGTCCGTCCACGGTAACCATTCCCTCGGTCGCCGTGACGATGCCGCAGACGATGTTGATCAGGGTCGTCTTGCCCGCGCCGTTGGGACCCAACAGGCCGAAGATTTCACCCTTGCGGATTTCGAGGTTGACGCTCTTCAGCGCTTGAAGGCCCGAAGCGTAGGTCTTGGTTAAATTTGAAATCGAGATGATCGGCGGCATGGGGAGACTTGAGTGGTCATCGTGACTTCCTTTGTCAGTCTGACGCTGAACCGCTTGGCGCTAAGAGCCGTCCGGTGCGGCGAATTTGTAAAACCGATTCGCGAATTGCTTCGGCCATGCGAATCTTCTCAGGCCAGGAAAGAGACTTCCGGCTCTTCTGCCATTCGGCCTGTCGCTCCAGTAGTTTTTGAATATCACTCATTCTTCTCGTCTCGGTCCTTTAAAAACCGCTTCTCCAGTTTCTCCCACTCTCCCAGCCCAACCAACCGGTCGCGCTCTTGAAACGTCGCCATCCGGTCGTCGATAGCCGCGGTCGAACCGTCGCGCTTGAGAACGGCCAGAGTTTCTTTCATCGCGTAGATCGCCGCGCGCTGCGTGTCGGAGGGAAAGATCGCGATGCGATAGCCCATTTTTTCCAAGCGCGAAGCGGGAAGAAGCGGAGTCTTGCCGCCCTTAAACATATTCACCATAAGGGGAACTTCGTGAAGAGAGCGGCCGATAGCCTCGAGCTCGGCTTCTGATTCAGCAGCTTCGATGAAGACCGCATCGACTCCCAATCGCGCAAATGCCTGGCCCCGTTTAATTGCGTCGTCGAGACCGTGAATCGCCCGTGAATCGGTCCGACCGATAATTGCAAAGTCCGGATCGCTGCGGGCTTCCAGCGCAGCTCTGAGCTTGTTCTCCATCTCACTGAGAGGAATAACTTCTTTCCCTTCCAGGTGACCGCAGCGTTTGGGAGTGACCTGATCTTCGATATGGATCGCAGCCACGCCGGTGCGCTCGAATTCGCGCACTGTCCGGACAACGTTCAAGGCATTGCCATAACCGGTGTCGGCGTCGGCGATGACGGGAATTTGGACAGCGCTTACGACCTGGCTCGCTCGCTCGATGACCTCGGACATCGTCATTAACCCAAGGTCCGGCACGCCGGTGCTACGCGCGACCGATCCGCCGCTTAAATAGACCGCTTCAAAGCCGGCCTCTTCCACCATACGCGCGGATAGCCCGTCGAAGGCGCCCGGCGCGAGCAGCAAACGGTTTCGACTAAGCATCTCGCACAATTTTTTTCGGACGCTCATCGCTGTTCTCCTCGCAGCGCGCCGATCCGCTCCGCGGGCGTCGGATGGGAATAGTGATAAGCCGAGTACCAGGGATGTGGCGTGAGATTGGAAAGATTTTTAATCGTGAGCTTGATCAGCGCCTCTTCCATCGGCTTTGAGTCTTTCATCACCTGCTTAGCGAAACCGTCAGCCTCGTATTCGTGCTTACGGGAAACATAGTTGATCAAGGGGCGCAGATAAAAAGTAGCCGGGCCTGAGATCAAGCTGAACAGCACGAGCGCTACATGATGGGAAGCTTCCTGGAATCCAAAGGCGGTGAATAACGGATCGTAGTTGATCAAAAGACTCAGAACATAAAGGCCCGCCAACAGATACAGCGACCGCAGCACGAGCATTCTGCGAATGTGTTTCAACTTGTAATGGCCGATCTCATGGGCCAACACGGCCACCGCCTGGTCCACGGTCATCTGCTCGACGAGCGTGTCGAAGAGCACGATGCGCTTGCTCTTGCCCAGTCCGGTAAAATAAGCGTTCGAATGCGCCGAACGGCGCGAGCCGTCCATCGTGAAGATTCCGCTTGTCTTAAAACCGAGCTGATCCGCCAGGGCGAGAATCCGCCCGCGCAGCTCGCCGTCTTTCAGCGGCTCGAACTTATTGAAAAGCGGAGCGATCAGACTTGGATAGAGCACGACCATCAGAAGTTGAAAGGCGAGGATAAACAGAAAAGCCCAGAACCACCAGTACGCGCCGGCCGCGTCCATCAACCAAAGGACAACGAAAAGAAACGGGACACCGATCGCGAGCGTGAGGAGGAGCCCTTTCGATTTGTCGATGACGTAAAGACGGGGCGTCGTTTTGTTGAAGCCGAACCGCTCTTCGAGAACGAAGGTCGAGTAGATATCGGTGGGAAGGCTCAACAGAGAAAAAATCAGCCCGGCGCTGAGGCAAAAAACGATTCCCGTCGCGTGTGTCCACTCGGAAAAGCGACTACCGACGCTTTGCGCGAAGCGGTCGAGCGCGGGAAGTATGCCACCGAAGAGGATCCAAAGAGTCACCAGCGCATCGTAGATCGCTGCCCAGCGCTGAAACCGTCCTTTGGCGACAGTGTATTCCACCGACTTGTCGTACTCTTCCCGGCTCATGGCGCCGGCAAAAAAGTCGGGAAGCTTACTCTGCGACCATTTGCGAACGTAGGCGAGGTTCAACTCATTGAGACCGAACTCGAAAAGAAACTCGAGCGCAAAGAGCAAGAGAAACAGACTGATAATAAACGGGGGAGTCAATGTAGGCCGGCGTTACTGCTCCGCCGTCACGGGTTCGGGAGGAGCCGTTTGGCCGACATAGTTGAAGGTGAGCTTATCTTCGCTCTCGTCCACCTCGACTTTGCCGCCGCTCTGCAACTGGCCGAAAAGAATCTCGTCGGCCAGCGGCCGCTTGACCTCGTTTTGGATCAAGCGGGCCATCGGCCGCGCGCCGAATATGGGATCGTAGCCGCGCCGCGCCAGCCACTCGCGCGCCCGTGAGGTGAGCGAGAGCGAGACTTTTTTCTCCTGAAGCTGCGCATTCAGCTCGCCCATGAACTTGTCCACCACCAAGAGAATAACTTCGGGATTGAGCGGGTTGAAGGCAATGACCGCGTCCACGCGGTTGCGAAACTCAGGACTGAACATCTTCTCGATCGCCTCTTTGCCTTTGCCTATGTTGGTCGTCGCGCCGAAGCCAAGCGGCGCGCCGCTCATCTCGCGCGCGCCGGCGTTGGTCGTCATGATGAGAATGATGTTGCGGAAGTCGGCCTTTCTGCCGTTATTGTCCGTCAGCGTCGCGTGGTCCATCACCTGGAGCAGGATATTGAAGAGATCGGGATGCGCTTTTTCGATCTCGTCGAGCAACAGCACGGCGTACGGATTCCGATTCACCCCATCGGTCATCAACCCGCCCTGATCGAACCCGACGTAGCCGGGAGGCGCGCCGATCAACCGCGATACGGTGTGCTTCTCCATGTATTCGCTCATGTCGAAGCGCATGAATTCCACGCCGAGAATTCGCGCGAGCTGCTTGGCCACTTCGGTTTTGCCCACGCCCGTCGGCCCCGAGAAAAGAAAACAGCCGGTCGGCTTTTCCGGATGGCCCAGACCCGAGCGCGAGAGCTTGATGACGCTCGCCAGACTCTGGATCGCCTGGTCCTGGCCGAAGACGACCGATTTCAATTCCTGGTCGAGGTTCTGGATCTGCAACCGGTCCGAGGACGATACGCTTCGCGGCGGGATCTTGGCGATCTTGGCGACGATCTGTTCGATGTCCTTGATGCCGATGACCTTCTTGCGCTTTTCTTCCGGCATCAACTTGACCGCGGCGCCCACCTCGTCAATCACGTCGATCGCCTTGTCGGGGAGCCGCCGATCGTTCAGGTGCTTGGCGGAGAGATCCACCGCCGCGCGCAGCGCCCCGGCGCTGTAGCGGACGCCGTGGTGCTTCTCGTAGTGCGATTTAAGGCCAAGGAGTATTTTGTAGCTTTCCTCGATGCTCGGCTCCGGGATCTCGATCTTCTGAAAGCGGCGCGCCAGCGCGCGGTCGCGCTCGAAATAGCTCTTGTAGTCGTAGTAGGTGGTCGAGCCGATGCAGCGGAGCTCGCCAGAAGCCAGCGCCGGCTTTAAAATATTCGACGCGTCCAGAGACCCGCCGCTGGTCGCGCCCGCGCCGACCACGGTGTGAATCTCATCGATGAAGAGAATCGAGTCGGGCTGCTTTTTGAGCGCGTTCAACACGCCCTTTAAACGGGCCTCGAAGTCGCCGCGAAATTTGGTCCCGGCTAGAAGCGCGCCCATGTCGAGGGCATAGATGACCGCGCCTTTGAGAGCGTTCGGAACTTCGCCCTGGTGGATTTTCAGCGCCAGGCCTTCGGCGATGGCCGTCTTGCCGACGCCGGGATCGCCGACGTAAATGGGGTTATTCTTGCGCCGCCGGCAAAGCACGTGGATGGTCCGCTCGATTTCGTCCTCGCGGCCGATCAGCGGGTCGATGTGTCCGCCGCGCGCCTTCTTGACCAGGTTGACGGTGAACGCCTCGAGCGGATTTTTGACCGGCGCCGGCCGCTCCTCGTCCATCGGCTCACCCGGACCGGCGGAGTCGTCTTCACCGACCGGCATCTTCGAGATGCCGTGAGAGATGTAATTCACGACGTCGAAACGGTTGAGGCCCTGCTCCTCGAGGAGATAGACGGCGTAAGAATCCGGCTCGCGGAATATCGCGATCAGGAGATTGACGCCGTTGATTTCTTTTTTCTCGGCCGATTGGGCATGAATCACCGCCCGCTGCAGCACGCGGTGAAAGCCGATAGTCTCCTGCGGCTCGTGCTCCAATCCATGATGCACGGACTCGAGTTGATTCGTAAAATAATCTTCCAGCCCCTTCTTGAGACGCGCCGGATCGCCGCCGCAATGCACGATGGCCGAGCTGGCGTCTTTGTCCTGGAGCAGCGCGAAAAGCAGGTGCTCGACGCACACGAACTCGTGGCGGCGCCGCTTGGCCTCGGCAAAGGCGAGACTTAAAGTAGTTTTAAGCTCCTTGGTGAACATCTCAGGCCTCTTCCATCGTGCACTTCAGGGGATATTCATTCTGCCGCGCTAAACTCTCGACCAGAGCCACCTTGGTCTCGGCGATTTCATAGGAATAAACTCCCGCGACTCCGATCCCCTTGCGATGAACGTGGAGCATGATCTGAACGGCTTCGGTTGACTCCTTATGAAAGACGTATTGCAGCACCTGAACGACAAACTCTTTGGTGGTGTAATCGTCGTTATGCAGCAGGACCTTGTAGAGTGGGGGCTTTTTGAGCTTTTTCTCGGTCTCGGTGACAACCTCATGATCGAATTCTGTTTCCCGGCGGCTCATGTGTCGCCTTCCTCGCGAAACCTGTGCTTTAGGCTAACACGCTTCTCACGACCACGCAATGTGACTACCGCAACCCCTTGCAGCATAGATTGAAAAAAGAGATATTTGAATCAGCTCATCTCTGTCCGTTCTCGATCCACGCGAAGTCGAAGGAACCGGCCACTGGAGGTTTTCTTATGCTGTCCAACAAAGTCCACGAAATCATGACCCGGGACCTGAATACCGCGCCGGTGTCGAGCACGATCCTCGAAGTCATGGAATTGATGGTCGCCAAGGACGTCGGCGCGATCATTATAACGGAAGACCGACTTCCTGTCGGGATATTCACGGAGAAGGACGTTCAGAAACGGGTGATGAGTGACAAACTGGAACCAACAAAGACCGGCATCAAGAAGGTCATGACGAGCCCGATCCGGTCCGTTCCCGAAGACACGCACATCGTTGACGCGCTGGCAAAAATGTACCGCTCGAAATTTCGCCATCTCCTCGTCCGCGAAAAAAAGGGGAAAATCGTCGGCATCGTCTCGATGCGGCAAATTCTGGATCTTGCCGTCGCACTGGGACAACGGCTAACCGACAGCAAGACCGTCGGGGATGTCATGTCAAAGGACCCCGCCACGATCGAAGACTCTCAACCCATTCGCGAGGCCATTGAACTGATGATCAAGAAGGACATTGGCTGCATCACGGTCCTCAACAAGGGCAAGCTTAAAGGGATCTTTACTGAGCGCGACGTCCTTATGCGGGTCGCCGTCAAAGGACTCGATACGAGAAATACAACCGTCCGGGAGGTTATGACATCCAATCTAGTGACGTTGCCTCATACGGCCTTGATCGGACAAGTCTTGGAGGAGATGCACAAGAGACACTTCCGTCACATGGCGCTCCTCGGGCAGCAAAATCAACTCGTCGGCATTGTGTCGATGCGCGACGTTTTGAAATACGCGAAGGCCCTCGACGTGGATGAAAACGTACGCAATACCTGGAAAGAAATCGAGGAGTTTTGGGAGTCCGAAGAGCACTATACGCCGGGGTGATCGGTCGCCGTTTCTTGTCTTTACGGGTGATCCCTGGTAAGTTAATAAAATTAGGGAGGGGAGGTAACTCGGCGGTTCAATTATGGAAACATCAACGATCAACGATCTCAGCATCTCCATAGCGACGGAAAACGGGACGGGAAGCGCCTCGGCCAACAACATCCTGTTCAAGGCGATTTTCAAGATGGGAATCCCCTGTTCTTCGAAGAACATGTTTCCGTCGAACATCCAGGGCTTGCCGACTTGGTACCAGATTCGCGCCTCCGCCGACGGCTACATGGCCCGCAAAGACGCGATCGATGTCATGGTCATGTTCAACGACACGACCGCCGCCAAGGATATCTATCGCGTGCGCGATGGTGGCATCATTATTTACGACGACTCTACGCCACTGGCGCCCAATCTGAAGAGGGATGGCGTCCAGTATTGCGGCGTTCCGGCGAACAAGATGATCCAGAAGATCGTCCCCGCCTCGCCTCTACGCATCAAGCAGCGAAACATGGTCTATGTCGGATCCCTGGCCGCTCTTTTCGGCATCGACATGGAAACCATCAAAGCAGTCCTGCAAGACGCCTTCGGCAAAAAACCGGCCGTGATCGAATCGAACCTCGTCTGCATCGAGGCCGGATTCAACCACGTTAAAGAGAAAGGCTACACTCAAAACATCGGACGCCTGGAGCCGATTCCGGACGGCAACAAAGGAAAGATCATCACCGAGGGCAACACCTCCTGCGCGTTGGGCGCTATCTACGGTGGCGCTTCGGTTGTCGCGTGGTACCCGATCACGCCTTCGAGCTCGCTGGCGGAAGCTATCGAGCACTACATGCCGCGCCTGCGGAAGAACACCGGCAAGGCGGCCTACGCGATCGTTCAAGCGGAAGACGAAATCGCCGCCTCGAGCATGATCGTCGGCGCGGGCTGGGCCGGGGTGCGGTCCATGACCTCCACCTCCGGGCCGGGACTTTCGCTCATGAACGAGACGATCGGCCTGGCCTACTTTGCCGAGATTCCTTGCGTCTATTTCATCATTCAACGAGGCGGACCGTCGACCGGGTTGCCGACGCGGACGCAGCAGGCCGACATCCAGCTCATGTACTACGCCTCGCACGGCGACACTCGCCATATCATTTTGATTCCTCACGACATGAAGTCCTGCTTCGATCTCTCGCGCCGGAGCTTCGACTTCGCCGAGCGCTTCCAGACGCCGGTCTTCGTCATGATGGACCTGGACCTGGGGATGAATCTCTGGTCTTCGGAGCCGCTCAAGCTCGAGAAAGAGCCTTTTGATCGCGGCAAGCTCCTCACCGCCGAGATGCTCGAGCAATGGGAAAAGCAAGGAAAAAAGTTCCGCCGCTACTTCGACCAGGACGGCGACGGCATTCCTTACCGGACTATCCCGGGAAATCTCAATCGGAAAGCATCTTACTTCACCCGCGGCTCGGGCCACGACTCCGACGCGAAGTATTCCGAAGACGAAAAGGATTACAAAGAAACGCTCGACCGGCTGCGGAAAAAGTTCGAGACCGCCCGTAAGTACGTTCCCAAACCGATTATCGAAATGCAGGACGGCGTCAAAACCGGCGTCATCTGCTTCGGCTCGAGTTACGAGGCCGTGCGTGAAGCGCGGGATCGCTTGAAAGCCTCCGGACTGAAAACCAATCATCTCCTATTGCGGGCATTGCCGCTCACGGAGGAAACCAAAAAATTCGTCGCCGCACACGACGTGATTTATCTGGTCGAACAAAACCGCGACGCTCAAATGGCGTCTATTTTTAAAGACGAGTGGGCGGAGTTGGGAGCTAAAATCGTGAGCATTCTGATCTACGACGGCCTGCCGGTAACGACATTGGAGGTCGTGCGGCAGATCCGGCAGCATCATGACGGCAACTTGAAAGAGGAAGCAAAATGGCAGGAGAAAAAGTTAACCGCGTAAGTTTGACCGAGAAGGACTACGAGGGCGCGCCTTCGACGATGTGCCGGGGCTGCGGCCACGACGCCATCTCGGCGTCCGTCATGCGGGCGTTTTTCGAAAGCAGCGTCGACCCGCGCAGAGTCGTCAAGCTATCCGGCATCGGCTGCTCGTCGAAGACGCCGGCCTATTTCTTGAGCCAGTCCTTCGGCTTCAACGCGGTGCACGGGCGGATGTCCGCGGTGGCGACCGGCGTCAATCTCGCCAATCACAAGCTGATTCCGATCGGCGTCTCGGGAGACGGCGATACGGCAGCGATCGGCCTCGGCAACTTCTGCCACATGATGCGGCGCAACGTGAACATCACTTATATCGTCGAGAACAACGGCGTCTACGGCCTGACCAAGGGCCAGTTCTCGGCGACGGCGGACAAAGGCAGCGTGATGAAAGGGGGAAAGGTCAACGACAATCCTGCGCTCGACATTTGCGAGCTTGCGATCGTCCTCGGCGCGACTTACGTCGCCCGCAGCTTCTCCGGCGACCGCAAGCAGGTGACGCCGCTGATTCAGGGAGCGCTGGCGCACAAAGGCAGCGCGATTCTGGACATCATCAGCCCATGCGTGACTTTCAACAATCACGAGGGCTCGACCAAGAGCCTCAAATACGTCAAGGAGCATTTAGACCCGCTTCACGATATCGACTTTATCCCTCCTTATCAGAATATCGAAGTGGACTATAAGGAAGGGACGGAGCAGCCGGTCACGCTGCACGACGGCTCGCGCATCGTCCTACACAAGCTGGGCAAAGACTACGATCCGACGAGCAGGATGCAGGCGATGAATATGATCCACGCGTCGGTGGCCGAAGGAAAATTCCTTACCGGCCTTATTTATTACGATCCCAATCGGGTGGACTTTGCCGAAGAGCTGAATCTCGGCGACACGCCGCTGGCCGAGTTGGATCAGGACGTGCTGCAGCCGCCCCCTGAATTGCTCGACCGCATCAACGCCGACTTCATGAAGTAATTTTGAATTCTTAGTTTTGAATTTTTAGTTAACCAAACTAAATCCCCGCCACCTTCTTTTGTCCCATCCCCTGCCAGGTCTGTATGATCTCGTCCGACGTGGCCACCAGGCCGAAGTGGCAGCGGATATTTTCCAGCGTGCTCTCGTGCAGCTTGGGATCGTAGGCAGCCGCGCAATCGCCCACCATCGTGACGTAGTAAT
>JBGQBP010000106.1:0-11867 GCA_041494945.1 Binatia bacterium | reverse complement strand
TCGCCAACGTGACCGCAAGCCGGGTGTCGGTAAAGCGCGAAAGAAAGATCCGCTTCTTTCAACCGGACGCTTACATTTCGATCGACTACGGAGAGAAGCGCGCGCAGATTTATCGCCGGCCCCAGAAGGGCGCCTCCTGGATGGATATCCGGGGCGAGACGGTCGAGATTCAAGAAGCGGACGCGCTCGCCGACGAGATCGATTCCTTTCTGGATTCGGTAAAAAGCCGGGTCGATCCGCTGGTCAGCGGCGAAGAGGGTCTGAGAGCCCTGGAGATCGCTGCGATGATCAGCGGAAAGTTGAGAGCCGTCTGAGCGTTCAGGTGGGAAGCGGCAAGCGGGTCCTTTTGGTGGTGGGAGAGGCGTCCGGGGATCTTCATGGCTCTCATCTTGTTCGGGCGCTTCGTGAGCGGGATTCAACTTTGGACATTTCCGCGGTTGGAGGAGAAGCGCTCAAGCGCGAGGGCGCGAAGATCATCTTCGACGTCGCCCGGATTGCCGGAATGGGCCTCACTGAGCTGGCGGGGAATCTAACGAGTCTCTGGCGGGCCTACTCGCGGGTAAAAAAAAATTTGCGCGAGCAAAGACCGAGCCTGCTGATCTTGATCGACTTTCCGGACTTCAACCTGCGGGTTGCGCGGGTGGCGAAGCGTCTCGGGGTGCCGGTGCTATACTATATCAGCCCGCAAGTGTGGGCATGGCGCAAGCGCAGGATCGCGGAGATCGCCCGCCTGGCCGACCGGGTGGCCGTGGTCTTCCCGTTCGAAGCTCCGCTGTACGAGCAGGCGGGAGTCAAGGTCGAATTCGTCGGCCATCCGCTGCTCGACGTGGCGCGCGCCTCCAGGTCGCGCGAGGAAACACTGGCGCGGCTTGGTTTGGACCCATCGAAGCAGACTATAGCGCTCCTTCCGGGAAGCCGCCGCCGCGAAGTGGCGTATCATCTTCCCGTAATGATCGAGGCCGCGGAGATATTGAGCCGGGAGATGGCGCTGCAGTTTATTTTGGTCCGGGCCAGCACGGTCGGCAGGGATAGCCTCGAGCGTAGTCTCTCCGGCAGTTCGGTCGGTGTTTCGCTCAGCGACGGAGACGCTTACAATGTGCTCCACGCCTGCGATTTAGCCTGGACCGCGTCGGGGACGGCGACGCTCGAGACGGCGCTGATGCTCCGTCCCATGGTCATCGTCTACCGCCTGGCGCGAATAACCTATGCGCTCGCGCGCCGGCTCGTTCGAGTGGACTCGATCGGCATGGCGAACATCATCGCCGGAGAGAAAGTCGTTCCGGAATTGATTCAGAACGAGGTGACCGCCGAAAGGATCGCCGCGGAGAGCAGGGCGATTCTAGGCGACCGGGAACTGCGCGAGCGTATGATCTCGAAGCTCTCCGAGGTGAGAGCGAAGCTCGGCTCGCCGGGAGCGGTGGGGAGAACGGCGGACATCGCGCTGGCGATGATGAACCGGCATTGAAGAGCGATTCAACGGAGGAGAGAAACGTGGAGATATATCGGCGCCTGCTAAAATATCTAAGACCTTATCTTTGGCCGTATTTTATCCTCGCTATGATCTGCATGGTGGCTTATAGCGCGACCACCGGAGCGGCCCCGCTTCTCCTGAAGCACGTCATCGACGATGTTTTCACCCGCAAGGATCAGACGGCACTGGCTTACCTGCCGCTGCTCATCGTTGCCGTGTTTACCTTTCGCTGCCTCGTCAACTTCGGACACAACTACCTCACCGATTATGTCGGGCTGCGCATCCTGAACGACATCCGCAGCGCTTTGAACAGCCATTTGCAGTTTCTCTCCCTGTCCTTTTTTCAGCGCCATCCGACGGGCACCCTCATCTCCCGCGTCACCAACGACGTGGGCCTCGTGCGCTCGGCGCTGACGGATTCCGTGGCCTCGGTCATGCGCGACTCGATGTCGCTGATCGGTCTGGTAGCCGTTGCATTCTACATGGATTGGGTCCTGGCAAGCATAGCGTTCATCGTTTTTCCCGCTTCGGTCTTACCGATCACCCGGATGAGTAAAAGGATCAAGCGCCTCACGAAGAGGGGACAGGTGACCAAGGGAATATTAACCAATCTGCTGCAGGAGAGCATCCAGGGAAACCGCATCGTCAAGGCCTTCGGCATGGAGCGATATGAGATCGACCGATTCGACGCCGAAAATAAGAAGATTTTTAAGCAAGCGATCCGAGCGAGCCGCACGCAGGGATTTGTCAGCCCGGTCATGGAGATGTTGGCTGCTTTCGCGATCGCCGCGGTGCTTTGGTACGGCGGCGTTAGCGTCACTTCAGGCGGACGCACTCAGGGCGAATTCATGGCTTTTCTGATGGCGATGTTTCTTCTGTACCAGCCCTTCAAGGCTCTGGCCAAGACCTATACCGTCATTCAACAAGGCATCGCGGGGGCCGAGCGGGTCTTCGAAGTTTTGGACAGCGAGCCGGAGATCCAAAACCATCCCCACGCCAGGCCGGCGCCGGCGTTCTCGGACGCGATCGAGTTTCACAACGTTAGCTTCGGTTACGCGCACAAGCTGGTGTTGAAAAACATCAACCTGAAAATCCGCCGCGGCGAGATGGTGGCGCTGGTCGGCGTCTCCGGCGTCGGCAAGAGCACCCTGGCGGATCTCGTGCCGCGGTTCTACGACGTGACCTCGGGCAAGATCACGATCGACGGCGCGGATATCCGCGACGTGACGCTCGAGTCCCTGCGCTCTCAGATCGGCATCGTCACGCAGCATACGTTTCTTTTCAACGACACGGTCAAGAACAACATCGCCTACGGCGATCCGTCCAAAAACATGGATCAAATCAACGCCGCCGCCAGGGCGGCGCACGCCGAAGAGTTCGTCCTCGGGATGACGCTGGGCTACGATACGATGATCGGCGAGTTTGGATTGAAACTCTCGGGAGGGCAGCGCCAGAGACTGGCGATCGCGCGCGCTATCCTCAAAGACGCGCCGGTGCTCATTCTCGACGAGGCGACCTCCTCGCTGGATTCGGATTCGGAGCGGCTGGTTCAGGAGGCGTTGGAGAACCTGATGGTGCGGCGGACCACCCTCGTGATCGCGCACCGGCTCTCGACCATTCGCAAGGCGACGCGCATCGTGGTGTTGGTCGATGGCATGATCGCGGAACAAGGAACGCACGACGAGTTGCTTGAGCGCAAGTCCGAGTACAGCAGGCTCTACACCCTGCAGCTTCTCGAGGAAGAGAGGCCCGTGGGAGGTATTATCCTGCATTGACGCGTCATGATGCAATATTGGCTCTACTATGCCGTGTGGACGGCGGGACTGATTCTCGGCCTGCCGCTGCTTCCGCTGTTCCTGGCGCTGGGCGAGAGATTTCGCCGCGGGCTTCTCCAGCGGCTAGGTTTTTATCCGCGCACATTGCGCCAATCGATGCGGGGCGCCCGGCCGATCTGGCTCCATGCCGCGTCGGTCGGCGAGGTTCTTGCCGCGAAAGCGCTCGCGGAGGGTTTAAAATCAAAATTTCCCGAGCGCAAGATCGTGTTATCGACCTTTACCCTGGCGGGCAGAGAGGTGGCTCGAAAGAGCATCCCGGCAGCGGACCTTTGCATATTGGTCCCCCTGGATCACCCCTGGATCGTCAGCCGCGCGCTGGCGGTTTTCGACCCCGGCATTTTGATCGTTCTGGAGACTGAAATTTGGCCCAGCCTTTTGCGGTTGTCTTACCGCAAAGGCATTCCGACGCTATTGTTGAGCGGCCGGGTCTCGTCCCGCTCCTTTCGTTATTATTTTTTCTTCCGGCGGTTTTTTTCGCAAGTGGTCAAACATCTGACAGCGCTCGGCATGCAGAGCGCGGCGGATGCCGAGCGAATGATGCGCCTGGGAACGGACGCAAGCCGGTTGTCGGTGACGGGAAATCTGAAGGATGCTTCGATGCTGGAAAACCGAAAAGAGACGCAGAGCGCCGAGCCGACCGAGCTATTGCGGATCGGCGGAAACGGCGGGCGCGTCCTTGTCGCCGGCAGCACGCACCGCGGCGAGGAGGAAATTATTCTGGAGGCGTTCCAGGCGCTGAAGCCGAGCTTTCCGGATCTAATCCTTGTTTTGGCGCCGCGCCACCCTCAGCGTTTCCCTGAAGTCGAGAAGCTGCTGGTGAGCAGCGGGCTTCGGTACTCCAAAAGGAGCGATAAGAACGGGGGCGGCGACACGGCTCCCGACGTTGTCTTTGTCGATACGCTGGGCGAGCTTGCGGCCTTTTACTCCTTCGCCGACGTCGCATTCGTCGGCGGGAGCCTGGTCGACGGCGGCGGTCACAACGTCATGGAGCCGGCCCGTTTCAGCAAACCGGTTCTCTTCGGACCGCATATGACCAATTTCAGCCGGATAGCGGAGGATCTCAAGCGCAGCGGAGGCGGCATCGAGGTTTGTGGAAAAGAAGACCTGACGCGCGAGCTAACGCGGCTCTTGAGCGACCGGTCGAGCGTCGAGAAAGCCGGAGCGCGCGCCTACGATGTCGTCAAGAAAGATCAAAAGGTCGTGGAAAGGAGCATGGAACTGGTCGCCCGCTACTTCTGAGCCGGGATGGACGACGCGGAAAATGGACGGCGCTTGGGCTCGAAGAGTTTGGGAGGGAAAGGGGATAGGGCATTACGCCCTGTGGCTGTCGCTCTTGCCCCTGTCTTTTTTATACGGCCTCGGGGTTCGCATCCGGAACCTTTTCTACTCCGCCGGCTGGCTCGGCGCCGAGAGCCTTCCGCGCGCGGTCGTGTGCGTGGGGAACCTGACGGTGGGCGGCACCGGCAAAACCCCGACGGCGATTTGGCTCGCCGCTGAGCTTAAAAAACTGGGTTATCGCGTGGCGGTTCTCAGCCGCGGCTATAAAAGAGCCGGCAAACAATCCGTCATGTTGCAGCCGGCGCCCGATCCTTCTCCGCCCGCCGGCGACCATCCCGAATACACGGCAGCGGGCGATGAGCCGGTCATGATGGCCCGTCTTTTCGGCCTGAAGGTTGGCGTGGGCGAGAATCGCTTCGAGGTCGGGAACAGAATGTTGCGCGAAGAGGATGCCGACGTTTTTATCCTGGACGACGGCTTTCAGCACCGCCGGCTCAAGCGCGATATCGATCTACTGCTCCTCGGCGCCGACTGGAGCGGATGGCTGCTCCCTGCCGGCCCGTTCCGCGAGCCGCGGCGCAGTCTCCGCAGAGCCAACCTTTATCTGGTGACCGGCGCGCGGGACCAATGGGAAAACCTCTTGGCGCGCCGCCCGAAGGAGGCCGTTTTTTTCGGCGCGCTCAAGCCGCGCGTGCTTTTGACGATGGAGAGCGGGCGCTGGAAGGAGTGCCCGCTGACGCTGTTGGATCGAAGCAAGATCCTTGCGGTCTCCGCCGTCGCCGATCCCGCTCCGTTTTACCGGATGATCCACGACTGGGACGGCGAGATCGTGGACACGATTGAATTCCCCGATCACCACAATTATTCGACCCGAGACTGGCAGAGAATCAACCGCGCCGCGCAGAATGTGGATTTCATCCTCACCACGGAGAAAGACATTATCAAGCTCGTGCGCTTCCCGTTCGCCAAAGAAAAGTTGATGGCGCTGCGCGTCGAGATGGCGGTGGAGAACGGCGATCAATTGATCGCGGCAGTTCGGCGGATGATCCAGGCCGGGCGCGGCGGGGCCTAATGTGTTATGGAGACTCTGACGGCTGGAGAGACGGGGGTCCTCCTCGATCGCGACGGGACCCTGATCCGCAACGTCGGCCATCTCAGCCGCCTGGAGCAGGTCGAGCTCTTGCCGCGCGTCGCGGAGGCGATACGGTTACTATGCGAGCGCGGTCTCAAGGTCGCCGTGATCACCAACCAGTCCGCGGTGGGCCGCGGTCTTTTGACCGAGGAAGAGCTCGGGCGCATTCATCGGGAATTGGAGCGCCGTCTGGCCGCCGCCGGCGCGCGGTTCGACGGGTTTTTTTATTGCCCGCATCATCCGACCGAGGCTCTCGGAAGCTATCGCCTGGCTTGCGACTGCCGCAAGCCCAACGTCGGCCTGGCGCGACGGGCGGCCGCCGAGCTGAAGCTGGACCTTGGGCGTTCCTACGTCGTCGGAGATCAAGCGACCGACATGGAGCTCGCGGAGCGCATCGGCGCACGAGGAATCCTGATTCAAGCTCAACCGCCGGAGCGCGCCGCGGAACCGGGTTGGGTGACGGTGAAAGATTTGTGGCAGGCCGCCAACTGGATCGTTCGGGATTTATCCCAAGAAAAATAGTGGAGTTCGCATGATATCATTGATTACCGGCGTTGCCGGCTTTGTCGGCTCTCATCTGGCGGAGCGGCTCCTCGGCGAAGGCCACACCGTGCGCGGCGTGGACAAGTTTCTCGGAAACTATCCGCGCCGCTTCAAAGAATGGAACCTGTCTCAATTTTCCAGCCATCCCCGGTTCCAATTCGTCGAACGGGACATCGTCGATCTCGACCTGGATGAAATGCTCGGCGACGTTACCTACGTATTTCACCTCGCGGGGCAGCCCGGCGTGCGCTCCAGTTGGGGCCGGGAGTTTGTCGAATACACGCACAACAATATCCTGGCGACGCAAAAGCTTCTGGAGGCGAGCAAGAAATCCGCCATCAAGAAATTCGTGTACGCTTCGTCTTCGTCCGTGTACGGAGACACGACCGATCTGCCGATGCGCGAGACGGGCATGACGCGGCCGGTCTCGCCTTACGGGGTGAGCAAGCTTTCCGCCGAGCAGCTCTGCTACCTCTACTGGAAGGAGTTCGCCGTGCCGACGGTCTCGCTCCGCTACTTCACGGTGTATGGCCCGCGCCAGCGGCCGGATATGTTCTTTCACATTCTCATGCGCGCGCATCATCGCGGAGAAGAAATCCCGATTTACGACGATGGAAAACAGAGCCGGGATTTCACTTTTTGCTCGGACATCGTCGAGGGAAATATTGCCGCGGCGGCGTATCCGGGCGCGGGCGAGGTCTTCAATCTCGGCGGCGGCTCGTGCACGACGGTCGAGGAAGTCATCGGCATGATCGAAAAAATATCGGGCCGCAAACCCAAGCTCAAAAGGCTCGCCCGGCAGCAGGGCGACGTGCGCCACACCGCGGCCGAGCTTTCCGCGGCGCGGGCGAAGTTGGGCTTTGTTCCGCGCGTCAAGCTCTACGACGGGCTCGTTCAGGAATGGAATTGGCTGCGAAACCTCCCCGACTAGATCGAATACCGCTTCATCGGTTTTCTTACTCGACTCGGGGAAGGAAGAAAACGCTGAATTACGTGAAGAATAGTAAGCAATCCCGCCTAGAAGGAGTGAGGAAGATAGTCGAGATGTAGAAGTCAGACCCCATAGATGAGAACTCTTAAACAATTCGCCTCTAAGCCCGAAACCATCCTCGCTTCCACATCCTGGTATCTTGCCGACCTTGGCGAGGCGCGGGGCAAGCAGGAACTGTTCACGAAGCAATCGCCGCAAAGACTGAAGGTCTTGCGCGAGCACGCACTGATTGAGAGCGCGGTCTCGTCCAACCGGATCGAAATAGGTAGTACCCAGTTAATTGGGTAATGAATTAGGTAGCATTACCTGGGTGGAGCCTGAGTAAAAGGATAACAGACCTGTGAGTCCAGCCGGCAGAAATGACCCATGTCCGTGCGGCAGCGGACTCAAATTCAAGAGGTGCTGTTTGAATAAGGCTGGGGCGGTGGTGAAATCGTACAGTACGGGTGAGCGCCACAGCACATTGGCAAGACTTATGCGCTTTTCGGCCCGAGCGGAATTCAAGGGAAACCATGAGGCGGCTTTAAAAATTTTCTGGGGCGACTGGCTGTTGGACGAGCCGGATGAAGAGCTGAAGCGGGTAATGGATTTGGAGCAGGTCGAGATCGCCTACAACAGTTGGTTCGCCTTTGATTTCGATCTCGGCGACGGTCGAAGGCCGGTGGATTTCTTCCTCGAACGAGAAGGTGAGAAATTGAATCCCGGGGAGCGGAATTATCTGGACGGGATGCGCGACAGCCATCTGAGGCTGTACGAAATACTCGGGGTAAAACCCGATCAAGGCTTCGATCTTCGCGACCTGTGGGACGATGGGCGGGTGCGGGTGGCGGAGCGACTGGCGACCCGGCATGTCGTGACCTGGGACGTGATCGCCGCGAGGGTCGGCCGCGGAGAGGGTGGAGAGACGGTTCTGGAGACTATTCCCAATATCTTTCCGGCCGCGGCCAAAGACGACCTCCTAAAAGATCTCCGCAAAGCACACCGGGTCTTTACGCGCCGATTTCCGAAGAAAAGTATCGCCGAATTTTTCAAGTCCATGGCGCCCTTCTTTCATCAGTCGTGGCTGGAGCGGGTGGCGCTTCGGCCGTTTCCAAAGGTCAGGACTGCGGAAGGCGATCCTTTTATTTTCGCCAAGGTGATCTTTGAGGTGAAGGACCGCGGCGCCGTGCTGGCCAAACTCGGCGGACATGCGGACGTTGTAGACCACGGCGACGGGACCTACGCCTGGCTGGAGCCCGCCGGAGTCTTCCAGCGCAGCCTCGGAACCATCGTTATCGAGGCCGGTCGCTTGGTGCTTGAAAGCACCTCCAAGCGGCGCGCGGAGCGCGGGCGGGAGCGTCTGGAGAGCCTTCTCGAAGAGGCTGTCCGGTTCAAGGCGATAAGCTACGAAGACGTTGGCCAGGCGCTGAAGCATAGGCCGAAGCCGGCCGCCAAAGAAAAGCCTGCGGTTTCGCCGGAACTGGAGGCCGAGCTGCTGCAACGATTCTACGAAGAGCATTATCGCAAATGGCCGGACGAGCCGTTGCTAGCTCTTGGCAACCGCACACCGCGGCATGCCGCGCGGTTGAAAACTTTGCGCTCCAAGCTTGTCGCGCTGCTGAAGGATTTCGAGAGCCACGCGGAGCGCCAGCGCCGCGCCGGGCAGCCGGCCTACGATTTCAGTTGGATGTGGCAGGAACTGGGCCTCAGCCGCAGGTGAATCAAATGGATGAGCAGAAAATCACTGCCGGTCTGCTGGTGAAAGCCATGTCGGCGATATCTGAGGAATCGCTGGGGTTCAACACCGAAACCGAAAGTTTAGCGGAGCACAGTGAGGCCCAGCGCTTGGAAGTCTCCGTCAAAGGCGAGAGATGGCATGTGATCGAGTAGAGTCGTGATTACGACAAAAGAGACGGCATCGCAAAAAGATAGGCGGCGGCTGCGCCCGTGTCGTCGAAAGATGTCTTCGGCTTCATCGCGCACACGTTGTCCGTATTCTACGATGGTAAGATTCGGCTTGACCTCTTCGAGAAAAGTCAGCGCGGGCCTAAACCCTTTCCGATATCGTAAAAGAGTAACGGTTTCGCCGACGATGTCCCAAGTGGTAAAGAACGACACGGCCAAGGCAGCCGCTTCTTCGTTCAGTTCTTCGGCCCGCTCATGGTTGGCGTCGTTGGGGTCGAAACAGGCGTAGAAGAATGAAGTGTCGCAAAATAGGCGGGACGGGAGCGCCACTACCGTTTTGTCCCGGTGGACCCGTAAAGGTATTGTTTCACCCGGCTGGAGACGCGGGTCTTTGCTCCACGGCGCTTTGGCAGTTTCCGCATAATCGCGCGCAGTTTTTTCGCCGCGGCGCCTGGTTCGGGCTCCGGCAGCGGCCCCCGCAGCTCCGCCACCACCTCGTCACGCACCGTGATCTCAACCTTGGCCCCTGCGTCCTTTCGCACTTGGCGCACGAGCTCGGGCAATCGTTTCCTTGCTTCGCTGATGGAGAGTTTCATAGGGCTGAAGTGTACAAGGGCGTACAAACCGAGTCAAACGGCAATGGCCTGCGCAGTTCGACCTGGCGGTCGTCAAATCTTCCGGATCCGATGCCGTTCGGGAAAAAGGGGAGAGGTATGGCGGAAAGGCCAAAGATGAACGACGAAAGAAGAGGGCCAAAAAAACTTTTAGAGCGTGACCTTGGATGTCAAAAGGGGAAAAATGAAATGACCTGATCTGTCACGGATCGATGATAGGGTGTGGCCTGCTACTTAGGATGGTTCGAATGGTAGAATGCGCCGCCCCAATCCAGGAACTGAGAAGTATGAAGACGCTTCAACAATTCGCCTCTAAGCCCGAAACCATCCTCGCTTCCACATCCTGGTATCTTGCCGACCTTGGCGAGGCGCGGGGCAAGCAGGAACTGTTCACGAAGCAATCGCCGCAAAGACTGAAGGTCTTGCGCGAGCACGCGCTGATTGAGAGCGCGGTCTCGTCCAACCGGATCGAAGGCGTCACGGTGGATCAGGCCCGCATTGGCACAGTGATTTTCGGGAAGTCGCTGCTGCGCGACCGTGATGAGGAAGAAGTCCGAGGTTATCGGGACGCGCTCAAACTTATTCATGAGCAGGGCGCAAGGCTTCCCGTTTCAGAGACAACGATAAAGAAGCTGCACCGGCTGACGCGCGGCGATATCTGGGACGCGGGAAAATACAAGGAGAAGGACAGCGACATCATCGAAAAATATCCCGATGGGCGCGAGCGTGTGCGCTTCAGAGCCGTTCCGGCGGCGGAGACAAAAGAATTCATGCAAGGGTTGGTCGAGATGTGGAATCGTTCGCTGCGCGAGCGATGGGTACACCCGCTTATCGTCCTTGCGGCTTTCAATCTCGACTTCCTCTGCATTCATCCGTTTCGCGACAGCAACGGCCGGGTGTCCCGGCTGCTTCTGTTGCTCCAGCTCTACCACTTAGGTTTTGAGGTGGGCCGTTACATCGGCCTGGAGCGACTCATCGAGGAGAACAAAGAGCGTTACTACGAGACTTTGGAGCGAAGTTCCCAGGGCTGGCACGAGGGAAAGCACGACCCCTGGCCCTACGTGAACTATCTGCTGTTTATCCTCAAGTCCGCTTACAAAGAGTTTGAAGAACGGGTCGGGCAGACAAGCTCCCCGAAGGGAGCTAAGACTGAGCTTATAACCGCCGCCATCCGGCGATTTGCAGGCCCTTTTCGGGTCTCGAATATTCAGCGCGAGTGCCCCGGTGTGAGCGTGGATCTTATCCGCCAGGTGTTAAAAAATCTCCGTTCCGTGGGGCGGGTCAAATGTCTGGGCCGAGGACAGACCGCAGAGTGGCAGCGAACGGCCAAATGGAAATAGGTACTACCCAGTTAATTGGGTAATGAATTAGGTAGCATTACCTGGGTGGAGCCTGGGACGGGTGTCAGACTTGCGTTGTTTGCTTAACTGATCATCTTCAAGTTACGCAACTTAAGCAAGTCTGACACCGAACGCGGGACACGATCACCCTTCGACTTTGCTCAGGTTGGTGAGCTTGTCGAACCACGAGCACGATTGTAAGATAAGATTGTCGAAGAAAGCAGTACGGCGGAGATTTTGTCTAACATCAAAATTCAAAATTCGACCCTAACGAGCAACAGGAAATAGTAGTACCTCTTGAGGCGGGTTTGGCCATATTCGTTTTGAGATGCGAGTTTGTTCTGGAGCAGGTCACGCCGCCTTGCGTCCCGGCCTCCCGGTTGGCTCCAACCTGATTCTGCAGCCCATCGCGGACAGAATATCCATGACGGTCCCTATTCTTGGATTCCTGCCCTTGGAAAGCGCTTTATAAAGGCTTTCCCGATTGAGGCCCGTTGATTGAGCGATGTGCGTAAAGCCATAAGCCCGCGCGACGTCTCGAAGCCCCAAAAGCAAAAGGTCTGAATCATTTTCTTGGAGAATAGCATTCAAGTATCCGATTGCGTATTCCGGCTTCTTGAGCCGTTCATCCAAGCCTTCCTCGTAGGCTCTGCTCGCCGGGAAAACCTTTTTTTGCCTGCCTTTCATGTCAATGTCTTTTCTCGGAACGGCTTCCCACATACCTTGAATTCGAGTGTAGCCAATTGGCTACAGCCTGTCAACGGTGTTAAACCTCAAGC
>JBGQBP010000105.1:0-11906 GCA_041494945.1 Binatia bacterium | reverse complement strand
TTTTTGGAAAAGTTTGAGAAGGGCAAAGCTGTCGTAAATTCTTGAAGGCAACGAGTCACTCCGTTGCTCGATCCTTTAAGAGTTTTTTGGACATGGAAGGTCGCAGCGGTAGGATACCGATTGCCGCTTTCACCGGGTTCTTAGTGGAAGGTACAACGTGAATCGCTCCGTCGTAGTCAAAGACTTTGACAGCATCACCCGGCTTGAGCCGAAGCTTTTTTCGAATATTTGCCGGGATAACTAACTGCCCTTTCTTCAGTATTTTAGCCTCTTGCACAAGACCTCCGTGAAACTTTTCTTGTGATTATATGGCCCTGATCCTCTCCTGTCAATGTAAGAGCGGGTCGATACGATGACTTTCTTTCGCCCTCACCTTTGCTCTCCCCCATCGAATGGGAGAGGGAAGTTAGAGAGTCGAACGGGAGAGGAGAAGATGGGACTTGGCCCTTCTCAACTCTCAACCAGGCTTCTGAGCAGCGTTAGATTTTCCACGTCTTCTTTCAGGTCCGGGCCCTTCGGCGTCTCCAGGCACATCGGGATTCCCCAGAAGCGCCGGTCGTTCGGCAGCGGAGTAGCATTAGCGAAGTCAGGTAAATCGTCCACGCAAACATAAAAAGAAGGGGGAAACAATGGTTGTCACAAAAGAACTTTTCACGGCGTACCTCAACTGTCCAAGAAAAGCATACCTCAAGAACTTGGGAACCTCATCGGAGCAGACAAAACTCGGGGCATGGCAAAAAGACCTTCAAAATAAATTACGACAACAAGGGCTGGACTTCATTCAAAAACAAAGCCCCCACAAAATCATAGAAGCTCCGACGGCAACTGAATTTTTGAAGAAAGCGTCTGCGCTATATTTCAATTGCTCCATTGAGTCTGAAGAAGTGAGGTCCATCATCGACGCTGTCGAGATACTGGACCTGCGCGTCAAAAACACTCAATGGCTTCCCTACCGATGCCAATCGGAGCGAAGCGCGGATAGACATGACAAACTCTTATTGGCTTACGACGCCCTATGTTTACAAACCGTTCATCGGGTAGATATCCGTGTGGGCAAATTGGTCGATGGAGCTAACAAACACGTTAGAAAGGTTCATCTACACAGGCTACTCAAAGGAGTTCACGTCTACCTACGGCAACTGACCGAGCTACTTCGACAGGAAAAAGAACCCCCACCGATCTTGAATAAACATTGCGTTGAATGTGAATTTCGAGAGCAGTGCCGTGGCGAGGCTATGAAGACGGACGATTTGAGCCTGTTGGGCAAGATGAGTCTCAAGGAGCGACGGAAACTACAAGACAAAGGAATTTTCACAGTCACACAACTCTCCTACACGTTCAGACCAAGGAGACGAAGCAAAAACCCCCATTCAAAACCAGATAAGTTCTCTTATCCCCTAAAGGCACTGGCCATTCGAGAGAATAAGATCCATGTCGCCGGAGCGCCCACTTTTACGATTCAGGACAATGATTGCTTCCTGGACGTAGAAGGGGTTTCCAATCACGCCTTCTATTTCCTTGCCGGCGTCCGGTTCCAACTCAACGGGCGGACAATTCAGTATTCATTCTGGGCAAACGACCGGTCTGAAGAAAAGATGATGTGGAAAGCCTTGCTCATTGAATTACACGAACACCGGGTTAGCAGAATTGTTCATTTCGGAAGCTTCGAAAAGGAGTTTCTGGCAACCATGAACAGACGTTACTGCAGTTCCAAAGAAGAGTCGGAATATGTGGAAACATTAATCCGGCAGTCGGTTAATCTCTTGTCAGTAATCTATAGCCGGATCTATTTCCCAACATATTCAAACGGCCTGAAAGAGATTGCCCAGTATCTCGGTTATCAGTGGCCGCATGAAATCAGAAACGGCTACGAAGCGCCGCTAGCACGCTTTTATTGGGAATCCTCGGGAGACGTAGGGATTAAGAATTCTCTTTTGAGATATAATACCAGTGATTGTGAAGCCCTCGAGCTAGTCGCCCACTGCGTTTCTCAGCTATGCGGTCAAGTATCAACTCCAAAGCGAAACGAAAATCCTGACTTCGTCGATACGAATAAATTAAGAAGATGGGGAGCATTTAAATTCGGGCCGCTGAACTTTGTAACACCGGATTTTGAATACATCAATCGCGCCGCTTACTGGGATTACCAACGGGAGCGAATAGTCCTTCGATCGCAGCGTTTATCCGCAAAAATTCGTTTGCGCGCGTCTAGCAGGCACAGCAAATACCCGATAACCAGGGAGATCCCCTATCGGCGCACTGTTGTTTGTCCCAAGTGTAAGTCGCGAAAAGTCTATAAGTGGGGGCCGAGAAGTAAAACAGTCTATGATCTTAAATTTTCTCCAGCAGGCGTGAAGCGTTGGGTTCTAAAATACCGCTTTGATCGCCACATCTGCTGGACATGCAGAAAAACTTTTATGCCACCAAACAGACCTTGGACGAGAAGTAAATATGGAAATGGTTTGATACGATACTTCACGTTTCTTATTGTTGACCTACAAATTTCGCAAAGAGCCGCAAGAAAGTTAATAAATCAATTTTTTGGGTTAGACCTTCCGCGAGGAGCTATTGTTAGATTTAAGAGCTCAGCCGCAGATTTTTATAAGTTGGCCTACAAAAAGATTGTACGAAATATCGTGACGGGTCACTTGGCCCACGTTGACGAAACCAAAGTTAATTTAAATGGTCGAAGCGCTTATGTTTGGGTTTTAGCAAGTCAGGAAAATGTCGCTTACATTTGGTCCGAAACCCGAGAGGGCACCAAGATCCAAGAGGTGCTGAAGAAATTTAAGGGAATCTTGATCTCTGATTTTTACGGTGTCTATGATTCCTTCAAGTGCCCACAGCAAAAATGTCTCATTCATCTGATGCGGGATCTTAATGATGATCTCTTGCGCGCGCCGTTCAATGAAGAACTCAAGTCATTCGTCAACGGTTTTTCGTCCTTGGTAAAACCGATCGTTGAAACCGTTGATCGGTACGGACTCAAGCGTCGTTTCCTGAGAAAACACAAACGGGCAGTTAGGCATTTTTACCGATGGCTAGCAAAGGCCAGTTTTGAGACGGAAGTAGGGGTGGACTATAAAAAACGCTTTGAAAAAAATAAAGAGAAGCTTTTTACCTTTATGGATTACGATGATGTCCCGTGGAATAACAACGCGGCAGAGCATGCCATTAAGGCTTTTGCCACACTCCGACGCGTGTTCGGAAGTAGCAGTAGTGAGATTGGAATTCAAGATTATCTTGTTTTGCTCAGCGTTTGTGAAACGTGCCGTTATCGAGGGATTAATTTTTGGGATTTTTTGTCTTCCGGGAACAATAGCGTTGATGCTTATATCAAACGCTACCGAC
This sequence comes from Binatia bacterium, assembly GCA_041494945.1. Classification (GTDB taxonomy): domain Bacteria; phylum Desulfobacterota; class Binatia; order UBA9968; family UBA9968; genus JAJPJQ01. The sequence continues at coordinate 8,555 of JBGQBP010000105.1, read as the reverse complement.
CTAAGAGACGCTCTATCAAAAGCGTGAAGGTGGTGAGACCGCGGAGTTCCAGGCAATCCGTGAAGCAACGCCAAGGTGGCGCCACCGAGGATATAAGGCTGAGGCCCGACCCTGACCCAGGCGGCAATACCCCCAATGCGATGAGTCACGAGACTTCCGTATGAAACGGATTTGCTTCGCCCGAAGTGTAAGTTAATCCTAAAATTTGTGAAGCACGGACATGCTGAACGGGAGCATCAGACGATGGCCGACGCCTTAATTTATGAGAGTGAGGTTTTGGTTCTAATGGTTGATGTCAGGGACTCTGAATGAGGCTTCTGAGCAGCGCCAGATTCTCGATATCTTCTTTCAGGTCCGGGCCCTTCGGCGTCTCCAGGCACATCGGGATTCCCCAGAAGCGCCGGTCGTTCAGGAGCAGCCGAAAAGCCTCCACGCCGATGTGTCCCTTGCCGATGTGCTCGTGACGGTCCACGCGCGAATGAAATTCTTTCTTCGAGTCGTTGAGATGAAACGCGGCCAATAAGTCGAGACCGATCCTCGCGTCGAATTCGCCGAAGGTTTGGTCGTATCCGTCGCGCGTCCGGATGTCATAGCCCGCGGCAAAGGCGTGCTCGGTGTCGAAGCAGACGCGGAGCCGGCCGCTTTCTTTCGTCGCGTCGATCATGTCGCGGATCTGCTCGAAGCGATAGCCGAGACAGCTTCCCTGGCCGGCGGTGATCTCCAACGTGACCTTGACGTTGAACCCGCTACAGGCCGTGTGGACTTCGTCCAGCGAGCGGCCGATCGTTTTGATGCCTTCCGCCTCTCCGGTGCCGACGTGCGCGCCCGGATGGGCGATGAGATTTGGAATGGACAACGTCTCGCAGCGCTCCATCTCGTCGATAAACGCCCGGATCGATTTTTTTCTCAGCGCTTCGTCGGGAGATCCAAGATTGAGAAGATAAGAGTCGTGCGCCACGACGGTGGCGATGCCGGTCTCTTTTCGATTCTGCTTGAAGCTCTGAATTTCTTCTTTACTGTACGGCTCGGCGGCCCATTGGCGCGACGACTTGGTGAAGATCTGGATGACGTCGCATGCGACTTTCTTCCCGTGCAGGAACGCGTTGCCCACGCCTCCGGCGATGGACATATGGGCCCCGAGAAGCGGACCGCTTCTCGGCAATTTTGGATTTTTAATTTTTAATTTTGAATTCAATTCAAAACTCACAATTCAAAATTCAACATTATTCTGAGAAGTGGCGCTTTTCCACGAGCGGTAAGGAGATGCTGCCGGAACTGAGAAGGCGATCGTGGAATTTACGCAGGTCGAAAGCGGCGCCCAATTTCTGCTTCTCCCGCTCGCGCAGCCGGTTGATGATCGACCAGCCGAGCGCGTAGCCCATCGGAACCGAAGGGGACTGGCTGTACCAGTTGAGGTCGCCTTCGGCCTGCGGCCGGGGAAAGTGGAGCTCGCGGACCATGAGGTCTGCCGCTTCGTCGTAAGTCATCCCGCCCGTTTGTGTCTTGACGTCGATGATGATTCTCAGCGCGCGCCACAACCGGTCTTTCAGCATCACGAAGCGGTGTTCCTCGGTTTTCAAGAAGCCCTGCTCCTGCATAAGCTGCTCGCAGTAAAGCGCCCAGCCCTCGTAGAACACCGACGACTCGTTCATCAAACGCGGCAGCGTGCAGGCCGCGGGAATCGAGTTGGCGACGGTGAATTGCAGATGGTGGCCGGGATAGCTTTCGTGCACGGAAGTATTTTCCAGGCCGGTCCAGTTGTGCTCCCGCAGTAGATCGTCGTCGCCGACCGGCGTGACGTAATAGTAGCCGATCTGTTCGGGGTCCTTCGGAGACGGAGAAAGGTAAGCGGCGAAAGGGATCTCGTGGCGCTGAAATTCCGGCGTGTGCACGACGCGCAGCTCTTCGCGCGGCGGAAAGGAGACGAGCCGCTTTTCGCGCACGAATTCCCGCGCCGCCTCCATCGCCTTCTGGTAGACCGGGAGCAACTGGTCCCTGGAGGGATGGCGCTCCTGAATTTTTCGCGCGACCTCCTCGATGGTTTTTCCCGGCGCGATCTCCTCCGCCAGCGCCGCCAGCTCTTGCTTCGTCTCGGCGAAGAGTTTTTCTCCCATGGCGAGCAGACTCCCGGCGTCGTGGGAGAGGAAATGGCGCTTCTTGAGCAGCAGATGATAGTGCTCCGGCCCGACGGCGTAGACGCCGCGGCTGCGAGGCAGCAGATCGCGCTCGAGAAATTCCTGGAAGAGGCGAGTCGCGTCTTTCGCTTTCTCAACGGCCGCCTGAAAGCGCGGCGCGTCCTTCACGGCGTTTTTTACTCTCGGAATAATTCCCAGAGTGTCGAGAAAAGAGATGCCCCCTCGCGCCGATTCGACGGCCATCTCGGTCCAGAGACGCGGCGGATTGGCTTCCGGCCGGCTCAGATTGGCGATGCCCTGCTCGATGACTTTAGATGATCGCTCCAGCCGTGCCAGCAGGTTTCCAAAGATGTCGTTGGTCGGCCGGACCGTCAGGATGTAGAAATGCGACATGGAGAGATACAGGTCGGGCAGCTTGAGGCGGTAGTCTTCCTTTTTGAACTCGTAGTTCTCGATCGCGAGCCGGCCTTCGAGCAGCGCGTAGTCGATCGTCTCATCCTGCGTCAAGCCCTTGACGGAGACCTGCCTCAGGCGCTTGAAAGAATCTTCCGCAAAACTTTTTTCCTCCCGGTACGCCTCGTCCGTGTAGTCTTTGAGCAAATGGTCGTAGCCCTCGATTCCATAGTGGATTGCCTCGGTGGGATGAAGGTCGAAGTAGCGCTTGAAAAAATCCGCGCAGAATTCGGCGAAGGAAGCCATGGCGCTTTAGTTCCCTACGGGAGCAAACAGATCGATTAAATTCGGCCGGTACGAAATGTATCCCTGTTCTTCAGCGTACTGGAGAAATTTATCGAGGACAACCCGGTTTTGCGGCGTTAATCCGTGCTGGAAAGGATCTTTGCCGAAAGCCTCTTCTTCCTCCTCGATAACCAGAACGGCGCTGGGGAGCGCCAGGCGCTTGGGATATTCGTAGGCCTTGCGGCAGATTTTTTCGCCTTCGACGAAGGCGTTGACGAGGCTGTTCACGATCCATGGATGCTCCGCGACCAGAGATTCCCGCAGCACGACCGTGTGCGTGATCGGGAAGATTTTCGTTTTACGGAAATATTCCATGATCTCACTGCGGGGATTTTTGAACACGCGTCGGATGCGTGGATCACCGGCTCTGAAGGCCGCGGGGACATTGGGCGCGATCAGAGCCTCGATCTCGCCGTCCAGTAGAAGCGATTCCACGCCTTCGCGACGCACCGTCAGCGACAATCCTCGCGGCGGCTCGAATTCCGCTCCCTCCGGGTCGGAGGTGAACCAGTGAATTTCTTCCGGATGCACGCCGTAAAATTCCTGGAGGATGCCCCTGGCCCACAGGCCGACGGTGAGACGATACTGGTCCATGCCGACCTTTTTCCCTCTCAACTCTTCGGCAGCGCGAATGTTCGAAGAAGACCCGCAAAAGATGTACGGGTGAATGAACATGCGCATGGGAAAAACCGGCAGCGCGATGACCGGCTCGCCTCGACACTTCGCCATCGTGTACCAGGAGAGCGACATCTCGGCGATGTCGAATTCCTCGTAGACCGGACGGAGACACGCTTCCCCCGGCATAGCCGGACAGGGGTTCAACGTGATTCCATCGGCAGTCACCTCGCCGGAGAGTAGAGGCCGCGTCCGGTGATAATCCGCCAGCATCAGCGTAAGGTTCAGATCGCGTGACATCGATTCTCCTAACGGCTCTGGCCGAGCGCTTTGGCTGCAAAAGTTCCGATAAAGAATTTCTCCGCGCCGCCGAGCTTCTTCGCTTCCGCCTCCAATCGTGCGGCGGCGATGACGGCCTCGATTTCCCCCTTGGTAATCGAGATCGAGTAGAGGCCGGCAAAGTGCTCGACGACTTTGCGGATCGTTCCCGGGTCGCCGAAGGAGCCCTTCTTCACCGCCGCGGCGATCACTTTCTCTTTGTCCGTGATGATCAGATCCATGCTCCGCTTCATGCCGCGCAACAAAGCGGTCGTGCCTTCGGGATCGATTTCCGCTTTGCGCCGGCTGGAGGCGATCACGACGAACGGAAACCCGCTTAGGGTCTGTCCGATATCGAACAGCACCGGAAAACCTTTACGCTCCAGCTCCAGTTTTTCCGAGAAAGAAAATGGCGACGCCTGAATCCTGCCCGCCTCGAGCGCCTGCGCGCGCGCGGGACTGTTGCCGACGCCGTAAAGAATCCTGTAGTCGCGGTCGCGCACCAGCCCTTTTTTCGCCAGCCCTTCGACCGAGGCGAATTCCGCGATGCCGCCGGCGCCGGTGACGCCGACGACCCTGCCTTTGAGATCGTTGACCGCGGATATGCCTTTGGCGCCGATGAGGGTGTAGTCGATGGTTGGCTGGATTCCTCCAACGATAGCGAGCGGCGCGCCCTGGACTATCGCCCGCACGGTCGGGACGGCGGCAGCCAGCGTGTAATCCACGTCGCCGCCGATCAGAGCGGCGATGGCCGTGGGTCCGCCGATGATGAAGATCGGTTTAACTTCCAGTCCCTCGGCGGCGAAGAAGCCGAACTGCATGCCGACGATGATCGGCAGCGTGCTGCTCAACGTGGGAGTCTGGTACGCGAAGGTTACCGGTTTGGCTTCAAGCGCTTCCGGCGCGGCAAAGAGGAGGATGAGCAAAGCGATGAAGCAGCCAACCAGAATCCTCTTCACTCATCTCTCCTTCGCGTCCACCGGATGTAAGTGCTCGGCTACGCCAGCGGCGCCATGCCCGCCGCGGCGACCGCCTGGCGGATGCCTTCGATGTGCTCGGGCCGGAGCGGCTGAAACGGCGGCCGCACCACCGAGCGGGGAAAGCGCCCGCGCGCCGTGAGCGCTTCTTTCTCGACCACCCAGTGCTGCATGAGCGGCTGCTTGTAATAAATCGTGTTCGAAAGCGGCCTGATTTTGTTGAACAGCTTGGTCGCTTCATCCATCTGATTGGAGTGGGCGAGCTCGAAGAGTTTGGTGATGAATTCCGGCGCGACGTTGGCGAACGAGCTGACCGCGCCGTCCGAGGTCGCAAAGCGGATGAGAAACAGCGATCCGTGAGCGACGAGAAAATTGATCTTGCGCGGGAAGTCCTGAAACGCCACCCACGCTTCCTCGTAATCGAAAGAAGCATCTTTGATCGCGACGACCTGCGGGACCTTCTCGGCGATCTTCTGCAGCACTTCGACTGTATACATGAGGCCCGTCTTCGCGCCGTAGCGGAAGACGATCATGGGCAAATCAACTTTCGCGGCCAATTCCTCGAAGCAAGGCACGATCAGCTCGGGACGATCGACGGCGCCGAAGGCGAAGTGCGGAATCGGCATGACCAGAAGCCCGTCGGCGCCGGCGGCTTTGGCGTCGCGCGCGCACTCGACCAGCTCGCGCGTGCTGAGTCCGGTGCAGCCCACCACCATCGGCAGATGGCCCGGAATCTCGGCGCGAGCGATCTCGGCGACCCGGATTCTCTCCTTCGCAGTCAACGATTCCAGCTCGCCCGCGTGGCCGCTGATAACCAGGCCGCCGACGTCGTGCGTGATCAACCACCGCAGGTGATTGCGGTAGGCCTCTTCGTCGATGCTGGTGTCGGGGAACATCGGCAGGTTCGCCGCCGGCAGAACTTTTTTGAATTCTTTGAACTTCGGCATAATCGTCTCCTTTTTGTGCGACTTACTTTTTGAGGCTTTCTAAAAACTGCTCCCGCTTCAAGCGATCGACGATCGAGCTGTCGACGAACTCCTTCGGGTCGTGGCGCGCGAACTCCGGAGTTTCGGCGGCGAGATTTTCCAGGATGAGCCGCATGCCGTCGATCGTCGGATAGGGAAGATCGGGAAACAGCGGAACATTGAACTCATACTCGACGGCGACGAGACGGGGATCGTCGAGCCTCATATACTTCGCGATGATCTTCTCGCTCTCCGCGCGATTGTGCTTCATGAACCAGATCGCCTCGGTGACCGCTTTGACGTAGCGGTAGGCGGTATCGCGGTTCGCATCGAGCCACGCTTCATTGACGACGACCGAGGTCCACGGAAAGGGTATGGCCATTTGGTTGGCCGTGGCCAGGATTTTTAAGCCTTGAGTTTTCGCCTGCTCGCTGGCCGCCGCTCCTAAAAACGTGTACTGGATCTTGCCGGTTTTGAGCGCGGCCAAGCGGCTTGAGTCGCCGCCGAGCTGCAACATCTTAAGGTCCGTCTCAACGCTGAAGCCGTTCGCACGAAAGAGGTAACGAAGACCCTGGTGTGTCGAGGAGCCGAAGCGCGATATCCCTCCTATTTTGCCCTTCAAATCCGAAATCGTCTTGATCTCGGGAAGCGCGACCAGGTTGCTGGCAAGGACAGTCAAAGGATTTGCGATGGTTAACAGCTTGAGCCCGCGCAGGCGCGCTTCCAAAGCGGCCGGGCCGCCGGCTGCGAAGTGGACGCTCGTACCGACCAGGGCCTGGACGTTCAACGAACCGCTGCTGATGTAGAGAAGATCGACGTCGAGCCCGTATTTGGCAAAGAACCCGCGCATCTGGGCGACCCATAATGGCGATTGGCTGGCGTTTGCCGCCGCGTAGGACGCGCGAATCCGCTCAGCGGCGGCCAGCCCGGCCGGGACAAAGATCGCCAATGAAAGAAAGAGCCCCAGTAATCTGAAACGAGTGATCATTCGCGCCTCCAAGCCTGCATACTTCGGAAGCTGTCCACGAGTCAAGTTCAGGCCGTTGAAAAAGGCCCATGTACTTCGTTGCGCTCAACCGCCTTCGCTCGACGTACTGAAAGGAGTACGCCTGCGCTCGGCGATTTTCGCGCGCCTCGTCTCTGGGACCTTTTTGACCGGCCTGAGGAGCAGAGTTTTTTACACTATCGTTTCAGATCGAGGTTGTACGGGAGGAAGTTGCTGTCTATAAGTGCTCTAAGAGGGAGACGCCATGGCGAATCGTTGGCTGTTCAAGACCGAGCCGTCGGTCTACTCGTTTCAGCAATTGGTCAAAGACAAGCGCACCGTCTGGGACGGAGTGAAAAACAATCTGGCGCTCAAGAATCTCAAGGGCATCAAGAAGGGCGATCCAATTCTCATTTACCATACCGGAGAGGAGAAGGCGGCCGTCGGCACGGCGCGGGCGGCGAGCGACGCCTATCCCGACCCGGCGCAGAAAAATCCCAAGCTGCTCGTGGTCGAGATCGAGGCCGGCAAAGCGCTGCCGCGTGCCGTCACGCTCGCGGAAATCAAAGCGAATGCTAAATTGACGTGCTTCGATCTCGTCCGCTTGCCGCGCCTCTCGATCATGGCGGTCGGCGACGAGCAGTGGAAAATCATCGAGGAGATGGCGGAAAAATGAAGGATGAACCCCACAAGAGTCGTTTTCACGATCATGCGCAGGCGAAAGAGTACGACCGCAGGGCGGCGCAGTCGGAGTATCGCGGGCAGTTGGTCGCGAAATTGGTGGAGGCGCTGGAACTAACAGGCCGCGAGCGCGTGCTCGATCTTGCCACCGGCACCGGGCGCGTGGCGCGTCCGGTGGCCGAGCGGCTGAAAGGCGGCAAGATCTTCGGCCTGGACGAAGCGCTGGCGATGCTGCGCGTGGCGGAGGAGCAGAAGGAAAAAGAGCCGATTCCCGGTTTTATTCCCGCCGCCGGGAAGGCGGAGGCGTTTCCATTTCGCTCCGGCGTCTTCGACCGCGCTTTTACCGTTTTCGCCTTGCACCATTTCGGCAACGCGCCGTTGACCGCGCAGGAAGCGCTGCGGGTCTTAAAGCCCGGTGGGCGGTTCGTCGTGCTCGATCCGGTGGTGGCGACGGAAGAGAACGATCTCGACGTGCGCATCCGCGAGCGCATCAACGAAATTCTCAGCAGCGGCCACGGCGAGCGTTTTCACTACTATTCGCTTAAAACGATCCGCGAGCTGCTGGTCAAAGCGGGCTTCCGCATCGTCCGCGCCGATCTTCACACCTTCGCCATCGATCAAGAAGGCATGGAAGGAATACCGACGGGCCGACACTGGTTGGAGGTCGCCGAGCAGCTCCAGGGCGATCCAGCGGAGTTGAAGCGGCGCTTCGAGGAGAGACACTTCCGCTACGAAAAGCACGGCGACAAAGTGCGCGTGCGTGGAAATTTTTACTTTGCGCTGGTGAGCGGGGAGAAGGGATAACCGTTAGGGAGTTCGTATGAAATCAGAAATGTCTCGAATGTTCCGGCTCGTCGTCTTTGTTGCCCTGTCAGTGTCCTGTCCGCTGTGGGCGCAGAGCCGGCCAGTGGTAATTCAGGGCGGGACGCTGATCGATGGAACCGGGAGACCGCCGATAAACGACGCGGTCATCGTATTTCAAGACGGCCGCATCCGCGAGGCCGGCAAGCGCGGCGAGGTCTCAGTGCCGCAAGGCGCGGAGGTGATCGATGCAAAAGGAAAGACGATTCTTCCGGGACTGATCGACGGCCATTGCCACCTGCGCGACTGGATGGGCGAAATCTATCTCCATTTCGGTATC
>JBGQBP010000104.1:0-11939 GCA_041494945.1 Binatia bacterium | reverse complement strand
GAAAGCGTCCCAATAATTATGGCGAAAAGAAAACGAATCACTTATAAATCGGCGGGAGTGGACATCGCGGCGGGTGAACGCCTCGTGCGGCGGATCAGCAGCGTGGCGATGAAGACGGCGCGGCCGGGACTCCTCGCCGGAATCGGCGGTTTTGGCGGCCTCTTCGATTTGAAGGCTCTCAAGGTCCGCCATCCGGTTCTCGTCTCTTCCACCGACGGCGTCGGCACGAAACTGAAAATCGCCTTCATGACCGGCATTCACGATACGGTCGGAATCGACCTCGTGGCGATGAGCGTCAACGATATCCTGACGCAGGCGGCCGAGCCGTTATTTTTTCTCGACTACTTCGTCTGCGGCAAGCTCGACGTGAATATCGCGACGGCGGCGATCCGCGGCGTCGCGGAGGGCTGCCGGCAGGCGGGCTGTACTTTGATCGGCGGCGAGACGGCGGAACATCCCGGCGATTTTCCCGAAGGCGAGTACGATCTGGCGGGCTTCGCCGTCGGCGTCGTGGAAAAAGAAAAAATTCCCAAGCCGCAGTCGATCGCGCCGGGCGACGCGTTGATCGGCCTGTCGTCGAGCGGGCTTCACAGCAACGGTTACTCTTTAGCGCGGAAAGTTCTCTTGGAGGCCAAGGGGCTACGGCTCGGAGACCGCATTTCGGAATTGGGCCGGACGCTGGGAGAGGAGATGTTGGAGCCGACCCGGATCTACGCCAACGTCGTTCGCGCGCTGCTGCGCGCTCATCGCATCAAAGGAATCGCGCACATCACCGGCGGCGGAATTCCGGGAAATCTCCCGCGGGTTTTGCCCGAGGGGAGACGCGCGTGGATCCGGCGGCGTAGTTGGACGGCGCCGCCGATCTTCGAGCTGATTCGCAGATTCGGCTCGATCTCGCGGGCGGAGATGGACCGCACGTTCAACAACGGCATCGGTATGGTTCTGGTCGTGGGAAAGAACGATCTCGGCGGCGTCGAGCGCGCGCTCAAAAAAATGGGCGAGCGTTACGCCGTTATCGGCGAGATCCGGAAAGGAGAAAGAGGAGCGCAGCTCATCTCGTAAAGAACTATGACTCGGCAAGTTCCGTTGGGCGTGCTGGTCTCCGGCGGCGGAACCAATCTACAGGCGATCATCGACGCGATCGAAGGGAAGCGGCTGGACGCGGCGATTCGCGTCGTCCTCAGCAACCGTCAAGACGCCTTCGGTCTCACGCGCGCAAAAAATCACAACATCCCGACCGCGGTGCTCGACCACCAAAAATTTTTCAGCCGCGAGGCTTATGACGAAGCGATGGTCGCCATTCTCAAAGAGCGCGGCGTCGAGCTCGTGATCCTCGCCGGATTCATGCGCCTGCTCTCGCCGGTTTTGGTGCAGACCTATTCCAACCGCATCATGAATATTCATCCCGCCCTGCTGCCGGCTTTTCCCGGCCTGCACGGGCAGAAGCAGGCGCTGGAATACGGCGTACGCTTCGCGGGCTGCACGGTGCATTTTGTCAACGAGGAGTGCGATCAGGGCCCGATCATCATCCAGGCCGTCGTGCCCGCCTATCCCGACGACACCGAAGAGTCGCTTTCCGCGCGCATCCTGAAGCAGGAGCACCTGATTTACCCGAAAGCGATCCAGCTCTACGCGGAGGGAAGGCTGCGCGTGGTCGGGCGCAAAGTTCTCGTCGACGGCCTACCAAGGGACGAAGACGGGGCGCTGGTTCATCCGCCGATAAAAGGATGAAGAAGCCTCCGATCGTCGTCTCGGCCTGTCTCCTCGGCAAGCGCTGCCGCTACAACGGCGAGGACCGGGCGCACGCCGGAGTCCTCCGTTTTCTCCGCGGGAAAAATTACCTCGCCGTCTGTCCGGAAAAACTTGCGGGCTGGGGCGTTCCCCGGCCGCCGGTGGAATTTCGCGACGGGGATGCAAAGAGGGTGGCCGAAGGCAGGGCAATGATTATAGACGATCGTGGCACAGACCGGACCGCGAGTTTTCTGAAAGGCGTAACCCGTGCGCTTAACCGTGCGATCTCACTGCGGGGGCAAGAGGCGATCTTGAAAGAAAAGAGTCCTTCGTGCGGCGTTAACAAGGTTTATCGCGACGGACGGCTGACACGGGGCGAGGGAGTTTTCACCTATTTGCTGCGAGGGCATGGAATCAAAGTGCGCTCGGAGGAGAGCTTTGCGGAAGGAGCGCCGAAGCGATGAAGCGCTCCCTTATGATGTTCCTCAAGGCCGGCGTCAGCATCGGCCTGCTGGTCTTTATTCTTACCCGGCGCGAAGTCGACGTTGGGCACTTTTTCGACTTGATCTCTTCGGCGCGTCTTTCCTACGTCGCCGGCGCCTTGTTGATTTATTTTTTCGGGCAACTCTTGAGCTCGGTTCGCTGGGCGCTCTTGGCGCGCGCCGTGGGGTTTCAAAACCCCTGGAAGGATTTTGTCGTATTCTACCTGATCGGCATGTTTTTTAGTCTGTTTACGCCGAGCACCGTGGGCGGCGACGTCGGGCGGATTTTTTATCTCGCGCGCGACGGCGCGAAGCGAAAAGAAAACGTCCACACGGGCTCCGTCGCTTTGGCTACGATTTCCGTGCTTGCGGATCGCGCCATCGGCATGGCGATCCTGGTATGGATCGGAGCCGCGGCGGTGGCGGGTTTTCCCGGCTATTCGCTGCCCTCGGCGATCCGTTACGCGACCTTTGCCCTGGCGGTCGGACTCCTGGTTGGAGGGCTCTCGCTGCCTCTGTTCGGCCGCCTGCTGCGCGGCCGGGAACATCCGGTGGCAAAAAATTTAAATCTGGCGCTGCAAAATTACCTGCGCCACTGGCGCGCGATCGTTTATGCCATGGCCCTCTCGCTGATCGTCCACGTGTTGCAGACGTGGATGCACGTATTGATCGGCCGCGCGCTGGACGCCGATATCCCGTTCTCCTACGCGTTCATCATCTATCCGCTGGTCAGCACGTTCAGCGCGCTGCCGGTGAGCCTGAACGGCATCGGGCTGCGCGAGGGCGGCTATCTTTTTCTGCTGCGCCGGATCGGCATCAGCTCGGAGAAGGCGATCGCTTTCGGACTGCTGTGGTTTATCGTGATCGCGCTGGATAGCCTGATCGGCGGCCTGCTTTTTATTTTGCGAAAGAGCCCGGCGCCCGCGGCGCTCGCAGCCGAAGCGAAGGATTAGGTCAGAAAGTGAATGAGGAGAGTGGCGAGGCCGAGAAAAATTAGAAATCCCATGAAATCGGTGAGCATCGTATCGAAGACGCCGGCGACCGTCGCCGGATCGAATCCCAATTTCCTCAGCGCCGTCGGCACGAGAACTCCGCCCGTCGCCGCCACGAGCATATTGAGAAACATCGCCAGGCCCGCTACCAAACCCAGCACCGCATTTCCCTTCCATAGCCAAGCGACCGTTCCCAGAACTGTGCCGAATATCGTTCCTTTGATCAGTCCCAAGCTCCATTCCTTGCGCAGGAGCTGGGAGAGGTTGCCCGATTCGATTTCGCCCAGAGCCATCGAGCGGACCACCACGGTCGCGGTTTGAATGCCGGCGTTGCCGGCCTGTCCGGCGATGATCGGCATGAAGATCGCGAGCGACGGCACCTGGCCGATCGTCTTTTCGAACGCGCTGATCACCGACGCGGCGGCGAACGCCCACACCATGTTGAAGCCGAGCCAGGGAACCCTCCGCACGACCGACTCCATGAGCGGGCTGAAGGCGCGCTCTTTGATGCCGACGCCGGCCATCTTGTACATGTCTTCGGTCGTCTCGTCGGCGATGACGTCGATCACGTCGTCCACGGTGATGAGTCCCGCCAGCCGCCCGTCGTGATCGACGATCGGCAGCGCGAGCAGATCGTATTTGGAAACCAATCGCGCCGCCTCTTCCTGATCCATCGAAACCTCGGCGCGGATCGGATCGGCGATCATCATGTCTCGAAGCGGCCGGCCGGGCGGCGCGACGACGAGATTGCGGATCGGGACGACGCCGATGAGCTTTCCGCTCTCGTCCACGACGTAGAGATAAAAAAAAGTCTCCAGCTCTCCCCGCTCGCGGATCTTGTCGATCGCTCCCTGCGCGGTGATGTCGGGGGACAGCGCGAGCAGATCGGTCGTCATAATTCTGCCAACCGTGCCCTCCGGATAGCTGATCATCTTGTCAAACCCGGCTCGCCGCTCGGGGTCGACGTGGCTCAAGACTCTTTCTCTTCTCTCCTCGGGCAGGCTGCTGATGAAGGTGACCGCGTCGTCCGGGTCCGCGCGCGCGATCATGCGGCCGATTTTTTCGTCGTCGATCAGCGCGAGGATGTCCGGCAGCAGATCGGGAGGCAGCTCTTTAAGAGTTTTCGCGGCTTTGCGCGTGGAGAAAACAACGTCGAAGAGAAGCCGCGTCTCGTGCGGCTCCAGGTCCTTGAACAGCGGCGCGACGTCGGCGGGATGACTCTTGCCGATCAAGCGCAGAACGCGATCGGGCGTTCCGGTGCGGATCATTTCGCGTACGGTCTCGTGGTTGAGAGGAGGCATGTCGAGGATACTTCACGAGGGCTCTGCGTCTCCTTCTTAACCGTTGCTATGGCTATTTGCAAATGTATTTTTGCGCTTTTGCCCGAAGCTTACAGGCGAGCTTGAAATCTGTTATGTTAGACGCGAAATGACCGAGCGTCGGAATGGAAAAAGAGTCGTCGCGCCGGTTATTCCGGCTGCGATGAACCGGCGCACAGCGCGGCCATCGGATCGGGCCGCTTGTGCGGAGAGGAGCAGATGCGATATTTCTCGGGTTGAAGCGAAAGCGTTAAGGAGGGTTTTATGTTTGGACTCGGCGTGCAGGAGCTTTTGATCATTCTGGTGATCGCCTTGGTTTTGTTCGGTCCGGGCAAGCTGCCGCAGATCGGCAGCGGGTTGGGCAAAGCGATCCGCGACTTCAAGAAGGGTCTGGGCGGGGAGGAGGGGGAAGACGCATCCAAAGAGAGCGCGGCCAAAAAGGACGACGGCAAAGAACTTCCGCATTAGCGTCCGCGCGCGGGTATTTTCGGCGAAGCCTGCGGACTCTCATCCGTGAGGGAATTCGACAACCACGACACAACCATGCGCGAGAGTGGAGGAGCGTGAGTATGCGGTTTTTGCCCAACGATGAGAAATTCTACGATTTCTTCGAATCCGCGGTGAAAAAAGTCGTCGAGGGAGCGGTCCAGTTGGCCGATCTGATCGAGGACTTCAGAGACGTGCCGCTCCGCGCGCAGCAGATCAAGGACACCGAGCATGAAGGCGACGTGGTCACGCACAACACGATCGAGATGCTGAACCGGACCTTCATCACGCCGCTCGATCGCGAAGACATTCACAAGCTCATCACCTCGCTCGACGACGTCCTGGACTGCATCGAGGCGTGCGCGGCGCGCTTGAATCTCTTCAAAGTCGGGAAGACCACCGACGAGGCCAGGCTTCTGGTCGGCATCTTGGTCAAAGCGACGAAAGAAGTCGAACGGGCGGTTTTTCAGCTCAGGCGGCTGAAGGACGGCGACTCGCTCATGAAAAACTGCGTCGAAATCAACCGGCTGGAGAACGAAGGGGACTTCGTCGGCCGCACCGCCGTGGCCAAGCTCTTCGAAGGCGAGCCCAATCCGCTCGAGGTCATCAAGTGGAACGAGATCTACGATACGCTGGAGAACGCGATCGACCGCTGCGAAGACGTGGCCAACATTCTCGAAGGCATCGTCCTCAAGAATGCATAGAACCGTGTTCGGTTCAGGATTTAGTGAGAATGGCGGCCGTTGGTTTCTTTGGTGCCGAGAAGAACGGTGTATAAGGATAGCTTGGAGAGCTTGTAGATCGTATCGACCTTGAGTTGCGTGTCTTCGATAAAAGGCTTGAGCCGCAGCTTGGTGCTCCATCCCAGCCGGCGGGTCACCGGATCGAGCGCCTCGGTGAGAAGCCCCACCAGTGGAAAAGTGCTCGTGAAGTGGTTGACGATCACGATCTTCCCCCCGGGCTTGCATACCCGCTTGGCTTCTTGAATCATGCGGATCGGGTCCGGCACCACGGTCACCACGTGGAAGGCCATCACATAATCGAAGCTGTTGTCGGGAAATTTCAGATCGAGCGCGTTCATTTCCATGATCTTGAGATGGGTCCAGCGGTTTTCCAGGATCTTCTCCTGCGCGCGCGCCAGCATGTCCGGCGCCAGATCGATTCCGGTCACTTCGCAATGCCGTGGATAGGCCGGGAACGAAGTGCCGGTGCCGGCGCCGACTTCCAGGACTTTCGCGCCGCGCGGGATGTCGAGAGCTTCGATGACGTGTCTCAGGCGGGAGAAAAAAATCTTTCCGAAGACTTTGTCGTAGAGCGGGGCGAACTCCGCGTAGAGTTTGCTTTCGTGCGCTTCTATCTCAGCCATGTAAATCTCGAGTGAACGCTCTGCTGAAGGAGTTTAGGAAAAGCGGACCGTAGGGAGTTTTTTTGTAAAAGAGGAGACGTCTTTTTTCTTGAAGCGCCACTGCTTCCCCTTTTTGAAGCCGGGGAGTATGTTTTTACGCGCGAACTCGTTGACCGTGTCGGGGCTCAAGTCCAGGATGACGGCGACTTCTTTGCTGTTCAACAACTCCTCTTCTCGCTCCAGCATGACTCCCCCTGTGAGCCGATCTTCGCTGAAACCGCTCTACAGACTTGTCTCCTAACAAGTTACCCATACTCTGTCAAGGCGATTTTTCCCGGTGCCGGCCCAGGGAAGCGGCGCGCGCCGACTTGCGCCACGGATGAAGTTCCTCTAGCATAATTTTGCCGCGATGAAAAAAATCGTCAAGATCCTGGGCTTTCTCTGCGCCGTCCTGCTGCTCGCTTTCGCGGTTGCTCTCTTTGCTTTTTACCACTTGATTCGAGTCGGCGAGTTTCGCCGTTTTCTCGTCGGCGAGTTCGAGCAACGAACCGGGCTCAAGATGGAAGTGGGCGAGGCCGAAGTGGAGATGGGTCGGGTGTTGGGGGTCTCTTTTCGTGACTTTGTATTGCTCGGACCTGGGCAAAGCCGGCCCGTGATCGCCGCTCCAAGGATGGTTATCCGTGTTGCACTGCTGCCGCTGATAAAGGGCAAGCTGGTTTTTTACGGCATGCGGGTCTACCAGCCGAAGCTCGAAATCACGCGTAAAATGCCCTGGCTCGATCAGCTCGTCAATCTGCCTTTTCAGCAGCAGCAGGGAGCGCAATTTTCCATCGATCTGCGGGAGATCATAATCGAGAAGGGAGAGGTCGCCCTCATCGAGAATACCGGAGGCAAAGATTCGGTGACGACTCGCTTCCACGAGATCGATCTCGACCTCCATCGGGTGCGTACGCGAGGGCTCTTCGGGCTTGCGCTTCGGCTCAGAAATCCGGCGGCGGGCAGTCCGCCGCAGTACGGTCTCCAGGTCAAGCTCAACACAGTTCTCGAAAGAAGCGGGCAGAAGACCGACTTGAGCGTATCTGGACGCGCTTTTTTTCCCGAAGCGTCCCTGGATTTCCGCCATGCGTGGTTGAATGCCGACATCAAGGCGGAGGCCTTGCCCGCGGCGCTCCTGTGGGAATATTACGGGCGGCCGCTCGCGGACGCCGCGCCGCGCGGAAATCTCGCCTATCGCGTTCACTGGGAAGGAAATTTATCCGAAGGGGCTCATGTCAAGGGAGAAGCCCGCTTCACGGGGTTGGAGACCGACGCGCAAAATATTTTCCCCGCCGCATTGAGGCTCGGCGACGGGCGGCTCGACCTGGATCTGGATTGGAAGCCGCGGGAGCTCCGGCTGCGACGATTCGATTTACGCTCGACCTATCTCACTCTCGGCCTTCAGGGGATGCTCCGCTCCTTGGACGGGCCGGACCCGGAGGTGGACCTCCAGCTAACGACGCCGTTTCTTCCGCTTGCGAGCGCGCGTAATTTCGTTCCGACCAAGGTTTTTAATTCGCCGCGATTGGAAAATATCGTTGCCTCGGTCAACCAGGGCGAGATCAAGTTTAGCAGGGCGGCGATTTCCGGAAAACTTTCCGCGCTCCGGCGCTTGTTCGAGCCGGGTCAGGCGGAGCGGCTTTCGTTTCAAGCGGAGTTGCGGGACGCGGGAGGGAACTTCGGCGCGGATCATGCGCTTGCGCTGCGCGGCTTCACCGGCGAGATCATTCTCGACAAAGGGACTCTCCAGTACAAGAACTTCAAAGGTTTCATCGACCAATCCCGGTTGACGGAAATCAATGGAACCCACCGCGGCGCGTTGTCCGGAGACGGGACGCTCGAGATTCGGATCAAGGGGGATACGGAGCTTGCCCAGCTTTCCGAACAGATGCGGGCAGGCATTTTTCCGCCGGCCGCAGCCGGGATGATCGGCGCGGTGCAGGAACTCGCCGGCAGCGCCAAGCTCGATCTGCTCGTCAAAACGGACTTTGTTTCCGCCTATCAATATGAAGGGACGGCCTCGCTCGATTCCGTCCACGCGCGAATCGGAAACACAACGCTCTCGGAGCTCAGAGGGGATTTGATTTTTTCCCCGACGGAGATTCGCTCCGAGCGCGGCGCCGCGCTTTTGGCCGGTTCGCCCGTCCAGCTTCGATTGCTGGTCAAAGACTTCGCCACCGACCAGGGTTCGTTCGACCTGGCGGTGGACTCGCCCGGTCTCAAGGCGAGCGAGGCGCTGCGCCTGCTGCTCTCGTTGGAGAGCTCGCAAAGCCCGGGCATCGTCCGCGGCGCCGTCCGGTATCAGGGGTCGTTGGCTGCGCCTGAAAAGAGAAAACTCACCGGCTCGTTGGAATTGGTCGGTGTAGAGATCCCGCTCAAGGTTTTCAGCCAGCCGTTTCAAAATGTCAGCGGAAGAGTGCGTCTGGACGGGAAGACCATCGACCTGCAAGGCATCCAAGCTCGGGCCGGCGGATATCCCTTCACGCTCAACGGGCGCTGGATGGACGAGGAAAGGCCGATGCTGCTTTTCAGCTTGAGCGCGCCGGAGATGGATTTCGCCTACCTGATCCCGCACCGCGTTTCGCCGGACGAAGAATGGTACGACCGGCTTCAGGTAAGAGGAAAGCTCATCCTCGACAAGGGCAGATACGAGAAGATTCCGTTTACCGATATGAAGAGCGATCTCGTCCTGGAGCGGCGGATCTGGCGCATGGAAAATTTCTCCGCCCGCTCAGAGGGCGGGACGGTGCAGGGAGCCGGCGCCTACGACGACCATCCGGGAAAAGGGCTCTTCAGCATCGAGCCCAACATCAAGGGAGTTCCCGTGCAGGAGCTGCTGAGCTGGTTCGACATCGGGACGAGGGAAATAACCGGTAAGGTCCAGCTTGCCGGCAAGCTCGAATTCAGCGGCAAGACGCCCGCGGAGAGAAAGCGCAACTTGAGCGGCGCCTTTCGCGGTCGGATCGAAGATGGGGTCGCAAGGCACTTTCAGGTGCTGGTTCGGATTTTAAGCTTCCTGGATCTCTCCCGCTGGTTCACCCTCAAACTGCCCAACTTCAACCAGGAGGGAATCCATTTCCGCAGCGCCGCGGCCGAGGTCAAAGTCGCCCGCGGGGTTTACTCCACGCAGAATCTTTTCGTCGACGGCGACGACCTCAGGATCACAGGCGCGGGAGAGATGGACGGGCCCAAGGGCGAGATCGATTGCGTCATCGCGGTGCGGCCGTTTCCCGGGCTCGACCGGGCGGCGAATTACATCCCGATTCTTGGAACCGGCCTGGCGGCGATCAAGGATTCCCTGCTGGTGGCCAGCTTCAACGTCAGAGGGTCGATTAACGACCCGAGCATCACGCCCGCTCCTCTGAGCACGCTGTCGGAATTTTTCTTCGGCGCGTTGGCCATTCCCAAGGGACTCATCGGCATTCCAACGACCGCTGAGCCGAAAGCAAATATAGACGTAAAGGAGACTGGCGAGCAGGAGGCGACCGGTGAACAGAAGTCCAGCGGCGAGCCGAAGTGACCGTGCAAATCCGGCTTTACAGCAGGAAAGATTGCTGCTTGTGCGACGAAATGAAGGCGGCGCTTCGCGAAGTCGCCGGCGGCATCTCTCTCTGCGTGGAGGAGATCGACGTGGATTCCGCGGACGAGCTGAAGGAGAGATACGGCAGCGAAGTGCCGGTCCTCTTCATCAACGGCCGCAAGGCGTTCAAGTACAGAGTGACAGTGAAGGAACTGAGGGAACGATTGATGCGAGAGGTCCCTTAGCGGTTCCAGTCGTATTCTTCACGAGCACCATTCGACAAGCTCATGGCCCTGAGTCCAATCGAAGGGCGAACACGCGCACGAGACATGAACTTCGGCGAGCCAGGGATCGTTGCCTGCCAGACGGCAAAAATTCTCTTCGACTGCCCGGACGATCACCCCCGTCGTTTCTTGCTTGATCGCGGCGATTTGTTCGATGACTTCGAGGATGATCTTCGGCATGCCCAAAGTTCCGTTCAACCACTTGAAACCTCCGGGATTGTCGGTCTCCGTGAGCAGTTGCCGCAGCGGCACGGCGCGGGCGATGTCGCGGATCTTATCGGAAGCCAGCGCCTCGACTCCGAGCGTGAAGTAAACCCCGTAGTCTGCGATCGCGCGCAAAATATCGAGCGGGCCCGAATACCAGTGAACGATCGCGCGCGCGATGCCGTAGCGTTCCAGGAGATCGAGGACTTCCTTTTCCGCTCCCTTGGTGTGGAGATTGACGATTTTCTTTTGTTCTCTCGCCGCCGCGAGAAAATATTCGAAGACCTTTCTTTGCGCCGGGTATTGCGACGAGTCCTCGACCCAGTGGAAGTCGAGGCCGATCTCGCCAATGGCGGGACTCCGCTCGATCCAGGGATTCAACTCTGCAAGACGGCTCGCGTATTCCGGCGCCTTTCTCGGATGGACGCCGAAGGTCGGCAGCACCAGGCCGCATCGCGCCGCGATTTCCAAGTTTCGCCGGTACGAGGGCAAATCCATCGAGACCGCCCAGGTGAAAATCCGGTGCTTCCCGATCTCTTCGAGCGCCGCCCCGAGTTCTGCGCCGTATTTATCCAGATGCGCGTGCGCGTCGATGAGCATGGGTGGTTTAATCGGCGTCAGGACGAGACTGGTCTTGCGGTCCGGCGGCCCTGGCCGAACAATATCGATTTTGCTTCTTCGCTCATCGTCGTCGATGTGTTGATGGTCTTCGCCAGGGCATAGGCACGCTCGACTGCGTCCCGGCGCTGAATCGTTTCAAGCCAGCGCTTGACGTTGGGAAAATCGTTTATGTTTTGTCCCTGGCGCTCATACAGGAGGACCCACGGATAACACGCCATGTCGGCGATCGAGTAATCGCGCGCGATGAACTCGCGGCCCGCCAGCCGTTCGTCGAGCACGCCGTAGAGCCTTTCAGTTTCTTTGACGTAGCGGTTGATCGCGTAGGGAATCTCTTCCGTGTAATTCCTGAAGTGGTGGTTTTGCCCGAGCATCGGTCCCAGCCCGCCCATTTGCCAGAAAAGCCATTGCATGGTCTCGGTTCGTCCGCGAAGGTCCTGCGCCAGAAACTTGACGGTTTTTTCAGCCAGGTATTGCAGAATTGCGCCGGATTCGAAAATGCCGAGCGGGCCTTTTCCGTCTGCCGGCTCGTGGTCCACTATCGCCGGGATGCGGTTGTTCGGCGCGATCTTGAGAAACTCCGGTGCGAACTGCTCGCCTTTGCCGATGTTGATCGGCTTGATGGTATAAGGGAGACCGGTCTCTTCGAGGAAGATGGTGATTTTATGGCCGTTCGGCGTGGTCCAGTAATAGAGATCGATCATGCGAGCCTCCCATAATTGCTTTCAGAAACTATATCACCAACGGCGGATCATCTTAAGTGACATCATTCTTTCCGGCTCTTGGAGACGGACTGCCGCTCGTAAAGCACCGGCCCGGCGTCTTCTTCAACTCATAGCAAAGCGAGGCAAACTCGGAAAAATTCATCGAGAATAGTTTAGCATGCCGCCCGTGAGGCCGTCAGTATCGGGCCACTAAAAAT
>JBGQBP010000103.1:0-11973 GCA_041494945.1 Binatia bacterium | reverse complement strand
TCATCCGAGCAAGAAGGGCTTCAATTCCAGGGCCATCATCGACGCCTGCCGTCCGTTCGAGTGGATGAAAGATTTTCCGAAAGTGGCCGAGTCGAGCAAAGAGGTTCTCGACGCCACGGAAAAGAAGTGGGGGCACGTCCTCTTCGGCGGCGGCAACGGCCGACCGTAAACGAATTTTAAATTCTGAATTTTGAGTTTTGAATTACTAGGGCAAATTCATCGCCACGGTGATGAGTTTGCCCTTCCGTAAAACATCCATCTTTACCTGCGATCCTTTTTTCGCCGACTGAAGAAAGCTCTCGAGTTCCGCCATTTTCTGCAGGATCTTTTCATTTACCTTTAGAATCACGTCGCCCCTCTGAAGTCCCGCCTCCGAGGCGGCGCCGCCGAGATCCACGTCGGCCACCAGAACTCCTCTACCGGTTGCGATATCGAAGAGACTCGCCAATTCAGGAGTCAGATCCTGCGTCTGGAGGCCCAGAGTCCGGTGCGACTCGCTCCGGGTCTTTTCCAAAGGAACGAGCGGTTTTGCTTTGTCGAGGACTTTCATCGACGCGTAAATCGGCGCTTTCATGCGCAGCGCGAGGGCGATCGCGTCGCTCGGCCGCGAATCGATCCGGTAGTCCTGGCTCTTGAGCTTGAGCGCGATGCTCGCGTAGTAAATGTCGTTACGCAGGTCGGTGATGGTGATGCGTTGAACCGCCGCTCCGAGGCCGTTAAGGATATTGCGGATGAGGTCGTGGGTGTTCGGTCGCGGCAGGGGAACTTTCTTTATCTCCAACGCGATCGACGTGGCCTCGTCCACTCCGATCCAGATCGGCAACGCTTTTTTCTCTTTGGAACTTTCCAGCAACACGACGGGAGTCTGGGTAGAGGGATCCAGCAGGAGGTTCTTGACCGTCATCTCGACGGCGGATTCTTCCTCGGAAGCCGCCAAAGAAAGAGGCCAGGCGCAAAGGACGAAAAAGACGAGCGACAGAATTCCTTTTTTCACAAGGACCTCCTTGATGGACATTCCGGTTCCTATTGACTGGCATGTTCACCATAATCGCCTCTTCGAGCATGTCAATAGCGGTAATTTTCTTGACCGTCTCTTGACGCCTGCGCTATGGTGAACTGAAAGGTTCAAGGCATGAAAATCATTCGTTTGCCCGATAGTTGGGCCGCCCGCATCGCCGCGGGCGAGGTGGTCGAGCGCCCCGCTTCTGTAGTTAAAGAACTCGTGGAGAACTCTCTGGACGCCGGGGCCAAAGAAATATCGGTGTGGATGGAGGGCAGCGGCATCGATCTCATTCGCGTCGCCGACGACGGCGATGGTATCAGGGCCGAGGAGCTTCCACTGGCGGTGGAGCGGCACGCGACCAGCAAGCTCGCCGAGGAAGCCGATCTGTGGCGCATCTCGACGCTGGGCTTTCGCGGCGAAGCGCTTCCGAGCATCGGCTCGATCTCGAAGCTCGAAATCGTCTCGCGCGCACGAAACGGGGAAGCCGGCTGCAGGTTGCGGGTCGAAGGGGGAAAAGCGGGTGAACCTCAGCCGGCGGGCTGCTCGGCAGGCACGACGGTCGAGGTGCGGGAACTTTTTTTCAACACGCCGGCGCGGCGAAAATTTCTCAAGGCGCCGGCGACCGAGCTGAGCCACGTCTGCGATGTGATCCATCACGCTGCGTTAGCGTACCGGGAAGTCCACATTCGGCTTTACAACCAGGGAGGTCTGCTCTGTGACTATCCGGGCGGGGTCGAGCTTCAGGATCGTCTGCAGCAGGTGCTGGGGCGCGAGATCGCCGAAGGTATGGTCCCGTTCGGTTGGAGTAGAGGTGAGTTAAAGATCGGCGGCTTTCTCAGCAAAGCGCCCAGCTCGTTTTCCACCACGCGCTATGTCACGGCCTACGTGAATCGCCGGTTCGTGCGCGACCGCGTGCTCACGCACGCGATTCTGCAAGGCTATGAAACGCTGCTCATGAAGGGGCGGTATCCTGCGGTCGTGCTCTATCTGGAAATGCCCTTCAAGGACGTCGATGTCAACGTGCACCCGGCAAAGCAGGAGGTGCGCTTCCGCCGGCAATCCGAAATTCACGACGCGGTCTCCGAAGCCGTCAAAGAAGGCTTGCGCAAAGAGGCCAAAGGCCCGCAACCGTTGCTCGCTGAAGAGACAGGAGAGCGGCGCTCTGTAGTCTATGAGGCTCCGGCTGCCTACGGCTTGCGATCCTCGGTCGGAGCCGCGCCGGCCGAGCGTGTGGAGTTCATTCAATCGCAGGATCAGCCCCGCTTCGCGCCCGACGGTTTTTTTTCTTCGCTCGAAGTCATGGGGCAGCTTCTCGGCTGCTATCTCATCTGTTTCTCTCCTCGCGGTCTGATCTTCATCGACCAGCACGCGGCGCACGAGCGGGTCGCGTTCGAGAGAATGCGCCGGCAGCTCGGCAATGGAGAACTTGAACGGCAAAATTTATTGATCCCACAGGTCTTGGAACTGCCCGCCGGCGAGGCCGCGCTTCTGGAGCAGCGGCTGGAGTTGTTGGACCGCGCCGGCTTCGGCGTGGAAAAATTCGGCCGCGACGCATACGTCATCCGAACGGCGCCGGCGCTTCTGCCGGCCGGAGATTACCGCGAGGCGCTGCGCCGGATGATCGCGGAAGTCGCTGAAGTGGGAGAGAGCGGTGAGTTGCGCGAGGGACTCGAAGATCGATTGGCGACGATCGCCTGCCACAGCGTGATCCGGGCGCACAGGAAATTGGAAAAAGAAGAGATCCGAGCCTTGCTGGAGGATCTGGACCGGATCGACTTCGCCACCCAATGTCCCCATGGCCGTCCCGTGCTGATCGAAATTTCCGAAGAACAATTAGAGCGAATGTTTAAGCGGGTATAAAGAAGGCGCGAGGCAACAGATTCAGACTTGCTTTAGTCTCTTGCTCAAGCCTCACGCCTTCCGACTCACGCCTATTTCATGAAGCCCAAGCTCGTTATCATCCTCGGCCCCACCGGCATAGGAAAGAGCGAAGTTGCGGTCGATATCGCGTTGCGCCTCGGTGGCGAAGTCGTCAATGCCGATTCGCAGCTCGTCTACCGCTATATGGATATCGGCACGGCGAAGCCTTCGACAGAGGCTAGAGAGAAGGTGCGCCATCATCTCATCGATCTAGTCGATCCGGACGGAGAGTTTAACGCGGCGCTATACCGCGAGTCGGCGCTGAAGGCGATTCAAGAAATTACCGCGCGGGGCAAAAAGGCGATCGTGTGCGGCGGGACCGGGCTCTACTTGAGAGCGCTCATCCAGGGACTTTTCGCGGGGCCCGGCAAGAGTCCGGAGGTCCGAAAACGTTTGGAGACACAAGCGCAAGAAAATGGCTTGGGCGTGCTGTACGAGCGTCTGCGAGAAGTCGATCCGGACGCCACCCGATGGATTCATCCCAACGACCGTTACCGGATCATCCGCGCATTGGAAGTTTTCGAGCTGACCGGCAAGGGGATAAGCCGCTGGCAGAAAGAGCACGGCTTTGCCGAAAGCGCGTTCGAAGTTATCAAGATCGGGCTCAATCGCGAGCGCCAAGAGCTGTACGATTTAATCAATCGGCGCTGCGACGACATGATCGCAAGAGGGTTCGTGGAGGAAGTGAAGGGCTTGGTCGAGGAGGGCTACAGCCTCGATCTTCCCGCCCTTCAAAGCGTCGGCTACCGACAGATCGGGCTCTATCTACGAGGCCAATTGAGTCTCGACGAAGCAGTCATCCTAATCAAGCGCGACACGCGCCATCTCGCCAAACGGCAGCTCACCTGGTTCCGAGCCGATAAAGAAATCGGATGGTTTCATCCGGAGAGGGAGAGAAATAAGATCCTAAAAGCGGCGAAAGAATTTCTTACTGCGCCCTGAAGAGCATGATAGCTTCAGGTTTCAGATCGCAAATAACGTAATATATTCATTCGGAGTACAATGGCTTGCAGACATTGGTCTCCGAGCTATAATAGCTGCGGCTGTTCTAGTCGAAGAGCGCCACATTGAGACGATGGGTTGAGGGGCATCCACGGGACAGGTCTGGTAAAAAGGAGGCCGACGATGAAAGCCATTGCTTTCCGAAGCAAAGTAAAGTTGGACGGCACAATTATAGTGCCCAAAAAGGTACGAAGTTCAGTCAAGGGTGAAGAGGTCCGGGTTGTATTGCTTTGGCCTGAATCTGACGAGGACACTTCATCGTGGCAGCGGGCGGGCATTGAAACATTTTTAGAAGGGGATGGCCCACACGATGCCGCCTACGACACGTTATAAATGGGGCGATGTTCTATTGGTGGTTTTTCCATTGACAGATGTATCTGGGGCTCAAAGGCGGCCTGGTTTAGTGCTCTTTGATTCCGGCGATGAGGATGTAATGCTTGCCCGCATTACTACGCAAGAAGCCCGTCACCCTACGGATGTGCACCTATCGGGCTGAAAAGGCACGGGTTTAATAGCTGAATCAGTGGTCCGACTGTCCAAAGTAGCTACCGTAAAGAAGTCACTTGTCGAACGCCCTCTCGGCACCCGATCCGCGAAAGATAGAGAAGTTGTACAGAGAATCTGGACTCGCATGTTTCTCGCTCCCAGATGAAGCGGGACACCCGACACCTCACCAAACTCTAACTCACCTGGTTTCGGGCCGATAAAGAGATCGGATGGTTTCATCCGGAGAGAGATCGGGAGAAAATCAAACTACAAGCTGGAAAGTTTTTTATGTAGCACGCGCTCACAACAGGATGAGGATCAGGATGATAAGAAGATGAAAATCGTAAAATCGCTCGCGACCATGCCGATCGTATTGGCGTTGGTGGCCTGTGCGACGGTGTCGGGGAAGACTAGAGCGTCGGCGAGAGTTCAGAGTGACGTGATGGATGTGATTCAGGTTCTTGAAACGGCGAGCGGTCCAAGTTGCGATGAGCGCAAGCTCACGAAGACCGAAGTTGTCAAGCGGGCGACGGCGGATGATTACAGTGCCGTGGAACGCTGGACGATCGACAGATGCGGTAAGCTCATTGGGTATCTCGTCACTTTCAAGCGCGGGGCGAACGGCGGCGTCGATTTTAGCGTGAGGCCGGAACGGTAATGCGGCTTGCCGTTTCCAGATACGAATATCGAGGAGCGATTACTTGAACACCCCGAGGGCGAACAGCGCCAGGATCACGAGGAAGATCCCCAGGAAGATGCGGGCGGCGGTCATCAGATGGGTGTTGCCTACCTGGCGGGCTCCCTTGATCCGGATGCCGGCGAAAGCGATCAGGGCGACGGCGATGACGACGAATATGAGGACGCGGAACCAGATCATGAACTCTCCTTATATGACCCTGCTTTGTCCGCGTAACTCAAGTGCAACGCTCATTCCCAGTGGCAGAAATGCTCCGATGCACACGGCGGCCAAGACGTCCGTTGGCCAGTGCACGCCAATCACCAAACGTGAAAAGCCGACGAGAAAGATCCACAAGAGCGCTATCGACAGCGCAAACCCGCGCGCCGCGGGCCAGATCCGACTAACGCAGACGACAGCAGCAGTGGCAAATGCCGCGACAACCAGAGTATGGCCACTGGGAAAACTGGAGCCCCAATACCAATCTGTTTCCCACAGTGCCGGCCGAGCTCTGCCTGTCGACGTCTTGACGACGTAAACCACGGTCGCACCGATGAGCACCGAAGCTGCGAGAAGCAGCGCCTCAAAGCGGCGCCTCGCGCACAGCAGCGCAATCGTCGCAGCGGTAGCGAGCGCAACTAGAACTCTAAACGACCCTGTAAACGTGATCGCTTCGAAAAACCCGGTCAGTGTGCCCGGAACGTGACCGTGGATGAACACCAAGATCGCCTTGTCGATCGGCCCTGATTCTCCGCCGAGTACATCTTCGCTGACCTTGATCGCGGACACCGCAAGGACGAGCACCAACAGAACGGCCAGCCGGCGTTTCTCCAGTGGCTCGGACCACGCCGGCTGCTTGCGGCGCGCATACGCGCCGAGCGCGAAATAGAGAGAGGCGACGATGAGGGAGAGCTTCGTCGTGTCTTCGATCAACTCGAAAATCACGAAGGCTCCGACCGGCGCCTGCTGAATGAAGCCATGGGTTCCGGGGACATAATACTAATTTTCACGAAGCCCCTTCGGTTGCTAAGGCTCGTAGAACGGTTTGGACCACGGAATCTGTTGATCCGGGAATTCAAAGCCGCAGTGAGGACATTTGGTCGCTTTCAGTCTCATGGTCTTTTTACATCGCGGGCACTTTTTAGATCCGCGTTGTTTTACGAGAAGCCACACAAAAAGGACGGCCCAAGCTGAAACGAAGCTTAGCAACAGCGGCGAGTCGAAGAAGTCCATGCTTTCCTACAGACCTATTTTTCTCTTCCTGAAGTCTGGCGAAGTTCACGAAGAGATGTGGATAACCAGGCACCACGAGTCTGGAAATCCGAGCCATGGACGAAGCGTATTGGATTACCTGCGAAGCGGTCAAGAAGAATTTAGTATTGTGTCCCCGAATCTGTCCCCGGAATCCGGAATCCTATCGGTACAAGCTGTCAATGTAGCCGCTCTTGTCGAACCTTTCGATGATGCTCGGATCCGCCACGTCCTCAAATCTCAAGCTTGTTGCGCTGGGGATGACCTTGCCGACCTCCGCAATAATCGACTGGAGCCCTTCCCGGTAGGGGTAGGGCTTTTTGAGCACGTAGTACTTGACCGTGTCCTCGTAGGCGCCGATTGCATCCTGCGCGGTCTTTAAGCCGAGACGGGTCTTCAAGAGTTCGAGCAACTGAGGACGGTAGGCCGGGTTGAGGACGTAGGCGTTTCCTTCCAACAGGGCCTTGAGGGCCCTCTCGACCACATCTCGCCGGCTCTGGAGAAACTTTCGGCTGGTTACCACGTTGCCCACTTCCCAGGGGATGGTCAACGCGCGGAGATCCGCCAGGACGTTCAGACCGAGTTGCTCGATCCTGCTGCGAAATTCCGGAGCGATCACCGTCCCAGCGATGGCCCCCGAGGCCAGACCGGCAAGCCTTTCCGGTTCGACCCCGGCTGCCACCAGCGTGATCTTGTCCCGCTCCGGATCCAGACCCAGTTGTTTGAAGGCCACCAGGATCGCCATGCGGGAGGCGGAGAGGCCCAAACCCGAGGACCCCACCCGCTTTCCCTTCAGGTCCGCAAGGGATTTCACTGCGGGAGCGCCTATCAAATAATAGGGCATCACCGTGGCAGTGGCCATGACCTCCACGAGCGGAGCCCCCGCAGCAATGGCGGAAATGGTGGCGGGAGGATCCGAGTACGCTATGTCGAGGCCGCCGCCGAGCAGCGCCTGAGTTACCTGGGTTCCTCCGCTAATATTAACGACTCTGACGTCAAATCCCTGTTTCTTGAAAAAACCTTCCTTCGCCGCCACCCACAAGGGCGCCATGCGAGAGTTGACGGAGGCGTGTCCCACATGCAACGGCGTCAATTGAGCCCGCGCCTCCGACCAAAAGAATCCTCCAACGAGAAAAACCGCTAAGAGGCTGAGCGCGCCTTTTTTCCAAAACTCAGGGTTGCGCATGATAGTGTTCTCCTGTGTAAACTACACAACGGCGCTCGCGCACCTCTCCCGGAGGGCTCATTCCCATCGAGCGTGGACACGAGGTTATTCCTTCCACTTGTAGGTTTCCAAGCCGGGACGGAAGGTCCGCTCCTGCTTGAACTGTTGGACTCCTTTGTGCCAGGTTTTTTTTCCTATCGCATCGAGTTCCGTCCACTTCGCCGTCTCCCAGGCGAGCGCATCTTCCAGGCTCAGGTTCTGGTCGACGCGGAACACCTCCTTGCAATACGCAAGCACCGTCGGATTCTTTTTCCTGAGCTCCTCGGCAAGGTCGAGCGTAGCCTCGGAGAGCTTATCAGGCGGCACGACCGAGTTGACCAGGCGCATCTCTGCGGCCTGCTTTCCGGTAATCGGCCTGCCGGTCATGATGAGGTAGAGCGCGTCGCGCGGAGCGAGCAGGGAACTCACCAGCTTGGTGACTCCGCCCGCGGGAATGATCCCCCAGTTCACCTCCGAAAGACCGAAGGTCGCCGTCTCGCTGGCGACGGCAAAATCGCAGACGGCGAGCCACGCAAACGCGCCGCCGAAGCACCAGCCGTTCACCGCGGCGATGGTCGGCTTGGGCAGCAGCCTGAGCCGCTTGAACATCCACTCGAAGGCGGCCTTGCGCGCCGCGGCGCGAGCCTCGGGTTTTTCCTCGGTATCGTAGAAGTACTCCTTGACGTCCATGCCGGCGCAGAAGCTGTCGCCGGCGCCGGTGATCACCAGGACCCGGCAATCGTCGTCGCGCTCGACTCCGGCCAGCGCGTCGCACATGTCGAAGTGCATCTGCGGATTCATCGCGTTCTTCGACTGCGGGCGATTGAGCGTGATGGTGGTGACCTGATTTTTCGTCTCGATCAAAAGCGTTTCGTAGGCCATTCTTCGCTTCCTCCTCTCCGGGCGGAGCTTACGCTCCGTAAACTCTGCAAGGTATGCCGCGTAAGGTCACGCCGCCGGTGGACGGGTCGTAATCCGGCCCACTGGGGATCAGCATATTGAGGTTGCTCTCTCTCCAGCCATAACCCGGTTCGTCCCGCTCTGGGAACCACCATCCAAAAGCTGCGACGACCACGCGCGGGTCAAGGCTGCGATTGAGCGAAAGCCTCTGCTTGATCTTGCCTGCCTTGGTCTCCAGGAAGACCCATTGGCCTTCCTCAAGCCCATACTTCTCGGCCGTGTCCGGATGCAGCTCCACGATAGGGTCCGGCCTCACGATGCGCATGGAAGCAACGTGCTTGAATCCGGTCATCATGTAGGCTTCCTCTTTCCCATTGGTGAGCAGCAGCGGATATTCTTCAGGCATGTCTACCGTTCTACCCAATTCTTGCCAAAGCGGCATCGGCTCGTATCCGAGCTTCGCAAGCTGCTCGGAGTAAATTTCGATCTTGCCCGAGGGGGTCCGATAATCATGCGGGCGATATTCCCGCGTGGGTTTCATGACTCTCTTTTCTTTGAATGTTTCGTAGCTCATTCCACTGGGTTTCAACATCAGATCCAGGGCTTCATCGTCGTGCTCCCAGAAATCCGCGCCGAGGCCCAGTCTCTTGGCAAGTTCGTTCATGATTTTCGTGTCCGGCCAGCATTCCGCCGGCGGCTCGACGAGCTTGGGATAAGAGCGGATTTCTTCGTGCCACCCCGGCCAATATCCCAGTTCCTCATGTTCCATGCCCCAGGCGGCGGGCAGCACGATATCCGCAAGCGCCGCCGTCGGAGTCATGAAGAGCTCCGAGATGACGATGAAATCCAGTTTCATCAGCGCCCGGTAAGTCTCGTTTGAATTGGGATAACTCACCAGGGGATTTGTGAGAATGAACATGGCCGCCTTGATGGGGTACGGATCCTCATCCAGAATCGCCTTGATCATCACATGAGGCGGTATGAAAGCCGAGCGTTGCGCAAACTTGAATTTGTCGCCGAGGATCTTTTCCGCTCTCCTCGGGTATTTGTTCAGGAGAAAAAAGCTTCCCGGCCTGGTGAACGGCGGCGGGGTCAGCATCACGTCCCCGCCGGGGATGTTAAGGTTGCCGCAGATCGCGCGCATGATGGCGGCCACGCGCCCGGTCTGAAAGCTGTTGAGCAGCTGCTCGACGGCGTTTCCGACATGCATTGCGGCCGGCTTGGTCTGACTGTAGGTCCTTGCAAACTCCTCGATCTGACGGCGGGGAACCCAAGTCAGCTTTTCGACCTCGTCCAGGGAGAACGTCGAGACGTGTTCCCGCATCTTGTCGAAACCGACGGTCCAGTTCTCGACGATGTCCCGGTCATACAGTTTTTCCTCGATGATGACTTTCAGCACGCCTGCGGCAAGCGCGCCGTCGCTGCCCGGTCTGGGCTTAATCCACAGGTCCGCGAGCTTGGCGACATAGGTTTTCTGAGGATCGATGGTGATGATTTTTCCGCCCGACTCGAGGGTTTTCTCCAGTGTCTCTCTTCTAAGACCGCCGGTGGTATGAGCCATGTTAACGCCCCACAAGACGATCAGGGCGGGCGTGCTATCGTCGTCGCACACGGCGCTCGCCCCGTATGTGAAAGCGGCGCCCATACCCTTGGGGATGCCGCAACACCATCCCGGCGTCACTACCCCAGGAGTGCCGAACGCGGTGGCCAGTCTCTGGGCGAAGGCGAACTCCAGACCCTTCGGCTCTCCCAATCCGAACGCCACGGATTCAGGGCCGAGCGTCTCTTTCAATTCGTTGAATTTCGCCGCCACGGTGCCGAGGGCCTCATCCCAGGAAATACGCTGCCATTTTCCCTCTCCCCTCGCGCCCACTCTCTTTTGCGGATAGAGCAGGCGGTCCTTGTGACCGAGAACCTCCGGGATGGTGAAACGCCCCTTGTTCACCGCGCACTGCTCCGCGTACAGCCCGCTTTCCATGTCCGGCTCGAGGTCCACGACCCTGCCATCCTCGACGATCGCGTTCATGCTGCAGTGCGCGGGGCAGAGGTGGCAAAAGGTTGGAACCTCGCTCCTCGTTTTCGCGCTCACAGAGCCGAAATTCGCCCGCCTCGCTATCTGGTCGGGATGGATAAAGGATTCCATTGTTGGACTGAAGCCGGGATCGCCGGCGGTAAACTTTTCCATGGTGACGATATCTTTGCGATCCGCATCCATGGCCAGCACCAGGCAGGAGCTGACGAGCTTCCCGTCCATATAAACAGTACATGCCCCGCATTCCCCGATCCCGCAGCCCTCTTTGGTTCGCGACAATTTGAAATCTTCGGTCAACACATCCAGGAGCGTCTGCCTTGGCTCCACCGCCATTTCGCGGGCGTTGCCGTTAACGTTCAATCGAGTCACATGTTTCATTGCGCCCGCCTTCACCACTCAGCTCCGTGCCCTGGCAATCACCTGTTCCAGCCCTTGCCTGACCAGCATCGCGACCACTTTCCTTCTGTAGGAAGCATACCCTCGAAGATCGTCGATGGGGAGCGATTCATCGGAGGCAATCCGGCCAACCTCTTCCAGCAGTTCCCTATCGTGCGAGCCGCCGCTGAGCCGCTTGCCTCTGAGTGCTTCCTCCGCCTTTCTTGCCCGGAACGGCGTCGGCGCCACTGCGCCGAGCGCGATCCTGACCTCCCGGCAGACGTCTCCGTCAAGCAACACCAACGCCGCCGCAGCGGCCATGGACACATCCATCATCCTCAGGCTGTGCTTCAAGTAGATGCCCTGTGCGCGAAGGGTCGAATTGGGCACATGCACTTCGGTGATCAATTCGCCCTGGCCGAGGACACTTTTCCCCGGGGAAACGAAAAATTCATTCATCGGAACCAAACGCTCTCCACCGGGTCCCACGCATCGGACTGACGCCTCGAGGATAAGTAACGGCGGAGCGAACTCGGCCGAAGGCGAGGCGTTCGCAAGATTGCCTCCGAGCGTTCCAAGGTTTCGTATCTGGGGCGTTCCCAGCACTCCGGCAGCCTGACTCAAGACGCGGAATTTCTCGCCGATGACCGCCGAGTCCCGGATTGATTGAATCGTGGTCAACGCTCCAATTCGCAATCCTTCGTTGGTATCGTAGCGGATCTGGTCGAGAGCCGGGATCCTCTTGATGTTGATGAGCATCCGAGGCAGCAGTCTCCGCTGTTTCATCTTGATGAACAAATCTGTCCCGCCCGCAAAAAGCTGAGCGTCCGCCCCATATCCGGAAAGCAAGGAACAGGCCTCCTCGACCGCGTCGGTCGCGATAATATCGAATTCCGGCAATCCCAACTGCACAGCCTATTTCTCCAACGGCGCGCGGCCTGCTAAAGCGCCCGCTCCCGCAGCACGCGCCGATCTATTTTGCCCTGCCCGGTTTTCGGCAGTTCGTCGAGGAAATCAAAGGACCTCGGAATCTTGTGCGGGGCCAACCGCTCCCTTAAGAACTGTTGCAGCTCATTCTGCACGTCGGCGGTGCCCTCAGCGCCGTCTCTCAGCGCGACGAAGGC
>JBGQBP010000102.1:0-11979 GCA_041494945.1 Binatia bacterium | reverse complement strand
GTGTTGCGCAACAGCCTCGCTCATCCCAATCTCAACCAACGTCTCCAGCCCTAGCGATTTGGCGAGTTCGAACAAATCTTTCAATCGATCCGGCTCCGGCTCATGAACCGAACACATGAGAAGCATCGCGTCGGCTCCGAATACTCTTGTTTCCCATACTTGGTACTCGTCGATGATAAAATCCTTGCGGAGAACCGGCTTGCTGGTTGCGTCACGCACTTCGCGAAGGCGGCTCAGGGAACCGCCGAAGAACGGCTCATCGGTGAGAACGGAGATCGCAGTTATAATCGGAGAAGCATTATATACGTTAAGCGCATCGGCGACGTTGCGCGGGTTCATCTCTTCAGCGCTGGGAGACCGTTGTTTGATTTCCCCAACGATACTGAAGCCATTAGAAAGCGCCTGCTCCAGCGATCTCGTCGGCGTCGCGTCTTTGCCTCTGCGCTGAAGTTCAGACAGCGGCAAACGCGAACGGCGCTTCTCCAGATCGGCGCGCGTTCGCTGAAGGATGTCGTCGAGCAATGACATGGTTACGTTCCCAAATATGCCGTCAAGTCCACCATGAGCCTCTTATAGCAATTGTGGCCTGGTGTCTAGGCGTACCGCTAAACCAGTCTCCCATTGACCATAAGTGTGCCTACTTGGACACGCACCGGCAATCCCGGCTTCCCCTTAAAACGCCCGGAAAAATACCCGATATCTCAAAGTTGAATTAATCCATCTGCCTTCTCAAAAACGTCGGAATATCGAAGCGGTCGTCGTCTTCCTTGCTGAACTGGACGGCGGCCTTTTCCAGCGGCACCGGCTCGGCCTCTTCGCTGTTCGCTTTCCTGCGCTGCCAGGTGGGCGCCTCAAGATCGTCCACGATCGTTCCGAGATGGACGACCTTCTTGCCTCGGTTGTTTGCCGCAGCGACCGCGGCGGCAGCAGCGAGGCTATTGATCGGCTGCCGGCGTTCTTCTTTTTCGCCGAAGCCGGTGGCAATCACCGTCACGCGGATCTCGTCTTTCATCCGCTCGTCGATCACCGCGCCGAAGATGATGTTGGCGTCCTCGTGCGCCTCTTCCTGGATCATCGTCGCCGCCTCGTTCACCTCGTGCAGCCCGAGATCGGGGCCGCCGGTGATGTTGATGAGCAGCCCGCGCGCGCCGTGAATCGAGATGTCTTCCAAGAGCGGGCTGGAGATCGCCTTCTGCGCCGCCTCGATCGCGCGATTTTCTCCCGACGCGGTGGCCGCGCCCATGAGCGCGAGACCCATCTCGGCCATCACCGTGCGCACGTCGGCGAAATCGAGATTAATCAGTCCGGGAGTCATGATGAGATCCGAGATGCCGCGCACGGCCTGCAAGAGGATGTCGTCGGCTTTATGAAAAGCCTCGAGCATCGTCGTGGTCCGCGCGGCGATGCTGAGCAGGCGCTGATTGGGAATCACGATCAGCGTATCGACGCTCGCCTTCAGCTCGTGAATGCCTTCGTCGGCCTGGCGCATTCTCTTTTTGCCTTCGAACATGAAAGGCTTGGTGACCACGCCGACGGTGAGCGCGCCGATCTCGTGCGCGATTTTGGCGATGACCGGCGCTCCGCCGGTGCCGGTGCCGCCGCCCATGCCGGCGGTGATGAAGATCATATCCGCGCCCGCCAGATACTCGCGCAGCTTGGCCTCGTCCTCCATCGCGGCGCGCCGCCCGATTTCGGGATTGGCGCCGGCGCCGAGCCCTTTGGTGATCTGCTCCCCGAGCTGAATCTTTACGGTCGCGCGGTTGACCTCGAGCGCCTGAGCGTCGGTGTTGGCGACGATGAAATCCACTCCGGTGAGCTTGCCCGCGATCATCGTGTTGACGGCGTTGCCGCCGCCGCCTCCTACGCCGATCACTTTAATCCGCGCGCCCAACTGAACGTGCTCTACTAACTCAAACATAGTTTCCTCCTTCTGGTTATAAAAAATTTATTCCTGTTTAAAAAAATTCGCTGAGCCAATCCACCATGCGGCCCCTGACTTTGCCGAAAATATTGTCCTCGCGGTGGCGGAAAAAGTTTTTTTCCTGCCTCTTCATGCCGTAGAGAACCAGCCCGACGCCGGTCGCGTAAATCGGACTGGAGATGACGTCGACGAGCCCGCCCACGTGCATCGGAAGTCCGAGACGCGCGGGCATGCCCATCACGTCTTCCGCCATCTCGACCATCCCGGGGAGGAGCGTCGATCCGCCGGTCATCACGACGCCCGACGCGAGCGAGCCGTCGTAACCGGACTTGGCGATCTCGCGGCGGATGAGCTGAAAAATCTCGTCGAGACGCGGCTCGATGATCTCGCAGAGGATTTGTCTTGAGATCGTCCGGGAGTTTCGTCCGCCGACGCTCGGCACCTCCACTCTCTCGTCGCGCGTGACCATGTTGGTGCGCGCGTAACCGTATCTCTGCTTGATTTTCTCCGCCTCGCCGATCGGCGTGCGCAGTCCGGCCGCGATGTCGCTCGTCAGATGATTGCCGCCGATGGCGAGCACCGCCGTGTGCTTGACCGCGCCGTCGTGAAAAAGGGCGATGTCGGTCGTGCCGCCGCCCATGTCCACGAGCGCCACGCCCAGCTCTTTCTCCTCGGAGGACAGGACCGCTTCGGCGGAGGCGAGCGGCTCGAGCACGATATCGGCGACGTTGAGTCCGGTGCGGTTGCAGCACTTGATGATGTTCTGCGCCGAGGTGACGGCGCCGGTCACAATGTGAACTTTCGCCTCCAGCCTGACGCCCGACATTCCCAGCGGCTCTTTGATGCCGTCCTGCTCGTCGATGATGTAGTCCTGCGGCAAAATGTGCAGCACCTCGCGGTCCATCGGGATCGCCACCGCCTTGGCCGCGTCGATCACGCGCTCGACGTCGCGCTCGCTCACCTCTTTGTTTTTGACCGCGACGATGCCGTGGCTGTTGAAGCCTTTGATGTGCCCGCCCGCGATCCCGGTAAAAACGGAATTGATCTCGCATCCGGCCATGAGCTCTGCTTCTTTGACAGCTTTTTTGATCGACTCGACCGTGCTCTCGATATTGATCACCACGCCCTTGCGCAGCCCTTGAGACAAGTGGGAGCCGACGCCGATCACCTCGACGCCCCGCTCCGTCATCTCGCCGACGATGGCGCACACTTTAGAGGTCCCGATGTCCAAACCGACGATGAGGCTATTTCTCTTTCTCATACCGCAGCTTTAACTCCTCGAATTTTTATGTTTCCGCTTTCAGCTTTTTTTAAACCTGGCCACCACCTGATTGCGGAAGCTCAAATCCAAAACCGCGAGGCGATCTTCGTTGCCTTTCCACAGCGCGAGGACGCGCTCGAGCCGCTTGAGCTTGTCTGCCCAATTTCCCGCGCCCATGGCGAGCGCGACCCGGCGGCCCACGGGATAGACGATCAATCCTTCCTGTGACAGAAAATGTATTTCAGAAAGCGCGAAAGCGTCCTTAACCATGAGATCGTTCAAGCCGAGCGCCTCCTGAATCCGCTGCCGCGTGGCGAACGAAGTCGGAGTGCGGAGATCGTCCTGCTTGAGCCCGGTCAGCAGCGGAAAATCGGTCCGCTCGCCGTCTTCCACCGCCTTGAAAATGAACCCGTCGCGGTCGACGTAGTAGAGTTTGCCCAGGGCCGCGATGGCTTTGGCCTGCCGCTCTTCGACCTCGATCACCACGCGGCGGGGAAATTCCCGGCGCACCAGCACGCGGCCGACCCACGGATGGCTCCTGACTTTGCTTTCGATCTCCGTCGGATCGACTCTCCAGATGCTCATCCCGTGGCTCAAGCCCGCCATCGCGACGATCTCGCTGCCGCCGACTTTTTCGCCGCCGTTCACTTTGATCTCCCGCACGGAGAAAATCTCGTTATCGACAACGCCGTCGCGCATCTGTGACGCGATTTGGATCGCGCTCTCCCAGTCCACGGTGAGCAGCATCGAAGCGAGCGCCAGCCCCAAAGCCATCTCGATCCCGAGGCGCAAGCGCCCGCCTTTGGCTTCGGCTTTTTTGTTGCTCTTCCTCGAGGGTAAAAACTTCATACTTTTTCCCGCCCTGCCGGCCACTCGCCCAGGAATTTAACCTCGGGAAAAAGCTCGACACCTAATTTTCGTTTCACTTCCGACCGCGCGAGATCCATGAGATGCTTTACGTCTTCGGCGCGCGCGCCGCCGAGATTGACCATGAAGTTCGCGTGGCGCGCGGAAATCTCCGCGCGGCCGATGCGCCTTCCTTTCAAACCCGCGGCTTCGATCAGCCGGCCGGCGAAATCTCCCGGCGGGTTGCGGAACATCGAGCCCGAATTGGGATAGCCCGTGGGCTGGCTCTGTTTTCTCTTCGTCACCAGCTCGCGAACTTTCGCGCCCAGATCTTCCGCGTCTTTCTTTTCGAGCCGCAAGCGCACCGCGGTCACGACGGTCCCGGAGGGAAGATGAGAGTCGCGATACGTGAAAACCATCTCGTCGCGGCGAAACCGGATCGCCTCGCCGTTGACGGTCACTCCTTCAACGGCCGCGACGATTTTTTCCATCTCCGAGCCGTAGGCGCCCGCGTTCATCACCAGCGCGCCGCCGACGCTTCCCGGTATTCCTTCGGCAAATTCCAATCCGGCGTATCCCCGCCGCGCGGCCTCGCGCACGAGCTGCGTGACGGCGTAGGCCGCGCCGACATCCACGAGCGCGCCCGCTCCTTCTTCGCGCCACGAGATGCGCTTGAACTCGCCGCCGAGCCGGAGCGCCGCGCCGCGAATGCCCAGATCGCTCACCAGCACGTTGCTGCCCTTGCCCAGAAGACAAAAAGGAATCCGGCGCGCGTCGAGCAACCTGAGCGTCTCGATCAGCGCCTGATGGGTCTCCACGTCGAGAAAATAATCGGCGGGCCCGCCGATCTTCATCGTCGTGTAGCGCGCGAGCGGCTCGTCGAGCTTGAGGCGCAAGCCGGGAATGAGCTTCAATTCTTCAGCGAGAGATAGTTCGGCCATATTATGGTAAAATGCAGAGTGCAAATTGAAAAATGCAAAATGAAAGAACCTCACCTGAATCGAAGAAGTTTGCAATTTGCCTTTTGCAATTTTCATTTTGCATTTCCCAGCGCCTTCACCAATTCTTCTCCCACCTTGTAGATGTCGCCCGCGCCGAGCGTGAGCACGATGTCGCCTGCGTGGAGCTTCGGCAGCAGGCGCTCGACGATCTCGTCTTTATCCGCGACGTATTCGGCGTCGATGTGGCCGCGCCGCTTGATCGCCTGGTAGAGCGACTTGCCGGTGGTACCGGCGATCGCCTCTTCCCCCGCGGAATAGATCTGCGTGAGGACGAGGCGGTCCGCCTTGTCGAACGAAGCGAGAAAATCGTCGAACAAATCCCGCGTGCGGCTGTAGCGATGCGGCTGAAAAATCACCGTGAGCGGCCGATTCCAACCGTCGCGAATCGCCTGGATCGTCGCCTGGACCTCCACCGGATGATGGCCATAATCGTCGATCACGAGAATGCCCTTGGCTTCGCCTTTGATTTCGAAGCGGCGGTGAATGCCCTCGAACGATTCCAGCCCCTCGGCGATTTTGGCGAACGGAATCTCCAGCTCTTCGGCGGCGGCGACCGCCGCGAGCGCGTTGAGCGCGCTGTGGCGTCCCGGCAAACGGAGCCGGAGCCGGCCGAGAATTTTCGCGCGGCGCCCGACCGAGAATTCCGCCTCCATCGGCCGGATCTTGAGATCCTGCGCGGTGTATTCCGCCTCGGGAGAAAACCCATAAGTGACGAATCGCTTCCGCACCTTGGGCAAGAGCGCGCGCACCGCGGGATGGTCGAGACAGAGGACGGCGAGACCGTAGAACGGAATCTTATTGATGAATTGGAGAAAGCTTTCCTCGAGACGCTCCATGCTTTGATAGAAATCCATGTGCTCGCGGTCGATGTTGGTAACGACCGCGATCGTCGGCGAGAGGAGCAAAAAAGTCCCGTCGCTCTCGTCCGCCTCCGCGACCAGGAAATCCCCCTGCCCCAATTTGGCGTTGCTGCCGAGCGCTCGGACTCGGCCGCCGATGACCATCGTGGGGTCGAGGCCGGCGGCGCTGAGCACGGCCGCGATCATCGAAGTCGTGGTGGTCTTGCCGTGGCTGCCTGCGACGGCGATGCCGTATTTCATCCGCATCAGCTCGGCCAGCATCTCGGCGCGCGGAATCACCGGAATGCTGCGCCGGCGCGCTTCGAGCACTTCCGGATTGGAGAATTTGACCGCCGTCGAGATCACTACGACCGACGGATCGCCCTTGAGATTGCCGTCGCGGTGGCCGAGAAAAATGTCCGCTCCGAGCGAGCGCAGTCGCTCCGTTGCTTCGCTCTTGCGCAGGTCCGAGCCGGTGACCGAATAGCCCAGGTTGAGCAAGACTTCGGCGATGCCGCTCATGCCGATGCCGCCGATCCCGACGAAGTGGATCCGGTGTTTTTTTTCAAGCATAATTCCGTTAGGCGTCGCCTCACGCCTTACCCCTCACGGACCAAGACATAACACTCATCCACGATGCGCCTAGCCGCGTCAGGACGGCCGAGGCGCTCGGCCGCGCGCGCCATCGCCGCGAGGCGCGTGCGGTCCTGATACAGACCGCGAACCCGCGCGGCCAGCTTTCCTCCTTCGAGCTGCCGGTCGAGGATCATTTCGGCCGCGCCGCGGTCGCTGAGCGCCTCGGCGTGCAGGCGTTGGTGATCATAGGCCGCGTACGGATACGGAATCAGAATCGCCGGCTTCCCGAAGACCGTAAGCTCGGCAATCGTCGCCGCGCCCGCCCGACAGATGACGAGATCGGCGCGCGCGTAGGCTTCGTCCATTTTATCGATGAACGGAATCACCTCGGCCTCGAACGGCAAAGCGGCGTACGCGGCCTTGACCCATTTCAGGTCCGCCGCGCCGGTCTGATGAACGATGCGAATCTCCGCATCCAAATCCTGAAGGCTCATCAGCATCTCGACGACGCACTGATTGATGTGCCGCGCGCCCTGGCTGCCGCCGAAAATGAGCACCGTGAACTTGGCGTCCTTTTTCACTTGAGGGAGATGACGCCAGCGCACCGGATTTCCCGTCTCGACGACGCGGACTCCGGGAAAATAGCCGGCGGTGGCATCGAAGGCGGTAAAAACGCGATCCACCATTTTTCCCAAGATTTTATTGGTGAGTCCGGGACGCAGGTTCTGCTCCATGACGGCGGAGCGAATTCCCTGCGTCTTTGCCGCAAGCAAAAAAGGGCCGGACGCATAGCCCCCCAGGCCGATCGCGCAATCGGGCCGGAACCGATGGATGATTCTGCGCGAGCGAAAAAAACCGGCGGGGATTCCGTAGGCCGCCTGAATCAGGCCGCGCAGTCCTCTGCCCTTGAGTCCTCTGACCGGCAGAGTCTCGAGCGGATAGCCCGCGGCGGGAACCGCCCGCGCTTCGATTCCGATTTTCGTGCCGACAAATAAAATTTCCGTCATGGCGTCCCGCCGGCGAAATTCCTCGGCCACGGCCAGACCGGGGAAGAGGTGACCTCCGGTTCCCCCGCCGGCCATGATCACTCTCATTCTCACTGCCTCCCGCGCGATAGACTCAACAGCATTCCCGCCTCGATCAGGTTGATCACCA
Source organism: Binatia bacterium (assembly GCA_041494945.1). GTDB lineage: Bacteria > Desulfobacterota > Binatia > UBA9968 > UBA9968 > JAJPJQ01. Next base: position 4,380 of record JBGQBP010000102.1, on the reverse strand, counting down.
TCGCCGACCCTCCGTAACTGATGAACGGAAGCACCAGGCCCTTGGTCGGCATCAGTCCCATGACGACTCCCATGTGAATCAGGGCTTGAAGCGCGAGCAAAGTCGTGAGCCCGAAGGCCAGGTGCTGGCTGAACGGATCCTCGATCCTTCCCGCAAGACGCAGCCCGCGCATGATGATGACGGCGAAGAGCGCGAGCACGGCGAGCGCGCCCAAAAGTCCCATCTCCTCGCCGATGACGGAAAAAATGAAATCGGTATGCGCCTCCGGCAGATAAAAAAGTTTCTGGCGGCTCTCGCCGAGACCGCGGCCCCAGAGCTGGCCGGAGCCGAACGCGATGTAGGATTGAATGATCTGAAAGCCGCTCTTCGAGGCGTCCGCCCATGGATCCAAAAACGTCATCAGCCGGCGCATGCGGTACTCTTTGCCCATGACCGCGAAGGCGACGACCGGCAGGGCGGCGAGTCCGATCAGCGCGAGGTGCGACGGCCTGGCGCCCGCGACGAATAGCATGAGAAAGAGCAGCAGGCCGAGCGTCACCGCCGTGCCGAGGTCGGGCTCCATCACGATCAGCCCGAGGAAAATTCCGCCGACGACTAAATGAGGCAGCACGCCGACCGAAAAGGTCGTGATCTTGTCGGATTTTTTCGCCAGCGAGTGCGCCAGATAAAGCACGAGCGAGAGCTTCGCCAGCTCCGCGGGCTGAAAGACAAAGCCGCCGACGCCGAGCCAGCGCCGCGCGCCGCCGCGCACGACGCCGATTCCCGGCGTCAGAAGCATCATCAACAACAACAAAACGATCCCGAGGAGCGGATAGGCGAACCGCCGGTAGGTCGCAGGCGGAATCAATGCGGTGATAAAGAGCGCCCCGAGCCCGATGCCTGCTGCGATGAACTGCTTGCGAAAGAAATACGTCCCGTCGCCGAAACGTTCCTGGGCGTAGAGATAGCTGGTGCTGAGCACCATCGTGATGCCGATGGCCAAAAGCGCGGCCACGGTGAAAAAGATCCAGCCGTCGACGGCGACGCCGTCTCTTACAATTCTTGAACCAGTGCCTTGAATCGCTTTCCCCTTTCCGTGTAGTCGCGAAACATGTCGAAGCTCGAGCAGGCCGGCGAGAGCAGCACGACGTCGCCGGGCCGGCTGCTTTTATAGGCGTCGCGGACAGCGGCCTCGAGATTTTCCACGACGACCGTAGCCGTCAAATGTCCAAGGGACGCGCGGATCTTCTCCTTGGCCGCGCCGAAGAGAATGAGCTTTTTCACCGTGCGCTTGATCTCGTCTTCCAACGGAGCGTAATCGCCGCCTTTATCGACGCCGCCGGCGAGTAGTAGCACCGGCGCCGAGAAGCCGGAGAGCGACTTTACCACCGCGCCGACGTTCGTTCCCTTGGAATCGTTGAAATAGCGCACGCCGTTTTTCTGGCGCACGAATTCCAGCCGATGTTCGAGTCCAGCAAATCCGTCGATGACTTTTTGGATTGCCTGTGCGGAAACGCCCGCCGTCTTCGCCGCCGCGATCGCGGCCATGAGATTCTCGACATTGTGGACTCCCTGGATCTTCGCCCGCGCGAGAGAGAAACGCTCCTCTTTGCCGGCGCTCCGCCAGACGATCTCTTCTCTCGTGGCATAGACACCGTCATCCACCGGCGCCCAACCGAAAGAAACGACGCGGGAGCGGATGCGCTCTCTGATTTTCCAGACCAGAGGATCGTCGCGGTTGAGAACGGCGAGGTCGTTGCCGTCCTGTGCTGCGAAGATCCGCTCCTTGGCCGCGCAATAAGCTTGGAAGTCCGGGTAGCGGTCGAGGTGATCTTCGGTCAGATTCAAAAGCGCCGCGATCCTGGGACGGAATTTTTCCACCCATTCGAGCTGAAAGCTGCTCACCTCGACGACGCCCCAGTCCCAGTCGCCGCCGGCAAAGCCGATCAGAGGCGCGCCGATATTTCCACCGACAAAAATATTAAAGCCGCCGGCCTTGAGCATCTCTCCGGCGAGCGCGGTCGTCGTGCTCTTGCCGTTCGTCCCCGTGATCGCGATCAAAGGCGCGCGGAGGAAACGAGCGGCCAGCTCGATCTCGCTCAGGATCTCGACGCCGCGCCGGCTGGCTTCTCGAAGCAGCGGATTTTCCTGAGGCACGCCCGGGCTCGGGATCAACAGATCGACTCCTTCGAGCCACGCGGGATCTTCGCCGCCGAGAAAATAACGAACCGGCAGGCCGGCGAGCGCCGCCGTCTCGCGCTGAAGCTCGGATTCTTTTCTGCAATCACTCACCAGCACATCGGCTCCTTGCCGGAGTAAAAACCGCGCCGCCGCACTCCCCGTTCGCGCCAGCCCCAAAACCATCACCTTTTTTCCCTTGAGTTCCATCCGGAATCTTCTTCATCGTAATTTCAGCGTGCTCAGCGCGACCAGCGAGCAGATGATCGAGATGATCCAGAAGCGCACGATGATCTGCGGCTCGGGCCAGCCTTTGAGCTCGTAGTGGTGATGGATCGGCGCCATCAAAAAAACTCGCTTGCGCCTGAGTTTGTAAGAAGCCACCTGAAAGATCACCGAGAGCGCCTCGATCACGAACACGCCGCCGACGATGATCAGCAGGATTTCGTTCTTGGTCATGACCGCCACGATGCCCAGCGCCGCGCCGAGCGCCAGCGAGCCGACGTCGCCCATGAACATCTGCGCCGGATAAGCGTTGAACCAGAGAAAGCCCAGACTCGAAGCAACGACGGCGGCGCAAAAGACGCTGAGCTCGCCGACACCGGGCACGTACGGGATCTGGAGGTACTCGGACAACGCCTTGTGGCCGGTCACGTAGGCAATCAAGGCATAGGTGCCCGCGGAGATCATCACCGGTCCGATGGCGAGGCCGTCCAGGCCGTCGGTCAGGTTGACCGCGTTGGAAGCGCCGACGACGACCAGCACGGCGAACGGGATGTACCAGACGCCGAGATCGGGGTGGATGTTCTTGAAGAACGGAACCGCGAGGACGCCGCTGAAAAATGGCTGGCGATAGAGCATGATCGCGCCGATGAGCGCCACGAGCAACTGGAGCAAAAACTTCCTCCGCGCCGACAGGCCGCGGCTGCTCTTTTGCTGGAGCTTGAGAGAATCGTCGATAAAGCCGATCACGGCGAAGCCCGCGGTCACGAGCACGGCGACGGTGATGTAAACGTTGCCGATGTCCGCCAGCATCACGGTGGCGAAGAACAGCGCTAGGATGATGAGCACCCCGCCCATGGTCGGCGTGCCCGCCTTCGCCGCGTGCGCCGCCGGGCCGTCTTCGCGAATCGGCTGGCGCAACTGCATCGCGGTCAGAGAGCGGATCAAAGAAGGGCCGAAGAGAAACGAGATCAACAGCGCCGTGAGCGCGGCCATCGCGGCGCGAAAAGTGATGTAGCGAAAGACGTTGAAGGCGGAGTAAGTGGTATGCAGCGGATAGAGAAAATAATAAAGCAAGGTCACACTCCTCGGTCTCTCAGCGCCGCGAGAACGTTTTCCATTTTCATGCCGCGCGAGCCTTTGAAGAGAATCCAGTCGCCACGCCTCGCGTGCTTGCGAATGAGCGACGCAATGTGGCCGTGATTTTTTCCGATCGCCACCCGTTCTTCTTCTATGCCGGCCCCGAGCGCGCCCGCTTTGACTGCGCGGGCCTGCCGCCCCAACAGATAAAGGCGGTCTACCCCGTACTTGGCGGCCTGGCGGCCGAGCGCGAGATGGCGCTTGCGCGTTTCATGGCCGAGCTCGAGCATATCGCCGAGAACGGCGATTCTATTTCCTTTGATTTCCATTTGACCGAGCGTCTTGAGCGCCGCTTCCATCGAGGCCGGGTTGGCGTTGTAGGCGTCGTTGATCACGCCCGTGCCGCTCCATCGCTCGATCGCCATGCGCATGGAAAAAGGCCGGACCGATTCCAAACCCGCGCGGATCGCCTCGATATCGACTCCGAGCCCATGCGCCATCGCCGCCGCGCCGAGCGCGTTGGAGAGATGATGCTCGCCGCAAAACTTGAGCCGGACGTTCCGCCGCTCGTCGCCCGTCCGCAGGGTAAACTCGGTTCCTTGGGCGCCGAGCAATTTCCAGCCCTCCGCCCGCACGTCGCCGTTTTTGCCGTAGACGATTTTTTTCCCCCTGAACTTCGCCCCTAAGCGGCGCGTCCATGGATCGTCGGCGTTCACGACGGCGATACCGCCCGATCGTATTCCGCGGAACAGTTGCCCTTTTTCGCGCGCCACACCGGCGATGGTTTTGAGACCGCTCAGGTGAGCCGGAGCGATCGACGTGATGAGAGCGATGTCGGGACCGGCGATGCGGCAGAGACGCGCGATCTCTCCGGGCGTGCTTGTGCCTAATTCCACGACCGCGACTTTCTCCCGGCCCTGG
>JBGQBP010000101.1:0-11982 GCA_041494945.1 Binatia bacterium | reverse complement strand
TGGTGCACGTTGATGACGATCTCCGTGATGCCGTAATGCCGGAGCAGCAGCAGCGGATATTCGATCATCGGCCGGCCCGCGATCGGGACGAGGGCCTTGGGAAGTTCGTCGGTCAGCGAACCCAGCCGCGTGCCGTACCCGGCGGCAAAGACCATTGCTTTCATTAAAACTCCTCGAACTCAGCGGCGAGAATCGGAATCAGGTTCTTGAAGCGCGGAGCGCGGTCGAGGTTGCGTCTCAAGCGTCTCAGGGTCGGCGGAATATATTTTTTATACTCGGGTTTTCCTTTGACGAGATCGAGATAATAAAATCGCCCGACCACTTTGAAGTCGCGCTGCAGCGCCGAAAGAACGTAACCTTCGACAAATTCGTCCCGGCCGATTCGCTTCGCGCCCATCTCCTCGCGCCGGCGCAGGTAATAATCGAGCAGATGACTTTCCAGAGCCGGCTGGATAACGCTGTCGGTCTCGCGGTCGTTTAAAAGAGAGGCGAGATCGTACTGCGGCGGCGCTAGAAGAGCGTCTTGAAAATCGATCACGGCGACCCGTGCGTCGTGCACCATCAAATTCCAACTATGATAGTCGCGGTGGCTGAGGCAGGGAGGAAGACCGGTTAGATGCCGCGCGATTTGCTCGAAGCTCTCTCTCAGCCGCGCTTTATCGCCCTCGCCGATCGCTCCGCCCGGCCTTTTTTCCAGCCCGTATTCGATGAAGTGGTCGAACTCCCACAGGTAAAGGCGCAAGTCAAAGCGCTGCTGAAAGGCGATGCACGAGGCGTCTTGTTTTCGCGTGCCTTCGATCTGGATAAGAAGGAGCTGATCAATCGCCTTTTCGTACCATTTCAAGACCTTCGCGGCCGGCAGCCCTTGAACACAATCCCACAGAGAGCGATCGCCCAAATCTTCCAGCAGGATGAGGCCCTCCTCGGGCCATGCGCCGTAAATCGCCGGGACCCTGACGCCCAACCGGTCGAGAAAACGGTGCACGTTAAGAAACGGCAGTTCCTTGGGCGGCTCGCGAAATATCGATAACTCTTCGGAGGAGAGCGGCAGAGAGCTGCCGGCCAATTGCATAACGATCGCCGACTGCGGCGCTGCCGGGCTCTCGATTTTGCCGCGGTAGTAGCGGCGGCTTGACGCGTCGCCGGCCAGAGCGGCGAGTGAGACGAGCCGCGCCTGGTCGCCGAGCGCGGCCCGGATCTTTTCCGATACCAGTTTTTTCAAAGGCTGGGTCATGTTTTTGTCGGGGTGCCTTGTTCTACCCGATTTTTCCCGTTATATTACTTTTCTGTCGTGAATTTTACGAGTCCTCGCCTCATCTTTTATCTCGCCGTGGTTTTTTATCTGCCGGTCCAGCTTTATCTTTTCCACCGTTTTGAAGTCTTCGTGAAAGAAAAAATCCGGCCCGTGCGCCGGGCTAGGCTCTATCGCATCGCGGGGCTTTTTTTCTTCGGCCTCATGTTCGTGCCGTTCGGCTGGATCGGGTATTTCGGCTTGCTTCCAAGCGAGCCCTATTCTTGGCCGATCCGGCAGGAGTTGCTGCTGCTTGCCGTCTGGGCGGTCGGCTCGATTGGATGCGCGGTGGTGCTCTTGACCTATAAGGTCATCGGGCGTTTCGTCCGCATGTTGTCACGGCGGCCCCAGGGTCTCGATTTAGCGCGCCGTCGGTTTTTAAAAATGGGCGCGAGCGCCGTCGCCGCGGCGCCGTTCGTTCTTTCGGGGTATGGGACGCTCGTCGGCCGGCGCCGCTTCGAGATCGAGCACTTCGAGCTTCCGATCGCCGGCCTCTCCGGAGCGCTATCCGAGTTTACCGTCGTGCAACTGACCGATATTCACCTCGGCCCGTTCATGCCGCCGGAAGAGCTGGCCGCTTACGTGGACGCGGTGAATCGGCTCAAGCCGGACCTGATCGCGCTGACCGGCGACTTTGTCGCGAGCCGCCCGGCCGAAGCCGCGCCTTGCGTCGAAACGCTTGCCGCGCTAAAGGCGCGCTACGGCATTTACGCCTGCCTGGGAAATCACGACGCTTACGCGGGGATCGAGGAAGATCTCTCTCGGATGTTCGCCGAGAAAGGGATACGAATGCTGCGCAACGACGCGGTTTCCCACCGCATCCACGACACGACGTTGAACGTCCTTGGAATCGACGACCTGCGCGCGGGCGAGCCGGACCTTCCGCGCGCCCTCGACGCGGCAAAAAAAGATACCGGCGAGGTCCGGCTGTTGCTTTCTCACCGGCCGGAAATTTTTCCTGTCGCGGCCCAAAATGGAGTCGAAGTCGTTCTCTCGGGCCACTATCACGGAGGACAGGTGAAGCTCGGTCCTGAATCGGCGAATCTTTCCGTCGCGCGGTTTCTTACACCGTATGTAGAAGGGCGGTACCATCTTTCCCGTCGTGCCACCGGCGGGGCGAAGGGTTCCGTGCTGTTCGTCGGGCGCGGCGTCGGCATCACCGGCCTTCCAATCCGCATCAACTGCCCGCCGCAGATCGCGCATCTCACACTTCGTAAGGCGTAAAACGTAAGGAGTTAGGGGTGAGGGGAATCTCCTTACGCCTCACGACTTACGCCTTACGGAACTAGGCCGGCGCCGCCGGCCCTAGACCGATCAGGTGCCGCCGAAGCCGATGGTGATTTTGCCTGCCTCGACGATGACGGGAATGTCGCGCTGGTTCTCCGAGAAGGCGAGCATCCGTTTCAGCCCTTCCGGTTCTTTTAAGACGTTGATGTAATCGAAAGGTATGTTTCGCTTCGAGTAGGCCTCACGGGCGTTGCGTGTGTACGGTCAGAGATCTTGCCCGAAGATCAATACTTTTTCTTCCATCGCCGCCTCCTGTTTTGATTTACTATCCGTCAAAAACCGCAAATTGCAAGGCTCTACCCCGTGTGTTAGCTTCACCGAGAGGCAGCCATGGCGTTCAGAGTCGCTCTTGCACAAATCAATCCGAGACTGGGAGATCTCGGCGCCAATCTTGCGCTGTACGAGGAGAAAATCCGCCTCGGTAAGAAAGAGGGCGCGGACCTCGTACTCTTTCCGGAGCTGAGTCTCACGGGCTACTTTCTCCGCGACATGGTGCCCAACGTGGCGCTCAAGCTCTCGGCGCCGGAGATCGCGCGCCTTAAAAAACTCAGCCGCGACGTTTCTTTCGTCGCCGGGCTGGTGGAAGAAGGCCCCGACTATCGCTTTTACAACGCAGCCGTTTACTTCGAGCGCGGCGAAGTGCGCCACGTCCACCGCAAAGTTTATCTCCCGACCTACGGGATGTTCGACGAGCAGCGCTATTTCGCCCGTGGCGACCGCGTGCGCGCCTTCGATTCCCGCTTCGGCCGCATGGCGATCCTCATCTGCGAAGATCTTTGGCATCCCTCCACGATTTACCTGGCCGCGCTGGACGGCGCGCTCGCGGTTCTCTGCCCTTCGACGAGCCCGCTGCGCGGCATTACGGCGGGACAACCGCAGGACGACAACGCGCGCTATTGGGAGACGATCAATCGCGCGTACGCCGAGACCTTCGGCCTGTTCATGGTCTATGGCAACCGCGTCGGCTTCGAGGACGGCGTCGGCTTCTGGGGCGGATCGGAAGTCGTGGACCCGTTCGGGCGGAGAATCGCCAAGGCGAACTATTACGAGGAAGATTTCACGATCGCCGAGATCGCGCTGGAGTCGGTCCGGCGCAAGCGATCCGCGGCGCCGCTCCTCCGCGACGAAGATATCGACCTCACGATCAATGAGCTCTTGCGTATCCGCGAGCGGCCGTCGGACGTAAGAAAAGTTAAAGAGAAAATAAAAAGTAAAAAGGCTCCGCCAAAAAAATAGGCGGATCAGCCTTCGGCTGAATAAGGCAAAAGAAAAAGATAACGATGCAAATCCCGGTGAACACAGAACTGCTGCGCCGCATTCTCGTCTCGTTTATTCGCAACGAAGTAGAGAAGGTCGGGATGCGCCGCGTCGTGGTCGGGCTTTCCGGCGGCGTGGATTCGAGTCTCAGCGCGATGCTTGCAGCGGAGGCACTAGGGCCGGATAATGTTCTGGGAATCATGATGCCTTATAAAAGCTCGAGCCGGGAGAGCCTTGAGCACGCGGAGCTGCTCGTGCGGCAAAACTCGATCCATTCGCTCACCGTCGATATCTCGCCGGAGATCGACTCCTATTTCGCGCGCTTTCCCGACGCCGACCCCAAGCGCCGGGGAAACAAGATGGCGCGCGAGCGGATGACGATTCTCTACGACCACTCCGCGCGCTGGGAGGCGCTGGTTCTCGGCACGAGCAACAAGACCGAGCTGCTTCTCGGCTATGGGACGCTTTACGGCGACACGGCCTCGGCGGTGAACCCGCTGGGCGATCTGTACAAGACGCAGGTTTGGGCGCTGGCGGAAGCGGTCGGCGTGCCGGATATAATCGTGAAGAAGAAGCCTTCGGCGGATCTCTGGGAGGGACAGACCGACGAGGCGGAGCTTGGCTTTAGTTACCTGGACGTGGACCGTCTTCTCTATCTCATGGTGGACGAGCGCTACTCGAAGCCGGAGCTTATCGCCGCCGGATTTCCGGAGCGCTTCGTGGACGAGGTTACGCAGCGCATCATGAACTCGCATTTCAAGCGGCGTCTGCCGGTCATCGCCAAAGTCTCGCAGCGCACGATCGACCGCGATTTCCGCTACGCGCGGGACTGGGGCAAATAAGAAGCAGCCGGCCTGGAAGCGCCTCTTCGGTCTAATGCAATAGAGTCGTCTTACGCTCGCCTAATTGCTAACGGTAGCACTCGGTCACGCCTGAAGCTACTCGTCCGGTGCATCAGCCCTTCGAGGCGCTCCCAGTCCGGCAGGCGAGAGGGGGAGGGAGGTGGAATCATGGCAGGCACCCTCTATATTGTCGCGACGCCGATCGGCAATCTGGAAGACATCACGCAGAGGGCGATCAGGGTTCTAAAAGAAGTCAATCTCATCGCCGCAGAGGACACGCGGCACACCCGAAAACTTCTGGCGCATTATGGCATCACCACCCGGCTCGACAGTTACTATGACGAAGTCGAAACCGAGAAGGCTCCTCTCCTGGTTAAAGAGCTCCTGAACGGAAAAAGCGTCGCGCTGGTCTCCGATGCCGGCACGCCCACGCTTTCCGATCCGGGCTTTCGGCTCGTGCGCGAGGCTGTTCTAGCCGGTGTTTCGGTAATTCCGGTGCCGGGTCCCTCGGCCCTGCTTGCAGTCTTAAGCGTCAGCGGTCTGCCTACGGACCGTTTCGTCTTTGAGGGATTTCTCCCCGGCAAAAAACGCGAACGGAGAGAACGATTGCAGAGCCTTCGGCTGGAGGAGAGGACGCTCGTCTTCTACGAAGCGCCGCATCGCCTGAGAGCGACGCTTGCGGACATGCTGGAGCTTTTCGGCGACCGCGAGCTGGTGTTGGGCAGAGAGGTGACGAAACTTTACGAAGAGTTCTTGCGCGGCCGGATCTCGGAGGCGATGGCTGCGATCGACCGCAAGGAGCCGCGCGGCGAAATCACTCTGGTAGTGGGCGGTTCCGAAGGAGAGAAGGGCCCACTCGAAGATGCGATCAAAACCGAAATCGACGATCTGCTGCGACAGGGCTTGCGGGTGAAAGAGATCGCGGAAATTTTGGGAGAAAAGTTTTCTTACCCCAAAAGAGACATCTATCGGCTGGCTCTCAGCGCCGCCAAGGAACGTCCTACCTCGTGATCCGGAAAACGGAAAACTCGCCGCTGAATTCCTCCCGCTCGATCCGAACGTTCTCGACCTCGGCGCCGCGCGGGCCGTGGCGGCACCAGGCGATCAAATCGTCGAGTTTTTTTCTTTCCCCCTCGGCGACGATCTCGACGGCGCCGTCGGGGCGGTTCCGCACCCATCCCGTCAATCCCAGCCGGCTCGCCTCGGCTTGCGCGGACGCGCGAAAAAATACTCCCTGGACTCTGCCTTCGATCAGCAAGTGGCCGCGCGTGTTTTCTTCGACTGCAACCATCGGCGATTACGTTCTTAACGCAGCCGGATGAGAGGCGCAAGCTATTGCCTCGCGCTTATTGCCTGGCGCCCGTTTTACCATTTGACAAGGTTATCAATCGCGGCTAAACTTGCGCCGTTTTGTCCGGGTTCTTTTGAAGGAGGCTAAAAGATGGGCGCGAAGTTATATGTAGGCAACCTTTCCTATTCGGTCGTCGAGGCGAAGCTGCAAGATCTCTTCGCCCAGCACGGCAACGTGGTGAGCGCCAGAATCATCACCGACAAGTTCAGCGGCCGATCCAAGGGCTTCGGCTTTGTCGAGATGGGTTCGGACCAAGAGGCGGAGGGCGCCACGGCCGCGCTCAACGACACCGAGTTCGAGGGCCGGAAAATCGTGGTGAGCGAAGCGCGGCCGCAGGAGACCCGTGCTCCCGGCGGCGGCGGGAGACCGCCGCGTCAGAATCGCGGGTAGCCGGTTACAGAAACTTCGTGATCTTCGTGGTGTAAAATTTATTGACCACGAAGGACACGAAGCACACGAAGTCAATTCCTCCCACTCACGCGCCGATCAATTCGAGAAACTCCTTCTCGTCAAGGACCTTCACTTCCAGCTTCTTCGCCCTGGTGAGTTTCGATCCCGGGTCGGCGCCGGCGACGACGTAGTCGGTATTGCGGCTCACGACCGACGCCACGCGTCCGCCCAGCGTCTCGATTTTTTTCTGCGCCTCGCTTCGCGACATGCTCTCGAGACTGCCGGTCAGGACGAAGGTCGATCCCGCGAGCTTCCCGGTTTTCTTCGGCTCCCGCTTGAAATGGATTCCCGCCGCGAGCAGCTTCTCGATCACCTTGCGATTTTGTTCCTGGGCGAAGAACCGCGCGATGCTTTTGGCCACCTCCGGACCGATCTCTCTCACTTCCATAAGCTCGTCTTCGGACGCTTCCATGATCGATTGGAGATCGCGGAAATGCTCGGCGAGAAGCCTGGCCGTCGCTTCGCCGACGTGGCGAATTCCCAGCGCCGTTAAAAATCGCGGCAGCGTCGAGTCTTTGCTCCGCTCCAGCGCGTTGCGCAGGTTCTGCGCTGATTTTTCCGCCATGCGCTCCAGACCGGCAAGGTCCTCCGTAGTCAGGCCGTACAGGTCGGCGATGTCTTTCACCATACCGCGCTCGACCAGTTGATCGATCAACTTCTCGCCGAGACCCTCGATGTCCATCGCCCCGCGTGAGCCGAAAAATTTAAGGCTCTCTTTGAGCTTCGCCGGACAGGAGAGGCCGACGCAGCGGTAAGCGGCTTCACCTTCCTCCCGATAGACCGACGAGCCGCAGACCGGACAGCTCGCGGGCATTTTGAACGTCTTTACGTGGCCGCTTCTCTTCTCCTTCACCACTTCGACCACGTAAGGGATCACGTCGCCGGCGCGCTCGACCACGACCGTATCGCCGATGCGAATATCCTTGCGCTCGATCTCGTCCATGTTGTGAAGCGAAGCGCTTTTGACGGTGACGCCGCCGATCGCGACCGGTTCGAGGCTCGCCACGGGCGTGAGCGTGCCGGTGCGCCCGACCTGCGGCTGGATGTCGAGAATGCGCGTGGTTGCCTGGCGCGGCTTGAATTTATAGGCGACGGCCCAGCGCGGCGAGCGCGCGATTTCACCGAGCCGCCGTCGCAGCGCCAGGCTGTTGACCTTGACGACGATGCCGTCGATCTCGTAGGGAAGCTCCTCGCGCTCCCGTTCGGTTTTTTCATGCAGCGCGAAGATCTCCCGGACGCCGTGGCAAATGCCCAGGACCGGCACCGGCTTGAGGCCCCATTCTTTGAGGGAATCGAGGAACTCGGCGTCGGCCGTGAAGGCAGCGCCGGTGATTTCCCCCGCGCCGTGACAAAAAATATCGAGCGGGCGCTTCGCCGTGACGGCGGGGTCGAGCTGCTTGAGCGAGCCGGCGGCGGCGTTGCGTGGGTTGGCGAAGAAGGGCTCTCCCGCTTCCTCCCGCTCGCGGTTGATCTTTTGAAACGCCGCGCGCGAAAGAAAGACTTCGCCGCGGACTTCCAGCCGTTCCGGCACGCCGCGCTTGGACTTGTGGAGAGTCAGCGGCAGGGCGCGGATCGTCTTTAAATTTTGCGTGATGCCCTCCCCGTGGATGCCGTCGCCGCGCGTCGAGCCGACGGTCAAACGCCCGCGGTCGTAAACCAGCTCCACCGCCAATCCGTCGATCTTGGGCTCGACCAGGTATTCCATGGGCTCCGTAGTCTTGAGGAAGCGCTTGATCCGCTCGTCGAATTCTTCCATCTCCTCCCGGTCGTTGGCGTTGCTGAGCGAAAGCATCGGCAGCGTATGGCGCACGGTGGCGAATTTTTCCAGAGGCGCGGCGCCCACTCTCTGCGTGGGCGAATCCGCAGAAGCGAATTCAGGGTATTCCTTTTCCAGCTCCGCTAATTTGCGGAAGACCTGGTCGTACTCGGCGTCGCTGACGAGCGGATCGTCGAGGACGTAGTAGCGGTGGTTGTGCTTTTCGATCTCCTCGCGGAGGCGAAGGATCTCTTTCTTGATTTGGTCTTTCGCCATGAATGGTCGCCGGCGGCCTTTGAACTGAACAAAAAACTAACACAAACCGTTGCGGCGGAGAAGCGAGAGTCGGCTACCGTAGATTGATTGCTATGGGGCAGTATGTTAACTAATTTTGATAATGAGACTCACCTTCATCGGAGCCGTTTTCCTAGCGTGTCTCTCCGCCTGTTCTCAAACGGCATCGCGAGTCCAGGAGCCGCCCAAAGAGCTTGTCCAGCAGCCTGAGGCCCCTTTTCGGCTGGAGCAGAAAGTTGAAATTCCGGCCGAGGCCCAGGCCATGGCCCATTTCGTCAAGGGGCAGATGCTGTTGGGCGAGGGAGAATTCAATCAGGCCCTGGAGGAGTACGAGGCTGCGACTTCAGCCGATCCCAACGCCGCGTTTCTGCGCTTCCGCCTGGCCACCCTCTACCTGCGCAAAGGGGACATGAAAAAGGCCTTAAGAGAGGCGGAAGAAGCCTCGCGCCTCGCGCCCGAGTGGGTGGACGGGCATCTCCTGTTGGCAGGACTCTACTCGTCGCTGGGCGAAGACGGCAGAGGGCTCAACGAATACGATGAAGTGCTGCGCCGCGATCCGCAGAACGAGGAGGCGCTGCTTTATCTGGCAGCGCTCCAATTGAAGCTCGGCGACTACGATAAGGCGACGCAGAACCTCGACAAATTGCTCGCAGCCAATCCCAATTCCGCGCTGGCTTATTATTATTTGGGGAGAGTCAAAGCTAAAACCCAGCTCTATCTGGCGGCGGAAGAAAGTTACCGCAAGGCGCTGGAGCTCAATCCCAAATCCGGGGCCGTGCTGATGGACCTCGCGCTGGTTTACGAGCTGCAAGGCAAGACCGAGGAGGCGACCCAGACCTATCAAAAAGTCCTTCAAGTCGATCCCAAAAACGTTTGGGTGACCAAGAGGCTGGGCGACCTCTATGTCGGACAGAGCAAGCTCGACGATGCGCTGGCGCAGTTTCAGGCCCTCGAGGGAATCGAGGCCGATCCGCGCGAGGCGCGGACGAAAATCGGCCTCATCTCTTTCGAGCGGGGCGATTTCGACCGCGCGGTCACTGAATTTAATCTGGTGCTGGCCTCCGATCCCGAGAACGACCGCGTGCGGTATTATCTCGGCTCCACATATTCGGAGATGAAAGCCTTCGACCGGGCGCTGGAAGAATTCCAGCGGATTCCGGAAAAGAGCGAGTACTTCGCCGACGCGCGGATACAGCTTGCTTATCTCTACGATCAGCGCAGCGATCTCCCCAAGGCGATTGAATCGGTCCAGCAGGCGCTGGCAAAAAAGCAGGACCAGAAGGACCTTTTAAACTTGTTGGCGTCTCTCTACCGTAAAGCCAAAGATTATCCCAAGGCGATCGAGACGCTGGAACAGGTCGTCAAGCTCGACCCCAAGAGCGATCAGGCCTATTTCCAGCTCGGCACGGTCTACGACGAGAGCAAGAACAAAGAGAAAATGGTCGAGCAGATGCAGATCGCCATCGAGATCAACCCACAGAACGCCGCGGCGCTGAATTATTTGGGCTACACGTGGGTCGAGAGGGGCACGCGCCTCGACGAAGCCGAGAGTCTGATCCAAAGGGCGCTCAAGGTCGAGCCCAACGAGGGCGCCTACGTCGATAGCCTGGGCTGGTTGTATTACCAGAAAGGGGACTACCGGCTGGCGGTGGAGCAGTTGGAGCGGGCGGCGGAGCTGATCAACGACGATCCCGTGGTCATCGAGCATCTGGGCGACGCGTACCAAAAAGCCGGCCAGGCGGAAAAATCTCTGGCGCGTTATCGCGATGTGCTCAAGCGATCGAAAGAAGAAGAGCAGCTCCAGCGGGTACGGGAAAAGCTCAATCTCCTGGAGCGGAAAATTTGACCTCGAGGGCGCACCGGAACGCGAGCGATTACTTGCCGGCTGTCTTCAGATATCTGATCCTCACCGCAATGCTGGCGGCGCTCCCGGGCTGCGCTCTTCTCACCCGTCAAGCCCCGCCGGAAGTTTTCCCCGAAGAGCGGCGCCCAGCGCAACAGCTCGCTCAAAGTCTCATCCAGAGAGCCTCCGAGCTTAAATCTCTGCGCACCCTGGCCGGCATTTATTATTCCGGGGCCGAAGGCAGGCAAGGTTTTCAAGAAGTGGTGTTGGTTCAGCGTCCCAACCGGCTGCGCCTCGAAACCCTATCTCCGTTGGGAGCGCTCCTGATCCTAACGGCCTCCGCCGACGAGATGGTCGGATTTCACACGCGGGAAGGAATTTTCTATCGCGGGAAAAGTTCGATCGAGAACCTTTACCGCTATACGCAGATCCCTCTGGGCGTCGGCGAATTGACCGCCGTGCTCATGGGGCTGCCGCCGGTAGCCGGAGAAGCCGAGTGGAAAAATGACGGACCTTCGATCGTGCGCGATCTCCGCGCCGGCTGGAAAGAAGCGATCACGTTTCATCCCTCTCAATTGTTGCCGATCCGATGGCAGCGCTTGAATCCCGAAGGCAAAGTCGAGATGAGCGCGCGCTTTAGCGACTTCACCGACACACCCGCCGGACCATTCCCGCTTAAAATCGTTCTCGAGGCGCCGACGCAACAACGCCGGCTGGAGATCACCTACAAGGAGCCGGAGCTGAACGTGGATCTCGCCTCCGCTCTGTTCGTCCAGCAGAAGCCGGAAAACGCGCGCGAGGTGCCGCTGGATTCTCCGGGAGGCTGATCGTGCGGCGCTTCACGACGATTCTCGCGGCGATTGTCTTTTCCATTTTACTCACGCTCGGCGGCGACGGCTACAGCCAGCCGGCTGAAAAACCGGAGACCGGCGATTGGCTGCTGAACCATAGCCTGAGTGATCCGGAACAGCTCAACCCACTCACCAGCAACGACGTGTCCTCGAGCGAGATTCTCGGATATATTTTTGAAAATCTTTTGATACTCGATCCGCGCAGCCTGGAGCTCAAGCCCATGATCGCGGAGTCCCGGCCCGAAATTTCGCCGGACAAGCTCGCTTATACTTTCAAGCTCCGCCGGGACGCGCGCTTTCAGGACGGACGGCCGGTCACGGGAGAAGACGTCCTTTTCAGCATGAAAGCGATCAAGTGCCCGCTGGTGGACGCGCCGTTTCTCCGCGTCTATTACGATTCGGTCGTGGACGCCGAATTGCTCGACCCCTACACGATCCGCTTCAGGACCAAGGAGCAATATTTTTTAAACGAGAGCGTTCTAGGGGAAATAACCATCCTCCCGCGCCACGTTTACGACCCGGAGAACCTGCTGAAGGGCGTCGGCGTGCGCGATCTGCTGCACGATCCGGCGAAGCTTCCCGCCAACGTGAAGCGCTTCGCCGAGAACTTCAACAAAAACTACAGCCGAAGCGCCGTCGGTAGCGGCCCTTATAAATTCAACGGCTGGAAGACCGGGCAGGAAGTCCAGCTCGTCCGCGATCCGAACTATTGGGGCAACGGGAAGGCCGGCATCGAACAGCCGCACCTCGACCGTCTCCG
>JBGQBP010000100.1:0-12147 GCA_041494945.1 Binatia bacterium | reverse complement strand
GAATAAATCGGACAAAGAAGATCGTTGAGTTTCGATGCCCTCGATGTAAGGAATCTCTCCCAGGCAAGTAACTGCGGTTAGAAATCGCAGCGCTTCGGCGTTGGTCTCCGCCGCAAGCGATGGTCGGCTTTCCAGATGATTTAGAACGTAGCCGAGCACGCTGAGGCCACGGCAGGTGGCGTGTTCCAAGGTTAAGAGCAAATGATTGATCGCGCCGAGGCGGTTAGCCGCTACCACGACAACGGGGAGCTTCAAAAGTTTGGCGAGGTCGGCGTAAGTGTAATGAGACAGGATCGGGACGAGAAGGCCGCCGGCGCCTTCGACGATCGTAATGTCGTGCTTCGAGCTGATCTCGCCGTAAAGTTTTTGGACGAGGCCGATGTCGATCGTGACGCCGCTGCGCTCGGCGGCGACGCTGGGCGCCAGAGGATCTTTGAGCCGATATGGACAAATTTTTTCCAGCGGCTCTTCGCAACCGGAAGCTTCCTTCAAACGCACGGCGTCCTCCGGAACAAGCTCGCCGTCTCTTTCCTGGCAGCCCGTTTCCGCAGGCTTCATGACGCCGACGCGATAACCGGACTCTCGCAACAGCGCCGCCATGCCGCAAGCGACTAATGTTTTTCCGACGCCCGTATCCGTTCCGGTTATAAAGATCCCGCTGCCCATCAGTTCTCCGTAACGGCTATTATCGACTCACGCGTGACGTCGAGAAGCGTCTTCAGTTCACTATCTTCCATCGTCAGCGGAGGCATCAGGATGATCACGTCGCCCAAAGGCCGGATCATCACGCCGCGCTTGCGCGCCTCTAAGATCGCCTTGTGCCCCACTCTTTTCTCTGTTGGATAACACTTTCGACTCTCTTTGTCCTCGACGAGCTCGATGCCAATCATGAACCCCCACTGGCGCACGTCTGCCACGTGACGGAGCAGAAGAAAGTCTTCTGCCAGCCGGTGCTTGATGTAGTCGATCTTCGGCTGCATCCTGTCGAGAATCTTTTCTTTCTTGAAAAGCTCCAGACTCGTCAACGCAACGGCGCAGCCGAGAGGATTCCCCGTGTACGTGTGTCCGTGGAAAAAAGTTTTGAATTCTCTGTATTCTCCTAAAAAAGCCGAGAAGATTTCTTCCGTCGTCAATGTCGCAGCCAACGGCAGATAACCTCCGGTGATGCCCTTGGCGACGCAGAGAATATCCGGGCTCATGCCAGCGTGCTCGCACGCGAACATCTTCCCCGTGCGGCCGAAGCCCGTCGCGACCTCGTCGGCGATAAAAAGAATCCGGTTTTTGCGGCAGATCTCGCCGAGCGCTTTGACGTAAGCCGCAGGTTGCGCCCACATCCCCGCAGCGCCCTGCATCAACGGCTCGACGATCAACGCCGCAAGCGAGTTCTTTTCCTGAGTAAGTTTTTCTTCGGCTTCCCGAATCGCGCTCCTGAGCGCTTTCTCTTCACTGATGCGCTTGAAGAAGCGAAAGACGTGCGGCGGGCAGAGCCGCAGGGCCGGAACGACAAGCGAGCGATGGAAACGGTGAAACGTCTCTGAGTAGCCGACGCCCATCGAGCCGACGGTGTCGCCATGATACGCCTCGACGAGTGAGACGAAACGCGTGCGGCCGGTTTCGCCCTTGAGCTGCCAGTACTGAACGGCCATTTTGAGCGCGACTTCGACCGCCGTCGCGCCGTCATCGGAGTAGAAGACGCGTTGCAGGCCGCGAGGAGCGATCTCGATAAGCTTTTCAGCCAACTCGATGCCGGGCACGTGGCTGAGGCCGAGAAAAGTCGAATGGGCGATGCGGTCGAGCTGTTCTTTGATCGCCCGATCCAGCTCTTCCTTGCGGTGGCCGTGAACATTGCACCAGAGCGACGAGACGCCGTCGAGATATTTATTTCCCTGAACATCGATGAGATAGTGGCCGTCGCCCCGCTCGATGATGCACGGCTCCTCGCCCATCCATTCCCGCATCTGCGTGAACGGATGCCATAAATATGTATGGTCGAGATGTTTAAGTTGTTCGTATCGCGACATGGTCATTTTTAAGTCAATGTTGAATTTTGAATGTTGAATTCTAAATTTTTGGACCGGGATTCCAATTCAAAACTCAAAATTAAGAATTCAAAATTCACCGCGTACTTCTTCGAAGGCCTTCAACCCGCGGTGCAAGTGCTCATGCGTATGCGTCGCCATCAAAGTGATTCTCAAGCGCGACGTTCCTTCCGGCACCGTCGGCGGGCGGATGCCCTGGGCGAAGACGCCCTTCTGGAGCAGCCGCTCGGAGAACGCCATGCATTTTTCCGCGTCGCCGATGACCAGCGGCACAATCTGGCTCTCGCCGGAACCCAACGAGAAGCCCAAATTTCTCAGCCCTTCGCGAAGCGCGCGAATGTTGTGCCAGAGCGTGAGGCGCCGCTGCGGCTCCTGGTACAAAAGATCGATGGCAGCGATCGCCGCGGCCAACACCGCAGGCGGCAGCGCAGTCGTGAAGATAAAACTCCGGCAACGGTTGATGAGCAACTCGCGCAGCGCGCGGCTGCCGGCGACGTAGGCGCCGAATCCGCCGAGCGCCTTTCCCAGCGTCCCCATCTGAATCGGAATGCGATCGCTAAGTCCCAGCTTCGCGGCGATGCCCGCGCCGTTCGGACCCGCGACTCCCGTCGCGTGCGCCTCATCGACCATGACGAGCGCGCCATATCGCTCGGACAGCTCGACGATCTCCGCCAGCGGCGCTTCATCGCCGTCCATGCTGAAGAGAGTCTCCGTGACGATCAACTTCCGGCCGTTGGCCTGACTATTCTTGAGCGCGTTTTCGAGAGCCGCCGGGTCGCAATGCGGATAGACGGCGGTCTTCGCCCGCGCGAGGCGGCAGCCGTCGATGATGCTCGCGTGGTTTAATTCGTCGCTGAAGATCGCGTCGCCTTCGCCGGCAAGCGCCGGGATGATGCCGACGTTCGCCTGAAAGCCGGAGTTGAAGACCAGCGCCGCCTCGGTTCCTTTGAGCTTGGCGAGCTTTTCTTCCAGTTCTTCGTGCAGCGTCATGTTGCCGGATATCAAGCGCGACGCCACGGCGCCGCTCCCGTAGCGGTCGATCGCCTCTTTCGCCGCTTTCTTCAGCGCCGGATGGTTCGCCAGGCCGAGATAGTTGTTGGATGAAAAGTTGAGCACCTTGCGGCCATCCAGCATCAGCGTCGGGCCCTGCTCGCCCTCGACGCGGCGCAGCTTGCGATAGAGCCCCTGCCGCTTCAGCTCTTCGAGTTCATTCTGGATAAAGTCCACGGACATCGCGCGAATAGATTTATTATACGGGCCGGCTTAGAGCAACCAGCCTCCGCCCTTCTTGACCGTCGAACAAACCCGGTGATAGACATGGATCAAGTTTAAGGGGGTGGCCAATGGCCGAGCGAGTCGAGAGAGTATGGGAACGTTTTCTCACCGAGCAAGACAAGGCGCACGTCGCCATGAAGCCGCCTGGAAATATCGGCTTCGGCAAGAAACCCGCGCTGCTGCTCATCGACCTTTACCGCTGGGTTTTCGGCGATAAGCCGCAGCCGGTTTTGGAAGCGATCAAGACCTGGCCGGGAAGCTGCGGGATGGCGGGGTGGAACGCGATTCCACATATCCAGACTTTGCTCAGGACCGCGCGCGAGCTGCGCATTCCGATCGTCCACCTAACGGGACTAGGCGACGCCGGAATCGCCGAATGGTCGTTCCGGCGTAACGAAAGTAAAGACCGCGCCAAGCTCAGCCCGGAGGAATTGGACCGACAGCGCCGCAAGTTCGACATCATCGACGAGGTCGAGCCGCTTCCCGGCGAAGCGGTCTTAAAAAAATCTTCGCCGAGCGCCTTTTGGGGCACGCCGCTTGTCGGCCACCTCAACCACTTGGGCATCGACACCGTCATCACCTGCGGCGAAAGCACGAGCGGATGCGTGCGCTCGAGCGTGGTGGACGGCACGACGTATCGCTTTCGCATGATCGTGGTCGAAGAATGCGTCTTCGACCGCCACGAGGCGTGTCACGCGATCAACCTGTTCGACATGAATCAGAAGTACGCCGACGTTCTGCCGCTGGATGAAGTCGTAAAATATCTCCGCTCCTGGCGCGCGGAACAGCCCGTCGGAACGTAGCGACTATTCGCTCCGTTCCAAATCTCAAATCGCAAATCTCAAATTTCAAATAGGCGGTCTGCGATATGAGATGTGAAATTTGAGATGTGAGATCTTTGTGATGCGCATCGCCGTTCCCGACCTGATCTCGAATTCTTATTTTCCCGCCATCGCCGCAGCCGAGTTGGGCTTCTTCAAAGACGAGGGGCTGGAGATCGAAAAAGTCGAGCTGCTCTTTCCGGTGCCCAAGACGATGGAGGCGCTACGCGACGGCGCGCTCGATTTCGTCGCCGGCTCGGCGCACGCAACGCTGATGGCCTTTCCCGATTGGCAAGGCGCCAGGCTCTTGGCCGCGCTCGGGCAAAGAATGTATTGGCTGCTCGTGTTGCGCGCCGATCTCGGCGCGAAGCGAGGCCACATCGGCGCGGTCAAGGGTCTCAGAATCGGCGCGGCCCCGGGAGTGGATTACGGGCTCAAGCGGCTGCTCGTCGAAGCCGGCATCGATCCTGTCCGTGACAATGTACAGATCGCACCGGTTCCCGGCGCCACCGGCGCGACGGTCTCCTTTGGTCTTACGGCGGCAAAGGCTTTAGAAGAAGGAAAGATCGACGGCTTCTGGGCCAATGCCATGGGCGCGGAGATCGCGGTGCGACGCGGCGTCGGGACTATTATTTTAGACGTTCGGCGCGGCGACGGGCCTGAGGCCGCGCAGCACTATACCTTTCCCGCATTGATCACGACGGAAAAAAGAATCGAACGCGAGCCCGAGAGCGCCGCAGCGGCGATACGCGCGCTCGCGCGGGCACACAAGGCGCTCCGTGAGGAGCCCGAGCGCGCTACGGAAATTGGACGGCGCATTTTTCCGCCCGCGGAAGCGGAATTAATTTCGGAGTTGATCCGGCGCGATCTGCCCTATTACGATCCCGCCATTTCCGAAGACACCGTCGTAAAAATGAACCGCTTCGCCCAGGATGTGGGGCTTCTCTCACGACCGGTTGCATACGACCAGGTTGTAGCGACTCAGTTCCGTCATCTGTGGAAGGAATAAAAGGTGGCCAAAGCAAAGATCGTCTACGGCTGCCAGAACTGCGGCTTCCAGTCGCCCAAGTGGCTGGGAAAATGTCCGGACTGCAATCAATGGAATACGCTGGTCGAGGAAAAATTCGAGCGCGCGGCCCATCCGCGCGACGAATTTAACCTCGGCGTGAAGGAAACCCCGACATCGATCGCAGAGATTTCGACGGCCGAAGAGGGCAGAGTTCTCTCGGGCATCGGCGAGTTCGACCGGGTCCTCGGCGGCGGGCTGGTTCCCGGCTCGGTCACTTTGATCGGCGGCGATCCCGGAATCGGTAAATCCACGTTGCTCATTCAGGCCTTCGCCGCGCTGAGCCAAGCCGGCCTCACCTGCCTTTACGTGTCGGGGGAAGAATCGCCGCGGCAAATCAAAATGCGCGCCGAGCGGCTCGGCATCGTTTCGCCGAAGCTCTTGATTCTCAGCGAGACCGCGCTGGAGAGAATTTTGGAGCAGGTGAAGAAAATCCGGCCCGCGGTCCTGGTCGTCGATTCCATCCAGACCATCTTTTCCTCCGCCTTTCCCTCAGCGCCGGGCAGCATCGGCCAAGTGCGAGAGTGCTCAGGATCGATCATCACGCTGGCGAAAAAAAGCGGCCTCAGCACTTTTCTCATCGGCCACGTGACCAAAGACGGCTCGATCGCGGGCCCGCGCGTCCTCGAGCACATGGTCGATACGGTTCTCTATTTCGAAGGCGACCGCGGACACAATTTCCGTATACTGAGAGCGGTCAAAAATCGCTTCGGCTCGACCAACGAGATCGGCGTCTTCGAGATGAAGGAGAGCGGGCTCATAGAAGTGAGCAACCCTTCGGAGCTTTTTCTTCTGGAGCGGCCGCTCAAGGCGCCCGGCTCCGCCGTGGTTTGCAGCATGGAGGGAACGCGGCCGATTCTCGTCGAGCTTCAGGCGCTGGTGAGCCCGTCTTTTCTTGCCGTGCCGCGGCGCACCACGATCGGCGTGGACCACAACCGTGTGGCGCTGCTCGTCGCCGTGCTGGAAAAGAAAATGGGCATGAAACTGTTCAATCAGGATATTTTCGTCAACGTCGCCGGTGGCGTGCAAGTAGACGAGCCTGCGGTGGATTTGGGAATCATCGCCGCCGTCGCATCGAGTTACCAGGAGAAAGCCCTCGACGCTAAAACCGTCATCTTCGGCGAAGTGGGTCTGGCGGGCGAGGTCCGCGGCATCGCTCAGGCCGAAGCGCGCGTGAAAGAGGCGGGAAAGTTGGGCTTCGAGCGCGCCATCCTTCCCAAGAGCAACAGTTCGCAGTTAAGTCAAATCAAAACCCCGGAGCTGATCGGCGTCTCTTCCCTCGCCGAATGCCGCGAAATTCTCT
Source organism: Binatia bacterium (assembly GCA_041494945.1). Classification (GTDB taxonomy): domain Bacteria; phylum Desulfobacterota; class Binatia; order UBA9968; family UBA9968; genus JAJPJQ01. The sequence continues at coordinate 5,643 of JBGQBP010000100.1, read as the reverse complement.
TCTAGCGGCGAAGCGATAGGCGACGCATCCCTGCGTTCTCAGTCGTCGGACATCCTCAGCGTACTAACCGCGTACGCTTCCGGTGCCCTCCTCCTTCGCGCCTTGGCCTGCTTGCTTCTCGCTCCGCCGCTGTTATATGAAACTCGACTCAGAAGCGCCGGATGCGACGCTAAGCTACGGAATCTGTTGACGACAACGCGGCTCTAAGCTATCAATTTAGGACACGCCGGAGTGGTGGAATGGCAGACGCGCCGGACTCAAAATCCGGTAGGGGTAACCCTGTGAGGGTTCAAGTCCCTCCTCCGGCACCAACCACAAATCCCACGAAGAATGCGATCTGCCCCTCTCCAACGTAATTAATTTCCCGCCATAGACTGGACCGACGCCGGAAAGATGAGCGACTTGATCACGACCGGAACCGCGCCGGAAGAGGGAATCAGCGCGCCGATGTCGATGTAATCGAACTCGTTGAGAGCGATGCCGTCGATGGAGACGACCGGACTCGCAAGACCCATCTCTTCTTTGAAGTGAAGGCCGAGGATGCCGCCGATATCGCCGTCGCTCACGAGTACCAGCGGAAGGCCTTTGGCGAGGATTTTTTCCAGACCTTCCGTGACTCCCGAGCAAAAAGATTGCAGGCGCGCAAACGTCGCCGAGCCGTCCCAGTGAAACGCCAGCGCCACCGGCTGCCTGGCATCGAGAAGATCGAGCCGCGCGAGCGCGCGAGCGAGCGCGCCTTTCACCGCCGCCGGATCGATGTCGTCGTTGTCCAAAGGAAAATCCGGCGCCACGACCGGAACGTTTCGCACTGGCACCGCGTCGATGGGATCGACGAAGATCGTGCCGCCGCTCACCTGAATCGTGTACTGCGAGGCGCCGATCACAGTCGCGCGAATTCTCACCGCCGGTTCCAGCACGGGAATCCCCAAACGCTCGACCCTCTGCTTAACCTCCGCCGCCAGGAGAGCGCCGAGGTCACCGAAATCTCCGGGATGCTGGTTATAAATGAACTCGGACACGCCACCCGAGAAGGTGATCGCGTCGATTTTCCCCGTATAGTGCAAAGGCGGAATTCGCAAAAGCCGGCGCGTCTGCTCGGATAGAGACTTGAGACCGATCGCTTCGAAGAGGCGATCGGCCATGAGCGAGACCATCGCCGGTAGTTTGGACCGATCGACTTTTTTCCCCCGCGCTAGATTCAGTCCGGTGGCTTGGGCGAAAAAACGTCCGGCTTCTTCCAGGCGCGTGACAACGCCGTCGTCGTCGAGGACGATAAGGCGCGCGCCGACGTCGAGTGCCGTCACCTCGAGCACTTTGCCGTTCACGCAGACGGCGATCTTGCTCGTGCCGCCGCCGATGTCGACGTTCATGCAGACGCCGCCGGAGCGCGCCGACTCGGCCGCCGCGCCCGAACCATGCGCCGCCATCGTGCTTTCCAGGCTGTCGCCGGCGCTGACCGAGACGAAACGTCCGGCTTCTGCTGCGAAGAGGTCGGCGATCGCGCGCGCGTTGCGGCGGCGGACCGCGACGCCGGTGAGAATCAACGCTCCGGTATCGACATCGTCGCGTTTCAGTTCCGCGCGCTCGTACTGGCGCTCGATAAATTTTCCCAGGGCCGCTACGTCGATGGTCAAATCGTCCAGATACGGCGTCAGGAGAATTTCCGACTCGCTCAGGACCTGGCGCCGCTTGACCACGTAGCGCGTCCCTTCCTGCTTCATTTCCAGACGGGAGAAGACGAGATGGGAAGTCGAGGACCCGATATCAATGCCCACGCTCGTGAGCTTGATCTCGTCTTCTTCGACGATGTGGCGGCCGGCGTTGGTAAAACTGGCGGGTATCATTCTCTGATTAAGCAGTAGGGGCAGGTTTTAAACCTGCCCCTACACTGCCGTCTTGACTGCATTCTCTTGAATCACGGCTTGCGGTAGAGCGAGTCGTCCATTCTGGATGTGACTCCCTCTTGCTTCAGCGTCTCCACGTATTCCTTACGCAGGTAAGGATCTTCGTCGTAGTACGGAATGGCCGTGCCGCCCTCATGGATATCGATCGCGCCGTAGTCGATCGCTTTTTCGCCGGGACGGCCGCGCTCGCGCCCCGGAGCATTCGGTCCGAACCAGGCCGAGAGACGCAGCGGCTCTTTGCTGATGCCGAAGTGCGCGTGAAACCAGTTGCCGCCCATCGGCGCGGCGCTGACCAAGCCGACCGGCTCGTAGTCCTGCCGCCTGACGAACTCCGCTTTCCCGTCTTTCCACGGAGTCTGTCCGTAATTGGCGGGCCACGTGTACGTGTAGCCCTTGCCGGTAAGACAGACGAGAACGGCGGCCGAGCCGTGCGCGTGCGCTTTGGAATATCTTCCGTTCTCGTGCTGGCCAATCCAGAGATAAAAATTATTTCCCGTCATGTGCGGCTCGATGCGCCGGTATCCGGGCGAGCGCCGGTTGTCGAGCGGCAATTCGCAGTTGATGATGTCGGGAATGATATTGGTTTGCCGCATGGCGAGACCGCGCAGCGGATCGGGCTCGATCTCTTCTTTGGGCCTGTAGTAATCGTCGGTCGGATCGAAGCGGTCTTTGAAGTGGTAGGGGCAATTGAAAATAAAATCGGGATTGGAAAACATGTTCATGACGTTGGGCGCCGTCGTCCCGGCCAGCAGCAGCGCCGGGCTTCGCGTCGCGTTGACGATGCGGTGCGAGGCGTTGATGGGAATCGAAAACAGCGAGCCCCGCTGCCACTCGAAGGTGAGCTTCTTGCCGTTGCCTTCGGTCCAAACCTCCGTCGAGCCGCGCCCGTCGACGACCAGATAAACCTCCTCGTACAGGTGCTTCTCCGGATTGAGCGCGCCGGCCCCCGGAACCTCGACGACATAGCAGCCCCAAAGCCCCTCGGTGCCGAGCAATTGAATGAATGTCCCGTTGCCGCCGGTTTTTTTCCACGGCTTGCGCGGCAAGTCTTGCACCCGCCTGACGCCGATCTCTCGATAAATCGGAATCTCCTGCTCTTCCATGTAAATATCGTAAGGCGTTTTCGGCCGCAGAAACTTGCCGTAGCCGGCCTTGGTTTTTTCGTCGGTGGGCGCCTGCCATTTGGACGTGTGCTGGTGTTGAGACATATCGGTACCTCTCTTTCCTCTTTCCAGTTCCTAAGTCATTTGAACAAAAATTTCAACGCTCCGGATACCTGATACGCTCGCCTTCGACGGCGGCGAAGGGGGTCAACTGGTGAGGCGGCGCGCTCGCGAGTGAGAGAATGTGCTCGACCTCCCAATCGCGGACAACAAGCGCGTCGGCGATAAGCGAGCGGTGGCAGCGCCACGGCACCGCCTCGGCGCACATGATCGCCGTCTTTTGTTCGACGGCAAGCTCCATGAGCGCTGCGACGCCGGTCCGAAACTCCTCCGTCTGCATATGATCGGCGAATCCGCGAAAGCCCGAGTTGCGCCAGCCGAGATTGATCGAATCGTTCGCCGGCTTTCTGAGGCCGCCGAGAATTTTCATGTGGCGGTAATCGATCTTTCTCAGCGCGAGCGCCCGCGCGAGATGATCCGTGTTGAAGTGCGGCACGTGCCGCGATCTCGGAACGGTTCGAACATCGACCAGCCGTTGAATGCCGAAGTGATCGAGCAGCGCCTCGAAATCTTCGAGCGTTCGGGTGGAGTGCCCAATGGTGTGAATGGTTCGCGCCATCGTTCTAAGTCTCTATGACGGATTCGACCGATGCAAGCGCGACTGATCGAAGTGAACGCCGCTGCCTGGTCGAAGAGCAGGCAGCGGCGTTCAGCGCAAGGTGATCGTAACAAACTACAGAGTGCGTCTCAGTTCGCTGGCGGTTTGAACGAGCAAGCGGGCTTTTGCCAGCGCCAAGTCGCGGCTGATCGTCATCAAGCCGCAGTCCGGCGCGAGCAAAAGACGCGACGGTTCGACGTAGTCGAGCGCCGCGCGGACGCGCGCGACGACTTTTTCCAGCGGCTCGGGCGGCGTGTCGCCGGGATCGACGCAGCCGAAGACTACCAGCCGGTCCTGGCAAAGAGCGAGCAGCGCGGGGTCGAAGCCGCTGCGCGCAAACTCGACGGAGAAGCCGCCGATGCGGCTCTTCATGAGCAGCGCGAGCAGCTCCGGATATTTGTATTCGTGCTGGCGCTTGCCCTCACCCCCGGGATAGCCGTAGCAGAGGTGAACGATCGTCGGCATCGTGACGCCTTCGAGACAACGGTCGAGCGCGCGCACGCCGTAGGCGGCCGCCTTCTCGTGGTAGCGCGTCATCGCCGGCTCGTCGATCTGCGCCATCTCGCAACCGGCCGCTTGCAGCGCGAGCAGCTCTTCGTTCAGCGCCGCGGCGACATCCAGCGCGAGCTTTTCTTCGTCACGGTAGAATTCATCGTACGTTGTGTCGACGACGGTCATAGGTCCCGGCACGGCCATTTTCACCGGGCGCGACGTGTGGCCCTTGGCGAATAGCAAATCTCCAACGACGGCGACCGCCCTGCGGCGCACCGGCCCGACGACCCGCGGCACCGCACGCTCGACGTCGGTGCGGCGGCGGATCGCTTTGCCGCGGCGCTTCACGAGATCGAAACCTTCCATCGCCGCGAGCACGTGATTGATGAAGTGCGGCCGGCGCTGCTCGCCGTCGGTGAGCAAGTCCAGCCCCACGCGCTCCTGCTCGTGGAGGATCGCAATCGTGGCATCGTCCTGCGCTTCGCGGAGAAGCTCGCCTTCGAGGCGAAACGTTATTTCGCTCCGCTCGCGATCCGAAAGCCAATTCGGCCTCGGAAAGCTTCCGACGGTCGTGGTGGCGATGGGCGGCAGGTTCACGCTCGACTCCTGTTCAAACCACGCACTTTCAAATTACGCACCCAAGCAAGGACTGAGTTGGGGATGGGGACTCATCCCTCAGTCCTGTCCGATCCCCGTGATCTTCACGCTCGCGTGCTTGGATTTATATTTGCGGTTAAGGTGAATCAGCACGCCGGTGATTCCCTCGATCACGTAAGCGTTGGCCGCCGGACCGGCGTCGTAAGGCTTCGCGCCGATGCGGCGGATGATCTCCATCACGCTCTGCTTCGCCGCGTCGCTGTCGCCGCAGACGAGAACGTCGCCGAGCGGCGCGTGAATGTCCTGCAAGTCCAGCGCGGAAATATTGTGTAGCGCGCCGACGACCGGCGCCTCGCCGGCGAGAATCGTTTGCGCCTCCAATACTGCGGAGCCCGCCGGGGGCACGAACGGCCTGCCCTTCTGCAGCGGCACGACGGCGTCGATGATCGTCTTGCCGGCGAGCCGGCCTTTCAAATCGGCGACGATCTTCGCGTGGCCTTCATAGGGCACCGAGATAACGACGAACTCCGCCAGCTTGACCGCTTCCTGATTGCTCTCGCCTTCGATCTTTCCTTGCGTCACTTTGCCTTTCAGCGACTCGACGACCGTGATTGCCTTCTCCCGCTCGCGCGAGCCGATGATGACGCGCACGCCGGGCGCCGCCAGCCGCAGCGCCAGCGCCGTGCCGAGATTTCCCGTTCCTCCGACGATAGCGACGGAGATTGTTTCCATAGTCATGTTCCGCCTGTCTCCCTAGCCCGGTTTATTTACCACTGAACATCAGCCTCGACTGTTTTCACCCTTGGCGAACTTTGCGTCTTTACGCGAT
>JBGQBP010000099.1:0-12187 GCA_041494945.1 Binatia bacterium | reverse complement strand
TGCGACGTGCCGGCCTTGCGCTCGCGGTCGATGATCTCCACCTCGGAAAACTCCTGCGCCTTGACGCCGAACACGACCGGAGAAAATCGGTTCATGAATCCTTTAGGCACGTACTTGCCGTCGATCACCTCGCGCCGGTAGGCCTTCAAGCCGCAGCCGCAGTCGTGTACCGGGACGCCGCAGACCAGGCGGATCAGCGTATTCGCTATGAGCGAAGGGAGCCGCCGGTCCCAAAAGCTTCCGACCCGGTTTCTGCGCCAACCGGAAACGACGCGATACCCTTGAGACAATCTCTCCAGCATGGCCGGGATGTACGATGGGTCGTTCTGATAATCGCCGTCGATTGTCACGATCACCTTGCCCGCCGCCTTGGAGACGCCGGCGAGCAGCGCCCAGTTCTCGCCGACGTTGGTTGCCAGGTCGAGGTAATGAAACCGGCCGTCGCGCGCTGCGATCTCTTTCATGATCGAGAGCGTGCCGTCCGAGCTGGTGTCGTTTACAAAAATAATTTCATACGGCTCGCCGAGCCGCTCCAGGGTTTCGCGAATCGCATCGTAAAGCGCGCGCGCGTTGCCCTCTTCATTGTGCATCGGCGCGACGACGGAGAGCCGGACAGGCTGTGCCAAGACTATCTGCCTCTCGCCAGGAAGTATTCCCGAACCGCGGCGGCGATGGTTTCGACTTCTTCATCGCTCAATTCGGCGAATACCGGCAGGGCTACGTTCTCGCGCGCGTATCGCTCGGCCTCGGGCAGAGAGTACGCCGGCAGGCCGTGGGCGCGCCAGGACTCGTGATGATGCAGGCAAAGCGGATAGTAAATGCCGTTGCCGATCCCCTTGCCGTCGAGAAATTTCTTCAGCGCGTCGCGCTCGGGCGTCTCCAGCGCGTATTGATGATAGATGCTCTGGCGGTCGGGAAACACAGGCGGCGTCCGCAGCGGCAGGCCTCTGAAGGCTTCGTCGTAGCGCGCTGCGATCGCGCGCCGTCGCGCGTTGTCCTGGTCGAGCGTCGGCAGCTTGACGCACAAAAGAGCGGCCTGCAGCTCGTCCAGCCGGCTGTTCCAGCCGTAGATCTTGTGGTTGTATTTCTCCGCCTGGCCGTGCACGCGCAGCAGGCGCACCGCCTCGGCCAGCGCGTCGTTGTTGGTGAGCGTCACACCTCCGTCGCCGTAGCAGGCGAGATTTTTAACCGGCCCCAGGCTCATCGGCGTGATCGCTCCCAGGCCGGCGGCCCGCCTTCCTTTATATACGGCGCCTTGGGCCTGAGAGGCGTCTTCGACGACCGAGATATTTTTTTCCGCGGCGATTTTAACAATGGCGTCCATGTCGCACGGCAGACCGAGCATGTGGACCGCGATGATCGCCCGGGTTCTCGGCGTGATCGCCGCCTTGAGCGAGCTCAGGTCCGGCCCGTAGTCGCCCTTGGCTTTTTCCACGAGCACCGGCGTGGCGCCGACCGAAAAAATCGGCTCGATGACCGGCGCGGGAACGTGCGCCGCGAGGATCACTTCGTCACCGCTCGAAACTCCGAGCGCGCGGAGCGAGAGAAAAATCGCGTCGGTGCCCGAGGCCACGCCGATGGCGTGCTTGACGCCGCAGTAGCGGGCGAACTCGCGCTCGAATGCCGCGAGGTTTGGGCCGTTTAACAGCCGCATCGAGGAGAGCGCTTCGTCCCACTTGGCGCGCAGCTCGCCTTCGATCGCACGATATTTTCGTGTCAGGTCGAGAAGAGGAATTTTCATCGGAAGTTTTCCGGCGCTCTCAACGGGAATTTTTCGCGGTTTTGACGATGAAATGCGATAGCCTTGTTAGTACCTGAATTTTTCACAAATAACAAATGTGGAAAGCCGTGCTCGTGTCTCTTCGAAGCGATCCTTCGAACGAGCGTGCTCGTGTTCGTCCCGGACCGCTCCGATTACGAGCACGAGTAACCATTCGGCAAGCTCATGGCCCTGAGCAAAGTCGAAGGGCGAGCACGATCACGGTTCTCGGCGCTTGCGCGGCGAAATAAAAATCACTAGAAGTAAGTTCAGCGTTTACGTATTAAAAGGAGAATTTGCCATGCGACTGGAAAACAAAGTAGCCGTCGTCACCGGAGCGGGACGCAACATCGGCGAGGAGATCGCCCGGAGATTCGCCCAAGAGGGAGCGCGTCTTGCGGTCGTCGATCTAGACAAGGGCAGGGGAGAAAAGGTCGCGGCGGAGATCAACGCGGCTCGGCGAGACAGCGCGCTGGCGGTCGTGTGCGACGTCTCGTCTTCGGCCGACGTCGAAAAAATGGTCGAGACGGTCGTGCGAAAATGGGGCGGAATCGACATCCTGGTCAACAACGCCGCGTGGACCGACCGCAAGAACATTTTCGATCTCAGCGAAGAGGAATGGGACAAGGTGATGGACGTGACGCTGAAAAGCGTGTTTCTCTGCGTCAAATCGGTCGCGCGCAGGATGGTCGACCAAAAACGCAAAGGACGCATCATCAACATCGCCTCGACTTCCGGCTACGTGGGCCGGCCTGACGCCACCGCCTATACGGCGGCCAAGGGAGGAGTGCTGAATCTCACGCGCTCGCTGGCGGTGCAGCTCGCGCCGTACGGAATCCGGGTCAACTCGGTTACGCCCAACCGCATCGGCTCGCCGGTCGGCCAGGACGCCGTGCCGGAAAACCGCCACGTCAAAAACCTCGTCGGACGCCGCGGAGTTCCCGCCGACATCGCCGCGGCCGTGCTCTTTTTCTGTTTGGAGGAATCCGACTTCATCACCGCCGCCGATCTGCTGGTGGACGGCGGCGCGCTGGCGACGATGGACTAATCGATTTTAGATTTTGGATTGAGGTCCGGGACGATCTCCCGCGCGTCTGCTATTGCTTGAACATTTCGCGGAATTTCTTCGTCCACCGCTCCGTCTCCGCCTCGGACGGCTGTCTCATGACGACCATCTGCTCGTCCTTGACCTCGTTGCGGAAGCGGTCCTCGATCTCGGGATGCAGGACGTACTCGCCCAGGTTCGCGAAGATCTGCTGCGGCTCCGGTCCGAGAAAAAAATCGGTGAACAGGCGCGCCGCGTTCGGATGCGGCGCCTTGCGCGCAACGGAGATGAAGTTGAGAGACGCGAGATATCGGTTCATTCTCACGTAGTCGATCGGCCCGGCGAACTGGAATTTGTCTTTGATGTAGCTGATGCCGAGCGGCGCTTTGCCGGAAGTCAGGAGCGGAATCTCCTCGGGAAAACCGCGCGTCAATTGCGGTCTTTGCTTGGCCCATCCTTCGACGACGGCGAGCCATTTGGGCCCCAATATCTTGTCCAGGTTGAGAAGGAATTGAAGCGTCGGCGGGTGCAGCGTTGGATTGGGCATGACGAATTTTCTCCGCCATTTGGGATCGAGCAAATTCTCCCACGTCTTCGGCGCCCGATCCGCCGTCAAACGATCGCTGTTGAAGTTGATGCCGAAGGGCAGTGCCCGCCACGGCGTCATCGCGTGCTCCGGGTCGAGAAAGTGCTTGGCGAAACCCTGAGCCGCGGGCGGCGCGAACGAATCGAGAATGCCCTTTTGTTCCAGAGCCGCCATCACGATCCCGTTCCCTAGAACCACATCGAAGAGAATTTTGCCGCTCTTGGCCTGCGGCAGAACGCGATTGACGACGTCTGCCGCGTCGCCGCGCCAGTTGTTGACCTTGATCCCATACCGGCTCTCGAACAGCTCGATGATCTGCCTGGAGGCCTGGCTCACGACGGCGCCGTAGACGACGACCTCGCCTTCTTTTTTCGCCGTTTCTTCCAGCGCGGGCGGAAGCTGCGCGCCGGCGGATGGTGGAAAGCATGAAAGCGGAAAGATGACCCATTCGATTATACTCAGGGTCATGGTGAGGGAGACTCGAACCATGAAAGCGGAAACGAGAAACAGAAACTCGGATATTAAAAGCCGGCGCATCTTCGTGTCTCTGTTTAATTTCTACCGTCTGGGGGGTGGGACTGCAAGGCGTTCCTGTTGACTTGCCGTGTTGACCCCTTGTATTAAAGGCGTGAGGAGAGAAAAATTTGTTATTGTCTAGCGGTTGAGTCTTTTTCAACGGTCTGGCGAGAAAAGGAGCACGGTGATGAGCAAGGCCAAAGTTTTTGTTTTCGCGCCGGCGGATCCCACCGGGGAGAGCGACAAGATACTGCGGGACAACGGCTGCGAGCTGGTGATGGGGAAGGCCAACTGGGACACGCCACAGGGAGACAGTGAGTTGGAGATGGCGAAAATGGCCGAAGGCTCCGACGCCCTGGTGGGAACGTCGATCCGAAGCACGCCGATCACGCAAAAAATCATGCAGAGCTCCAAAAGTCTCCGCATCGTCGCCAAATACACGATCGGCGTGGACGACGTGGACGTCGACGCGGCGACGGAGCTGGGGATTCTCGTCACGCATTCGCCGACCGAATCGAACTGGGGCGGAGTCGCGGAAGGCGCGATCACCAACATGCTGGCGCTGCTCAAAAAAGTCCGGGAAAGGGACCGCTATCTGAAAGAGAATCCCACGGCATGGAGAAACCTGGACTATCAGGGGACTTATTTCGGCTCGCGCGCGAGCGACGGCTATGCCGGCATCACGCTCGGCATCGTCGGCCTGGGACGGATCGGCGGCCGGATCGCCCGGCTCATGCGGCCGTGGGGAATGCGGATGATCGGCTGCGACCCCTACGTTCCCGATTCGAAGTTCGCCGAGCTCGGCGTCGAGCGCGTGGACCTGCAGACGCTCTTGCGCGCGTCCGACGTGGTCACGCTCCACGTCGTGCTGACCAAAGAAACGCGCCGTATGATCGGCGCGGCCCAGTTCGCGCTCATGAAACCTTCGGCGATCCTCGTCAACACGTCGCGCGGTCTTTGCGTGGACGAAAAGGCGTTGATCAATGCGCTGGAGAAAAACCGGTTCGCGGGAGCGGCGCTCGACGTCTTCGAGACCGAGCCGCTGGCCGCCGACAGCCCGCTCAGAAAAATGGGCGACAAGGTGCTGATCTCCCCGCACATGGTCTCCTCCAACGTCGGCAGCGGCCTCAAGCCGGGAGTCGCCTGGGCGACGAAGTCGGTCGTCTCCGCGCTCCGCGGCGAAGTGCCCGACAACGTCTACAACACGGAAGTCATCCCGCAGTGGCAAAGCCGGTTCGGCGGGAAGAGCGTGTTATAAAGCAAACGATGAAAACGGCACCGGGTTTCATCGGTTCGTTTTGATCCCTTGGCCGATTCCGCCTTGCGGCACTTTGCCGTTTTCCGTCTGCGCAATTCCGCTCCTGTTTTCCGCTTACCCCTTTAACCTTTTTCACCCTGGGACCTTTCTCCCGTTTTCATCGTTTTCGATTTCATCTTTGTTCCTTGACGCTCCATTTTACTCCCTTCCGCTTTGTTTTAGTTTTCCATCGTTTCCGTTTTCATTCTTACCCTTCCTGGCCTACATCTTGCGATTGATGCGCCATAGCCATGACACTATTGCAACCGGAAGGCGAAGTTGCCGGCAGCCGCGTTGAACTGCTCAGCTCGGATGGACTGATCGACTTTGCCGTGAAGCTCGCGATTTTGGTGGCTTCGTTCGCTCTCAACTCGCAATTCACCGGGATGTTCGCGCCGGTCCTGACGATCTCGCTGGTCCAAGCGAAAAGCCGGTTCGCGGAGCGCTGGTTTCCGGCCCGTAAACGACAGTCGGCGGTTACCGAAGCTTTGAAGGTCCTGCCCGACGACTACGTCGTCCTCGACGACCTGCGCTTGCCGGAAAGCAAGGGCTACCTCGACAATTTCGTCATCGGCCCGAACGGACTGTTCGCCATCGAATCCAGGAATTACGCGGGCGAAGTCAAATGCGAGGGTTACGAGTGGTACGTCAACCGGCGCAGGATTCCGAGCGTGAGCCGCCAGGCGAAAAACAAGGCGATCGCCGTGCGCAATAGTCTCGCGGCACCATTGGCTCACCGGAAAGAAAAAATTCCCTCCGTCGTCGCCGTCGTGGTCCTAACGAATCAAGGCGCAACCAACAAGCTCTACAAACCCGCCGTGCCGGTGTTGAGAGTGGAGGAGGTCGTAGACTTTATCCAAAATCATAAGCCGGCGGACTTTGGATATGTGCCGCCGAACGGCGAGGAAATGCGCGCGATCGTCCGTCATGTCCAGTCTTTCCGGCCCAAAGCCGCCACGCGCTTTTTCGCTTTCTTCGGCGTTTGATGAGGGATCACTATTTCCACGACCGCGATCTGTTCTCCCGCCTGTTGCCTCTCGCCCACGTCTTCCATAGGCTTGCTTCCTCGCGGCGAGCGCGCTAAGTTCGATCGCGAGCACGCGCTCATCTGCGAAAGGAGATCGTCATGGGCATCGAGATCGTCGATATGGTCGAGCGAGCGCACCGGGAGAAAAGGCGCAAGAACATCTTCAACACGCCGCGCTTCCACGCCTGGATGCACTACTACAAGCCGGGGCAGACCGACGAGATGCATTGCCACAACGCGGATCAGACGTTCTACGTTATCGAAGGGGAGTGCACGATGCACTTTCCGGACGGCGGCAAGGCGGTGCTCAAGCCGGGGATGGCGGCGCTGATCACCGGCGGGTCTTTCTATCGGTTGGAAAATTCGGGCGCCGGCCCGATGATCATGATGGGCAACCGCTCGGGACCGGCGGAAAAAATTCAGATCATCGATTACGCCACGCGGAAGGACATCGGCCCCAACGCGCCGCAGCCGGCGGATTAGAGGCAGGGGGCACGGGCAAATTCTTTTCTCTTGCCTCTCGCCTCAAGCCTCTTGCGTTTTTCGTCCTTACGTTCGCATGCGCTGGAGCAGATTCTCGAAAGAGGAAGCGGTGATGATCCGGTTGAACTGCGAGCGGTAGTTTTCGACAAGATTGACGTGATCGATCACCACGTCGTAGACCTTCCACTCGCTTCCCGCCGATTGCAGCCTGTAGTCGATCGATACTTCCTCCCCGCTGCTATTAACGACTCTGGTGCGGACCTCGGCGTCGCTTCCCTGCCGGCTCTCTCCGCTGTAGGCGAACTTCTCTCCGCCGTAGCTGTAGAGCGACCGGCCGTAGAATTTTTCGAGCAGTGCCGAAAAGAGCTTCACAAATTCGGCGCGCTCCTCCTGGCTCCGGGCCTCCCAATGCGAGCCCAATGCCCGCTTCGCCATCTCGACGAAATCGAAGCGCGCGGCGATCAGCCGACCCAGTTGATCGCGCAGCTCGGGCCCGGGCGCGGCGGTGGCTCGCGGAGCGCTCAGCGCCGCGACCAACGCGTCCACGGTGGATCGAAGCTGCTCGGTGGGCTGGCCGGCGGTTGCCGGAAGAGCCATGAAGAGGGTGAAAAACAAAGCCATAACCAACTGCATTCCTTGTCGAAATTTCATTAGTATCCTTCCTGCTGTTTGGTTTGCTCTGGATTAGACGCCGGAGAGAGGCAAACGATTCACCTTAGCCTATCCTTTTCTTCTATTTTTTGTGAGGAGCCGCGAATGCGATAACGTTTTTTATTCTTTGCGGACGATCGTCTAGCTCGCTCCCCGATCACGAGTGCGATTTACGGCCGCGTTTTTTTCTCTTTCCGCTTTCAGTTTTGCGCTTTCATCCTTGCCGTTCGCTTGCCGTCTGAGAAACTGCACGGACGACATCGCCTCGCCGGGTTGATCGACGCGGCGCAGGCCTCACGGCTTATGGGAGAGTTCCTGAAATATAACGAGGAAGATCTGGACGCGATGCGGTTTGGTTATCAGTGGATTGCTGCCAATAGCCGGGAGCCGGTTGGAGACTGAAGCATGCTTGATTCCGGGGTGCGCGGCGCGGCGATTATTCCGCCACAACGTTTCCCTATCTCATTTCGACGTTTCGGGAATTCCCGAAACGTCGAAGCATCCGTGCGATTCTTGAAATCGGGGCTTCTTATTCCTTTCCTGGAGTCTGATTACTCCCGTCTCACACGCCTATTCATCACGATCACGTCTTTTATTCTCCCAGACGCGCGACTCGACCCGTGTTCCTAGTGCTGGGGCTTTTTTTCTTCGTGCTTTTTCTGTTTGCCTTCGGGCTGCTTCTCTCGCACGCGATCCCCTCCGCCCTGCGCGCCGTGGTCGTTCGGCTGCCCCTGGCTATCCGGACCCTGGCGCGCTCGCCGTGCCCGGTCCTGCCCATCGGACCCTTTCTTTGACCGTTCTAAATTTCCCTCCGGCGCTCTGTCGCCCGGCGTCTGGGCCGAGCGCTTGCCCGTGGCGACCGGCGATTGGTCTTTTTGTTTCAGGTCGGTTCGGTTCGTCCGGACGGACTTCGTGGCAACGCCGGCGCCGCCGCGATCGCCGCCTTTTTGCAGATTATCCGCGTTGCGCTGGCCCGCCCGGATATCGCCCGCACTGCCGCGGGCGATATTTCGGCGCTCGACGTTATCGAAATGAACCTGGCGGTTGACGCTGGTAAAGCGGTTCAAATTGGTGACGTTCACGTTCCGTTGGACTATATTGCGATTGACGTGGACAGTGGCAAAATTATTGTTGACGTAGACGTTGGTGATGTGCACGTACCCGCGGCTGCGGACGATCCAGGCACTGTTGCCGGTCCAGCCGTGGTAGAAAACGCGGTGCCCATACCAGTCGAAGTCGTGGATCAGCCACACGCCGATGGGAAAAGCCAGACCGAAAGTGATGATCGCCGCCGGGTGGAAGAAAATGATGCCGGGATCGTACACCGGTACATATATAAAGTCGGGCCGATAGGGGACGATCTCGATGTAATCTCGATCGACGATGACCTGATGGTACTGCCCCGTGGCCAAATTGCCGGCTTTACGCGCCTGCCATCTGAGGAACTGGACAGCCGCCATCACGTCTTCGGGCTGCTCGACGTAGGCCTGGCCCAGCGCCACCGTCCAGTCGATCTTGTCGGCCATCATATGGATGACGGACGGATAGTGGGCGACGGCTTTGACGCTCACGTCCCAGGGCTGATCATCGATGGGCAAATTGCGGTAACGGCGCACTAGCCTGGACGCCTCCTCGACGTCTTGGTCAAAGGTCGCGGCCAGCAGGACCTGCGCCAGCAGCGGGTCGGGATAGAGCGCCACCGGCGCCAGCAGATTCTCCAGTTGTTGGCGGGAAAAGCGATCATAAGGTTCCTGAGCAGCCGCGGGCTGCGCGGCGAACGGGCTTACGCTTGCCGCCGGCGCCGAGAGGAAGCTCACGGCGACTAAAACGGCTAATAGTTTTTTCATGGTTTTGTTGGCCTTGTTCATAGTTCGTTCTCCTCCGATGACCCTCGGTGTTCCTGGTGATCCCTTCTCACGCCTGTTGCCTCATGCCTTCCGAAAGTTAGACGCGCGAAGGACCAAAACGGAGTATAGTCGCGCTAGCGCGCTATAATTGCAACAGTTTTTAAATGGCGAGAGGTTGCGAAGCTAACCGAGTATTGGACTCTAACAGCTAGAATTTTAGTCTGGACATTGTAGTGCTCTATGCAAGCGCGGTTCGTCAGAACCGGCGTGAGAAGCGCGTAACTAGACCGAACTGTTTGTGATCATGTGTCGAATCTCACCGTCTACACGACCGCGTCCCATGACATTTTCACGCTTTCGCAATTGCGTAAATACGAAAGTATGGAACACGCGACGTGACGCACGATTGTTGATAATGTAAATCCATGTGCGGACGGTTTTCCCGCAAAGAAGAGAGACAAAGGATTTTGGCCCGCTTCAAGGCCTCCGAGTCTTTTGCCGGCGCGGCAATCGATCCAAAGCTTTTTGAGCCGAGGTATAATCTCGCGCCCGGACATATCGGGCCGGTGATCGTCGGCGAAGAATTCCGTCACGTGCGGCCGCAGCGATGGGGCCTGGTGCCGTCGTGGGCCAAAGACGCGGCCATCGGGCAGAAGATGATCAACGCGCGCGCCGAGACGCTGGCGGAGAAGCCGAGCTTCAAGCGCATCTTGTTTACGCGCCGCTGCATCGTGCCCGCCACGGGATTTTACGAATGGGCCGCGGACGGAAAACGAAAGATCCCCATGCATTTCCGTCTAAAAAGCGGCGCGTTGTTCGGCTTCGCCGCGTTGTGGGACCGGTGGAAGCCGCCGAACGGCGCGAGCGGCGAGATGGAAACGTTCACGATCGTTACGACGGCGCCCAACGGTCTCCTTGCAAAGATCCATCATCGCATGCCCGTCATCCTGCGCCGGGAAGACGAAGACCGCTGGCTCGATCCCGAGCTGAAGGACCCGGCGGCGTTGCTCTCGATGCTGCTGCCTTACGCGGAGGAGGAGATGGAAGGATACGAGGTGAGCCGCGCCGTGAACTCGCCGGCTTTCGACGGACCGCAGTGTACGAACCGGCTTGAGGAGTGAGGCTACTCGGCTGGGCTAATGTTTCAAGATACGCTTATGCAAAGAGCCGGTCTATCGAGATCCCGCATTAAAGATGGTGGAAGAACTCGAGCTTGCCGAGTAAAAACTTTAGACGAAACGGCCCGCCTTGCGCGACCAAAACGAGACGCAACTATCCGTTTGCAGATGCGAAGAAGGGAAGGTGAGAGGTCGAGGAGAAAAAACCGTCAGAAAAGCTTTGGTTGTGGGCCGGGGTGGATGCCTGCGATATCGGGATCTTCACCGTCGGTCCGCGACTCGTCGGTATTGGCCTTTTCTTCCTTGCGCTGTAGCCGCCGGAGCGCCTTTTCCTTCTGTTTTTGCTGCCGCGCCAGTTCCTTCTGACGCTTCTTAAATGTTTCACTTGCCATGCCCGATACCCTAACACATAGACGCGGCAGGGGAAAGGCGAGCAGAGGAAAAGAGGCGATCGCGAGCGTTGGGAAGCGGAGCGGACCCCCGTGAAAAACATCGGGCGATGAAAAAGTTTTTGACTTTCGGCGCGCCGGCGAAAATAGATTGGATTCTACCGTCGTGCCGGTGTATTCTTAGGACGTTGCAGCCCGGCTGGACTCCGGGATATCGCCCATGAATAAATTCGGCTGGAAACGCGCCCTCAAGATGGCCGACGGCGTCATCGGAGACGGGAAGCGGCTGCGCGGCGTGATCGAACAGGCGGCGATGAAGATGGTCGAGCACGCGGACGCCCTGAAAGCGATCCTCGACGACCTGCAGGTGATCTTCCGCCTCGTGCGCGCGTGGCTCAAGGGTGAGTACAGGGACGTATCGAAAAAGAGTCTCGTCGTTCTCGTCGGTGCGCTCGTCTACTTTTTGATGCCGTTCGACGCCATCCCCGATTTTATTCCGGTGATCGGTTTGACGGACGACGTCACCGTCATCGCCATGGCCTTGACCGCCGCCAAAACCGAAGTCGAAAAGTTCAGGGAATGGGAAGGGAAGTGAAACAATGCCAGGCGATAGTCATGAGGCATGAGGAGAGAGGAAAAAATAGCGCTCGAAAACAACGCGGACATGGAGTCAAAAAGACGTGGAATCCGGTTTTAAGCCGCTTCACGGCATCCTCATATTTACCATCGTCGTCCTTCTCGTGGTGTATTTCTTTTTCCAACGCGCGCCCGAAGAACCGCCGCTCAAAGCAGCCGCGCCCGAAAAGAAAGCCGAGCCGGCTTCGAAAGACTCGAAGCTGAAGCCGGAGAAATCGGGTGACGACGGGGAAATGGATTCCGATTCGGATTCGGAGGACGAAAAGCCCGATGACGGCGACGATGACAACCCGGAGCCGGAGTACAATCCGCGAGAGGACAGGCGATAAACAGCAAAAGGCAGTAGGCTCCCTCGTCAAAGCTCTCAAGCAAAAGAACTTCCTACCTCCGGCTAACTAACGCCTGGTTTTTTTCTTGACCCCAACGCCGACGCGGTTTAATGGTAAAAAACTTTCTTCAAGGAGCGGCGCAACATGGCTATACGGATGGTCCGAGGGATTCGGGGCGAGCCCGAGAAACCCAAACAGCACAAGTCGCGCGAGGAATACCTGGTCGCCTGCCTCGGCGAAGAGGCGAACGACTCCAAGTTCACCGACTGGGAGCGGAGCTTCATCACGAGTCTGGTGCGGCAAGTGGAGCAGGGGAGGAAATTGACCGACAAGCAGAAGGAGATTCTGGAAAGACTCTGGGAAAAGTAGCAGGTGAAAAGCGAAAAGGGGGAAAAAGATGGACATCGCCGAGGTGCAGAAATTTGTGGCGGAGAATCACCGCGGCGTGCTTGTTGCCCGCAAGCGCGACGGCTGGCCGCAGTTGACGCTGGTCGCGCCCGCCGT
>JBGQBP010000098.1:0-12269 GCA_041494945.1 Binatia bacterium | reverse complement strand
CGCGCGCGGTAAGCCAACAACTCCAACGGCGCCGACGTGTAGTGGGTATGTGCATCGATGATCATAAAGCTTCCTTCCTGCTAATTATCTAGAGAATCTCGCAGCCGTACTCTCGTTGTCACTGCTTACAGCGTCTGGTATACAATGCCTGACTTCAGGATTGTTTTGAAAAAAATTTATCAGGCCGGTCAAAAAGGTCCCAGATACAAGGCGTGCGATGAGCCGCGAGCGCAGGCGTACTCTTCTAGTACGTCGAGCGAAGCGGTTCGAGCACAACGCAGTAGATGGGCCTTTTTCAGCGGCCTGAAGGAGAACATATGGCAGACATACCGCGATTAAACGGCGTAATCAAAGCCTTAGAGCAGGGACAGACCGCGTTTGTCGCCTTTACTCCCGTGGACGTCGAGAGCGCGATCGCCATGGCGGGCTCGTCGCTCGACGGCGTCGCGTTCGAGATGGAGCACGCGCCGCTGGATTTTCCCGGCCTCCGCAACGCGCTTCAGTTCATGCTCGACCGCAACGAGATTCTTGCAAGTAAAACCCTCGCTCCGAAAGTCACGCCGATGGTGCGGATTCCTCCCAATGGATTGGAGATGAATCAGTGGATCGCCAAGCAGGTGCTCGACATCGGCGTTTACGGAATTATTTTCCCGCACGTAAGCACGGTCGAAGAAGCCTGGAACGCCGTCGGCGCCTGCCGCTATCCGCGTCTCTCGAACGCGCCGCTCGCCAATCCTCCGGGGATTCGCGGCGATGCGCCGATGCGCGCCGCGCGCTACTGGGGGCTTTCGCAACAGGAATATTACAAGCGCGCCGACGTCTGGCCGCTCGCGCCGCAAGGAGAAATCTTAGTGATCATCCAATGCGAAGAGACGCGCGCGATCGACAATCTGCCGAGAATTTTAAAAGAAGTTCCAGGCATCGGCGTCGTGCTGATCGGCGAAGGGGACCTGAGCCAGGAGCTCGGCCATCCGAGAGATTACGATCACCCGGTCGTCGCCGACGCGATCGACAGCATCCTGAAAATCTGCAAGGAGCACAAAGTCGTCTGCGGCCATCCGCATCCCGACGGAAAAAACATTGAGAGGCTGGTTCAGAGCGGCTACAAGTTTTTGATGCCGTCGGCGCCGCGCTCGTTCGCGGTGCTGGAGCAAGGGCGCAAGCTCACGGGCAGGAGCTGAGTAATTTACTTCGTATCTTGGCCCGATACCGGATTGGCGACCGCCTCTTCCAGACCCTTGATTCCTTTCCATTCGCTCGACGGCCGGGCGCGGCCGTCGGTGCCGATCTGGTCGACTCCCCAATAGATTTCTATGGAATGATTGTCAGGGTCCAAAAATTCTACCGAGATCTGGCAGCCCGCCCGGCGGCGGCCTTCGAACGTGATCGTCACTTTGTGCTCGCGCAACCGTTCGCGCACGCGAAAAACTTCTTCGACCGTGCCGACTTCGAACGCGATGTGATGCAGCTCGAGATTCTTCGATTGGCCCGCGCCGTTGCCGACCAGCGCGATCGAGTGGTGGTCCGTGCCGCAGCGAAGAAACGCGAAACCGCCCGGCTGCATGTCTTCGGGATAGACATCCGAGACTTTGAAGCCCAGAACTTGCGTGTAGAATTTTATCGACCGTTCGAGATCGCGCACCATCACGACCACGTGCCCGAGCCGCTGAATCTTGAACGGCATTCCCTTCGGCGGAGTCATCTTGCTTAATTTCTCGACGTCCAGAGCCATATTGTTCTCCTTTTTACTTTCTTACTTTTTGCCCAAGAGATTGATGAAGCTCAAATCCACCATCTCATTCAAAGGGATTTTTCTCTTGAGTCTCCCGGTCTCAAGCTCCTGCTCGATGGTCACGGTGATGCCTCTGTCGAGAATCCGCCCGTCGATTGGAAACGAGTCGCGATACTCGTCGTAACCAGCCGCGGCCTCCGCACCGTCGAGTCCGACATACTTTCTGAGAGCCTTGATGCCGTCTTCCCGATTCTCGCGCGTGTGTTTTATCCCCCTCTGGTACGCTCTCAAGAATTTCGTGGCTTGCTCTTTTTCTTTACCTAACCATGACTCCCGGGCGATAAATCCGACATTGGTCCAGTCAGGATAAAGCTCCTTGAGATCGAAGAGCTTGTTGTAACCAAGCGCCTTTGCCCGCTCGGTCACGGGAAACCACAGCACGGTGGCGTCGACAATTCCCGCGGCGAGGGCGGTAAAGCGCGCGGGAGTTGCGCCGATCTGCAGCATGGTAACGTCCTTGGCATCGACGCCAAAATGCCGCAGGCTCGAGCGCGTGAGAAACTCGGAAAGAGAACCGAAGCGGCTGATGGCGAATTTCTTTCCCTTTGCTTCTTTTAGCGACTTGAGCGCTGCGCCGCCATAAATCTGAAAGGGCATCAGATTGGAGATCGACCAGAAATTTTTGATGTCCATGCCGCTGGCCCGCGCGAGCACGGTCTCCGGCACGCCTCCGGCCATGATCTGCACGTCGCCGCCGATCAGCGCCTGCAGGTTGGTCGCTCCGGCGTTGAACATGACGACGAGCACGTCCAGCCCTTCGTCTTTGAAGAAGCCCTTGTCCTGAGTCACATAGACCGGCAGGAAGGCGACGTTCACCGTCGAGATGCCGACGACAATTTTACCGTCCGCTGTCTGGAGCTTAAAGGCGCTGACGAGAACGAGAAGCGAAACGGCAAGCCACGTCCTGCTCCGACGCATAGCCCCTATCCTCCACTTCGGAAAATAGGGCATGTTCACGCCGCGCGTCAACCACAAACAAAAAGGCCCATCCGGCTCGGCGTAAACCGATGGGCCTTTTGGAGCTTGAAGGCAAAACTATTTTTTCATTGGCGGGATTTCCCATGGGATGCCCGGTCCCCATGGCCCTGGTGCGCCCCAGGGGTTGTTGTAGTCGCGGTCTTCCGCCCCGCCGTATGTCCTCCTCCCGCCAAAGTCGTAGGGGTATGGGTAGATCGGGGATCCATACGGGTTCTGATTCCCATAGGGGATCTGGTAGGCCGGGCTCTGCACAGACTGCACGCTTGGGTTCGGTATTCCCGTTGTGGCAACGTCGAAATTCTGGATGTTGTTGGCATACGGGCTCCCTTGTCGAAATAGATAAACTATGGGTGGGACAAACACCGAGGAGCCTTGGGGGATATTAGTGAAGCTCAGAGCGAGTCGCACACCGGCGGAACCGAGACCAGAGATAGGCGGCGATAGCACTGGATAAATCTTAAGAGCCGTAGAGGTGGGGGCGGACAGGGACCCCAAACCGGAAGGCGGATTTGGCAATGGCATCGGCACCGTCTTGAGAACGGAAGCGTCCCAATCAAAACCGGATTCGGTATTATAAACGTAACCGGGAAGATTCATCGTGACTTTCGCCCCCACGGGAATGCCGGGTCGCGCGAGGTTCGCCCGAATGTTGGTAATCCGAATAGTCGTGACGTCCGGATTGCCCGACACGCCGGGCACCGGCAGGAAAATCCTTTTCCATTGCAGAGTTTTGGAGCCGACCAGACTGCCGTATTGCGGTGACTGGCCGACGCCCAACGGGCCCGTCAAATAGTTCGGTGTCGCAAACGGACCGTCCGTGGTGTTTTCGTTTATGATCAGAACCGCGTCCGTTATGTTGGACCTTCCAGCGACCACCAGCGGACCGGCATTGCCGACCGGCGCGCCGAAATTGCGGTTGTTGGTGACGTTCGCGTCCAGCGTGAGATCGATGTTGGCCTGAATGGCCGCAGGCTGACCCTGGGCATCGGCCGCTTTTGGGCACTGGAAAACGAGGTCCATCAGTTTTTTTCCCTTGGACTCACCGCCTGACGTTTCTATAATCCTGGCCTCCACTATAACTTGACTCGGGATGGCCGAGCAGGTTAAACCTCCCGCCATTGAGGGAACCGAAAACGCAAGCGTTAACATTAGGGCAATCGTTGCCCCCACGGTTACTCTTGATAGACGGAGTCGATGTTTTGATACTGTTATCATAGTACACCTCCGGGTTGTTGGTTCCCCCTCATCTTTCCCCTCGCCCATTTCAGATCATTTTTTCTTCGGATCAGGGACCGGCTCCATTTGTTTTTTTAGCGTCCGTGCGATCGCAGAATCCGGCGCTTCGTTGAGCAGCGTTTCCAAATAGCTCTCGGCGGCCGCGGGATTTGTGCGCTCGCGTTCCAGCAGTGCAAGATAAAGCAATACCGTGGGTTTGAGGTCGGTATCCCGCTGGATCGCTTCCTTTAATTTCGCTTCCGCCTGATCGTACTGCCTCAAGCCGAGGTACGCCTGGCCCAAAAACTCGCTGGTCTTGCCGCGGCCGGGAATATTTCTCTCGAAATATTCCAACTGCGCGATGGCCTCGGTCCAGTGGCCGAGACGGAGCAGAGCCCAGCCGGAATCGAAGGCGAGGCCCGGCTGCCGGTAGCCCATTGCGAAGGCCCCCTGCAGCCGTGAAAGCGCGTTTTCAAATTTTCCCGCACGATTCAGGGCCGCGCCGCTGAAGTAAACCGCCTCGGCGTCATTCGGATCGGCTTTGATTGCGGCGTCGAATTTTTTGAGCGCCTCCTGGTATTTTCCCGCGTTCAGGTCGGCATGGCCCGTGAGAACCAACTGGTGCGACTGCGGGGAAGCCGCGGCCATCGCGTGGAGCCCGAGAACGCAGGCGGCTACACCCACGGCGCAGAGAAGCGCCTTTTTATTTTTCACCATCGCTCACCTCTCTTTTGCGGCCTTGTCGAATACGCGAAAATTAAAAACCCGGCCGCAGAGTCCAGTCCGGGTTAAATCGCCAATCCACGATGCGACCGGATGAGCAACCCGGCCCAATCAGCGCAAGCGTAAAATAGGATGATTCGACAATCGCCGTCAAGGACCAAACGCCGCGCACGCCCGTGCCCGCTTCGTGACGACAATCGCGCCGCCTATGCCAGCGGCTTCAAATCCTGCAGCAGCGTCGGCAGCAACTCGGAAACCGTGGGATGGATGTGCATCGCCCGGCTGATCGTCGTGTAAGGCGCTTTGGCGTACATCACGTCGAGCAGCAAGTGAATGACTTCGTCGCCGGTGACGCCGAGGATCGCCGCGCCTAAGATCTGCTTGGTCTCCGCATCGACGACCGCCTTCATGAATCCTTTCGCCTCTCCTTTTTCCACCGCCCGCTTAACGAGCGTCATGGGTCGCGTGGCAACGAGCGCCTTACGGCCGGATGTTTTTACTTCGGCTTCAGTCATGCCGGCGCGGCCGAGCGGCGGATCGATGAACAGCGCGTAGGTCATGATCCGATCCGACACCTTGCGCGGATCGTTGTCTAGAAGATTTGCCGCGACGATTTCATAATCGTTGTAAGCCGTGTGCGTGAACGCGCCTTTTCGGTTGCAGTCGCCGAGCGCCCAGATGCCGGGAACATTCGTGCGCAGTTGATCATCGACCTTGATGTAGCCGTCTTTGTCGGTTTCCACGCCGGCCTGCTCCAAGCCCAAATCGTCCGTGTTGGGCACGCGTCCGACGGCCAGCAACAGATGCGAGCCTGCCACCTGCCGGCTACCCTCGCCGCAATCGAGACCGACAACGATGCGCTCGCCGTCTTTCTTAACCGACATGCATTCCGCCTTCGTACGAATCTGGATGCCCTCGGCTTCAAGGATTTCCTGCACCGCGCGCGAGACATCCTCGTCTTCGCGCCCGATCAGCCGCACGGTTTTCTCGACGATGGTGACGTTCGCGCCGAAGCGGCGGTACATCTGGCCGAACTCCAGACCGATGTAGCTGCCGCCGATGACGATCAGGTGCTCGGGCAAGAAGTCCACGTCCATCATGTTGGAGTTGGTGAGGTAGGGCACCTGATCCAGGCCGGGTATCGGCGGCACGAGCGCCCGTCCGCCAACATTGATAAAAATCTTTTCAGCTTCGAGCAACTGGTCGTTCACGCGCATCGTCCGCGGGCTCTCGAAGCGCGCGTGGCCCTGATACACCGTTGCGTTGGCCAGACCCCGCATCCACTTCTCGACCGCCGCCTTCGATCGGCCGGAGATTTCGTCCTTCCGCGCCTTCACCCGTTTCATATCGACGTTGATGGGTCCGTCGATCTCGACGCCGTACTCCGCGGCGCGGCGCGCCATGTGCGCTGCATAGGCGCTTGCCACCAACGTTTTGGTCGGAATGCAGCCGGTGTTCACGCAGGTGCCGCCGAACAGGCTGCGTTCGACGACGGCCACTTTCATGCCGGCCTGCGACAGGCGCGCCGCCAGTGGCGGGCCGGCCTGTCCGGTGCCTACGATGATCGCTTCGAATCGTGCCGCCATAATGACCCCTCCCCGTTCATTTTCATCTTACGTGGAACGCGTCCTTATTATTCTGTACTCCAGCGGCAAGCCGCAAACAATGCGGAAAATCCCTCTTTTGGCGGTTGAAAAATTCGTCGTCACGATATAGTGAAGTAGTTAGTTAATTCTTACAGAAAGGATGGAATCATTATGATCGAAGTTGGAAAGCAAGCGCCCGATTTCGAGCTGGCGAGTCAGTTGGACGGCAAGAAGTTCACGCTCGGCCAGTTCAAGGGCAAAAAAAACGTGATGCTGGTGTTTTATCCGCTGGACTGGACTCCCACCTGAACCCTCGAAATTCCGGCAATTCAGTCCATCTTGGGCGAATTCGACCGGGCGGACACCCAGGTGTTGGGTGTGAGCATTGACAGTATCCACTGCCATGGTAACTGGGCCAAGTCTATGGGCGGGGTGACGTTCCCGCTTTTGGCGGACTTTCATCCCAAGGGAGCGATGGCGCAAAAATATGGCCTCTACTTGAGCGACAAGGGCATCACGGACCGGGCGACGGTGATCGTCGATAAGAACGGCGCCGTCCGCTACGCGGTTTCCGTCACGCCGGCGGGAAAGCGCGAAGCCAAAGATCTTCTGGCCGAGGCTCAGAAAGTCAACAAAGGCTGAAGTTAGAACGTTCCAAGAAAAAAGCCCGTCCGCCACTACGACCAGGCGGGTGGGCTTTTTTATTTAAACGCTGTCTGTCGGAGCGCAGCTTAACTGTGCATCTGGATCATATCCGCGCGCGTCATCGTGACGTTGTGCTTGTAGCCGAAGCTCGTAAAAAGCGAGAAAGCCTGTAGAACTTCTTTTTCATCCCTGTGCGCCGTGCAGTCCATCGGGACGTAGACGTGATAGTCGCGCACGCTGAAGCCCATGACCGCGCTCTGCACGCAGTTGCGCGTCGAGATGCCGGTCACGATAACGCGGCCTTCGCCGGGGCGCAGTCCGAAGCGCTCCAGCAGGGAGTCGAGATCGGTGCGGTAGAAGCAATCGTGCGTGCGTTTCACGATCAAGGGCTCGCCCGCCGCTGGTTTAAGCTCCTCGATCAGCTTCGCGCCCCACGTTCCTTCGACCTTGCGCACGGCGTTTTTGAAAACTGCGAACTCCAGCGCGTCGGGCGAGCGGACGGACTGCGTATGCACGATGCGCCCGCCCGCGCGGCGCACGTTTTCTCGCAGCTGCGCGATCTTGGGAATGATTTTTCGGACCGAGTCGCCGATATAGAGTGCGCCGTCCGGGTGCGCGTTTTCGTTTTCCATGTCGATGATGAGCAGTAGAGTCTGCGCCGCGTCGAGCTCGACCGACACGGGGTCCGGGTAGTTAAGCTCGATGAGCATGGGATCGAGTCAATTTTTTCCGCTCAGCTTTTTAAAGAAACCTTCCTTCTCCAACTCGTCGAGCGTGCTTTCGTCGAGGTATTTTTCCAGATTCGTTTCCACTTTCGCGCCCGGAGTCCGCTGCGCGACCATCTCCAGCGTGTTGCGCAGCCCCTGGTGCGATATCCGCGTCGGAAAAGCGAAACCGGGCGCGACATACTGATAGGTCTCCTCGACCGCCTGGGGATTTTTCTGTTGCAACCGTTTGGCGAGCATGGCCACGGCCTTCTCGCGGTTGCTCATGAACTGCTGTGTTCCTTCGGCGTAAGCCCGTTGAAACCGCTTGACCACGTCGCGATTCTTCTCCAGAAAAGAGCGCCGCACGACGATGGCGTTCATGGGAAACGCCGCGGTCTTCATGTCCCTCATGTGCCCCAGTACGTTCATGCCCATGCGCACGGCTTCGCCGAGCTCGGGATAGGCGAGGACCGTGGCGTCGAGCGCCTTGCTGAAAAGCGCCAGCAGCCGGGTGCCGGCGACGCCGCTCTGGATGATCGTCACCGACTGGCGCGGCACGTTCCATTCCTTGAGCGCGAGCGCGATGGCAAGCTCGTTGGCGCCGCCGAAGCCGACGATGCCGATCTTCTTCCCCGCGAGATCTTCAGGCTTGCGGATTTCTTTTTGCGCGACGAAGCTGAACGGAAACGTGTTGAGCGAGCCCGAGATCATGACGATATCCGCGCCCTGGTTGATCGCGTTCACCGTGGTGACGGCATCGACCTGGGCAAAGTGAGCGCTGCCGCCGACCAGCGCCTGAATCTCGCGCGTCGAGCCGGGCACCATGACCACGTCGCCGCTGAGGCCGTACTTGGCGAGCAGTCCCAAATCCTTCGCCGCCCAGACCGGCGCTTGAAATCCCGCGAAGCCGCCATAGGCGATGAGATAACGTTCTTCCGCGGCGACAGCCGCAGGCAGAATGATCAGGAGAAGAAGGACAAAACGCGCGAACCGGTTTAACATTTTGTTTTTACCTCGCGGAAGTGTTTACTTCCCGTTCAGCAGCGTCGCCTGGTTCTCGCTTTCCACCTTTTTCATATACTGCTTGCAATCCGTCGATGCCGGGATGACTTCGGAAAGCACGATCAGATGCGGTAATAAATTTTTCTTCGGATCTCGAATCACGTGCCGCGGCTCCCGTCCTTCTTGCACGTCTTTGATCGCGCCGAGCAGCAGTTTGCGGCCAGCGACGATCGCTTTGTCCGACGAGACAAGATGTTCCGCGGTTCTGTCTTCGGTAGGCCCCTGGCTCTCGGTGGCAAAGGCGTCGTGAGCCTGGAAGTTGAGGCCCATGCCCGTAAAGGTTTTGGTTTTCATCGACTCGCGGTCCTGCTGGTAACGGTTCGCCGCATTCCGGGTTAACGTATAATCAGATGTCAATTCGAGACGGCTCCACTTCCGCAGCTCCTCGCTCAGCGGTCGTTCCCGACTAAACATGAATATGTATTTCCAGTGGGAGGTGTCGTCGATGGGCACATGCCAGTGCACTGAGTATCCCTCTCCTATGGTCGAGCCGCCGAAGGCGCCCGCGTTGGGAAAAAGAAAGTTCGTGATGCGCAAGTAGCATTTATCGGACGCGGCAGCGCGAATCGTATAGACCCTCAACCCGAAATCCGTCAGTTCGACTTCTATCGTCGGCGCCCCGTCTTTTCCCAGTAACGCATTGTCCGAAGCGTTGCTGCCCTGGACAACTCTGCGCCGAGGGATGTCGCCCTCCGCGAGGGACTGATGCAAAAAGGAAAGGTGGACGGGGTCGTAATTCCCCTCGTTGCTCTGCAGGTAATTGCAGTGGAGCAAAATCTTGGTGACGGTCCGATACTCTTCCGGCACGGCGAGAAATTCGTAGTTCGGTAGCAACGGCGGCTCGCCGGGACCCAGATAGGCAAAAATAACGCCGCCTGTCTCCTGGCAGGGATAAGCCAGATGGCAGATTTCATCTCGAAGCGCTCCGGAGCCCGGCTCGCCGGGCTGCTCGACAATCCTGCCGCGAACATCGTAGAGCCAACCGTGATAGAGGCATCTCAGCCCGCCATCCTCGACGCGCCCATAACTCAGATCCGTTCCGCGATGCGAGCAATGGAGGCCCAACAAGCCCGGACGTCCCCGATCGTCGCGAAACAGAACCAGCTCCTCGCTGAAAATCTTAACCTTCAGCGGCGCTCCGCCCGCGGGCAGCTCTTCCGTAAGGGCAACCGGCTGCCAGTAGCGCCGCATCAGGTTGCCACAGGGAGTTCCCGGGCCGATTTGAGTCAGTAGATTATTTTCTTCCTGCATGATCATCGCGCCTGCACCTCGGCATCTTCGAACTGATTTGCACCTTCAAACTAGGCGAAATCGCGCCCCGGCGTCAAGTAGGAGAGCCCGCGGTTAATGGGGTTGCCGCAGATTGCTCAACGAGATGCCCCCTTGACCTGCGGTTTGAATCGTCCTAGAAGTTTAGGCCGGTGGCCCTGGCCAAGAGAGGTGCCTCATGAAACGCCTGCGCCGCATCTTGCATGCAACCGATTTCTCCGCCGCTTCAAAGCGCGCCTTCGACATGGCGGTCGAATTCGCCAAGCAAAATAAGGCCGAGCTGCTTTTGGTCCACGTGCTGGTCCCGCACGTTGCTTATCCCGCGGACACTTACGCCGATCCGGAATTTTATATCGAGCTGGAAAGAAGCACGCGGCGCCGGGCGCAATCGTCCA
Organism: Binatia bacterium; assembly: GCA_041494945.1. Taxonomy (GTDB): domain Bacteria; phylum Desulfobacterota; class Binatia; order UBA9968; family UBA9968; genus JAJPJQ01. The sequence continues at coordinate 1,897 of JBGQBP010000098.1, read as the reverse complement.
TCGAGGCCCTGGTCGACAAACTCAAAAGAGCGAAGGTCAAGGCGACGGCCCTGTTGCTCAAGGGGACCGCGCACGGTCAAATCGTTCGAGCGGCGAAAAATCGCCGCGCCGACATGATCGTCATCGGCACCCACGGACGCACCGGCATCTCCAAGTTGCTCATGGGCAGCGTCGCCGGGCGGGTGATCGCTGAAGCATCTTGCCCGGTGCTGACGGTGCGGGGAAAATAATGCTCGCGGGCTGCTCTTGCGATTCTTTCCATCTTTGTCCGCTTCCAGATCGAACCCCGGCGCCGGGGAAAATCCTCGCGTGTTTATGATTCGCGTCAAGCTGGGGCTTCTCGCCGTTTGTTGCGCGCTGCTGCTGCATCAGCGCGCGCCCGCGGAGGAACTCAAGCGCATCTACTACGGAACCACCGCCTCGCCTGCGCATCTTCCGGTCTGGGTGGCGAAAGATGCCGGGCTTTTCGCCCGATATGGTCTCAACGTCGAGCCGGTGCAGATTCGCGGCGGCTCGTTGATCGCATTGGTGATCATCACCGGTGATCTGCCCATTTCCGGCGTGGGCGCCGAGTCGGTCGTTGCCGCGCACGCGGCCGGAGGCGACGCGGTATTGCTGGCGTGTCCCATCGACGCGGACCCGGTTTACTTGATCGCACGCCCTGAAATCAAATCCGCCATGGACCTCAAGGGCCAAGGAAGCGCCGTGACGCGCTACGGATCGACCACGCATTTCTATCTACGGGCAGCGCTGAAACATGTCGGGCTCGACCCCGACCGGGATCTAACCATTCTACAGTTGGGCGCCGGCCCGGAAATAGTCGCCGCGCTGGAAGCCGGGCGCATCCAGGCCGCGGCTCTCACGACCCGTTACGCGATTCCTTTTTTGGACCGGGGCTGGCCTGTGCTCGTCGACCTCAGCAAAACGGATCTGGTCTATCCTTCATCGTGCGTCACCAGCAGCCGCGCCTTTATCAGGGCAGAGCCGAAGACGACCGAAGATTTCCTCAGGGCCTACGTCGCGGGTATTCACTTGATCAGAAAAGATCCTCAGTTCGCCGAGAAATCTTTTTCCAAATGGCTGCGGGAAAAAGATCCTGCGATCGTCAAAAGGTCCGTTGCAACCTACGCGCCTCTCTTCAAGCCGGTTCCCTTCGTGCCGGACAAGGGGATCGAAAACGTCGTGAAAGACCTGGTCCGCAAGCGGCCCGAATTCAAGGAATATCTGGGCTGGCCGGAGCCGTTCCGCGAGAACGGCCCGCTGGAAAAAGTTCTCCGCGAAAAATAACCGGCTCATCCCTGACGAGCATGCCCGGACAAAAGAGAATTTTCTTTTTTAAGACTGCTGACCTCGCCCGGAGCGGCTCGCGCATGAGGGCTGATTGTATGACAATTCGGGTTCGATCTAACTTTGGCCGTAGAGCCGGTCGATGAAACCGGAGTCGTCCAGCTCTCTGAGGTAATGCAGATCCCAGAGCGCAATCGGGCTCAGCTCCTTCGCTTTCGGCTCTTTCATGCAGCAAAGCTCGTACGCGTTGGCGATCGCCTGGTGGTCGGGGTAGGGTTTGGGAAGAAGCTTCGCCACGCTGTTGTACGTCGCATTCGATTCCGGAACACGCTGCCGCAATCCCGCAAGGATGCGCTCGGTCTCCTCCCGATGCGAGCGCGCATAATGGATGCCCAACACGAGCGCCTTGACGAGACGCATGGCGAGACACTCTTTGCGCTTGAGATTGGCGAGAGTGGAAGTGAGCGTCGGGCCGTTGACCATGGGCAGGCGGCCCAGCTCCAGAACGTGAAGGCCTTCCTTCTCGAATTTTTCTGCGCCGCCGGTCGCTATCGCCGCGTCCGCCTTGCCTTCCTTCACCGCGTCGATTTGCTTTGCCCGAAACTCCTCG
>JBGQBP010000097.1:0-12349 GCA_041494945.1 Binatia bacterium | reverse complement strand
TTTTCCCCGGGTTTGAGCGGCTGCGAAGCCGGCGTGGTGAGGACGCGGCTCTCCGATCCGACGGCGACGGTATACTCGTAGCGGTCGCCGAGAAATTGGCTGGCCTGTAGAGTGACCGGAAGCACGTTGCGCTTTCCATCGGCCGCCGAATTCGACAGAGCGATCTGCTCGGGCCGGATTGCCACCATCACTTCCTTGCCCGTCGTGCCGGCGCCCTCAAGAGCCGGACAGGAACCCCGGACGCGAAACGGCGGCGCGGCGAGATCTTTGAGCGTGACTTGGAATCCTTCGTCGTTCGACTCCACGATCTTTCCGGTCAAGGCGAAAACCTTGCCCAAAAAGTCCCGCGCGAAAGGCGTCGTGGGCCGGTAATAAACCTCCTCGGGCGTGCCCAGTTGTTCAAGCCGGCCCCGGTTCATGATCGCAATGCGGTCCGAGAGGCTCAGCGCCTCCATCTGGTCGTGCGTGACGAACAGAACCGTGACGCCGACGCGGCGCTGCAGCGCCTTCAGCTCGCGCCTCATTTCCTCGCGCAGCTTGGCGTCGAGGTTCGAGAGCGGCTCGTCCAGCAGCAGGACTCTCGGGGAAAAGACCAAAGCCCGCGCGAGCGCGACGCGCTGTTGTTGGCCGCCGGATAGCGCAGTCGCAGGCCGCTCTTCCAATCCCGCCAGTCCTACCAGTTCGAGCGCGGCAAGGACTTTTGCACGGATCACCGGTCTCTTCATGCGGCGCAGCTTGAGCGGATAGGCGACATTCTCGAAAACGGTCATGTGCGGCCACAGCGCGTAGGATTGGAACACCATCCCCATGTCGCGCCGCTCCGGCTTGACGAAGATTCCTTGACGGTGGGAGACGATGCAGCGCTCTCCCAGGTAGATTTCTCCCGCGTCGGGTTTCTCCAGGCCGCCCACCATTCGGAGCGTCGTGGTCTTGCCGCAGCCGGAGGGGCCCAGCAGCGTGAAGAACTCGCCTTCGTTGATTTCCAGGCTCAGCCGGTCCACGGCCAGGACTTCGCCGAAGCGCTTGGTGAGATTTTGAATGCGAACGAAGCTCATCGTTTGCCGCAGTGTTTCGGCTACTCCGTGCGCAGGCCGACTTTCAATCCGAACGACCGGGCGATCAACGCCACGCCCAGCGTCAGCGTCATGATGAACACGACCGTGATGCTGGCGACCTCCCGGTGGCCGGCAAACACCTGATCGAGCGCGAGCAGGATAAGCGTCCGGGTTTCCGACGTTGCCAGCATAATGATGCTCGACGCGTGCTGGGAGGCGAACATGAACTTGATCACGCCGACCATGACCATCGTCTGCGCCATGAGCGGAATCACGATGCCGAAATAGGTGCGCCAGAAGCCGGCGCCCGACATGCGCGACGCCTCTTCGAGCTCGCTGCCGAGCTGGACGAAGTTGGCCTTGAAGATCTGCGTCGAGAGCGTTATGCCGCCGAGGATATAGGCGACGACGATCAAGAAAATCGTTCCATAGAAAGGACGGAAAACCGGCGTGCCTAAAAACAGCCACAAAAGCCCCAATCCCGTCAGCACTCCGGGGATGGCCGACGGCAGCCAGCAAATCGAATCCAGCAGCGAGCGGCCGGGAAGCTTCGTGCGCACGATCACGTAGGCGACCAGAGAAAAAAGGACCGCTCCCACGACCGCCGCGCTGAAGGCGACGATCAGGGTGTTTTGCAGCGCCGTCGTCAGCCGCGTGTCGCCGAGCGCCATTTTCCAGTACTCCATCGTCCAGGTTTTGGGCAGATGGAAAAAACCGAAGCGCGTCATGAAGCTGCCGCCGAGCACGCTCAAGACCGGAACCACGGCCAAGACCAATACGATGAGCGCCACGAAGGCCGTGGCCGGATAGCGCCAGACGCCGAGATCGATGATCCTGGGCTTATACTGCCCGGTCACGGTCGTGAACTGCCTCCGGTTGATGAGCCTCCGCTGCAGCGGAATAAAAGCGGCGAGGAACAAAAGGATGATGCTTCCCAGCGCCGCGGCATGGCTCACCAGCGGCGGCTCTTGCCGCGCGAGATCGACGATCTTCGTCGAATAGACGTAGAAACCCCACGGCACGCCGAGCAGCAGCTCGATCTCGAAGCTGCTGAAGATACGGATCACGCTGAGCAGGAGGACCACGATGATGATCGGCGTCATCATCGGCACGGTGATCTTGCGCATCGTTTTCCACGTGCTGGCGCCGGACATGCGGCTCGCCTCTTCCAGAGAAGAGTCCATGCGGCGAAACGCCGGCGTCATCAGCATCACCTTGGTCGAGATGCCGTTCGACACAAGATGCGCCCAGATGATTCCCCAGAAGGAGTAGATGTCGAAGGTGAGATTTCCAATGATCGGAACTTGCCGGATCGCCGTGTTGATGAGTCCGGTGTTCGGGTCGAGCAGCAGCATCCAGCCGAAGGTGGTGGCGATGGTGGGCATCATGAAGGAGACCCAGAAAAACAACTCGAAGCCGCCGGCGAAAAAGATATTCGTGCGCGCGAGCAGCCACGAGAGGAATATCCCGAGCGGTAGCGCGACGAGCGGCAGCGTGACGCCGATTCTCACGCTGTTCCAGAGCGAGCGCAGGATACCGGGCTCGCTGAAAGCCTCTTTCCACGCCTTGAGGCCGTAGACAGGCGGCTCGGCGATCGTCGCGACGTTAAAGCTGTTGATGAGGATCAGGATGAGCGGATAAAGGACGTAGAACCCCATGACGCCGATCAACAGCGCCATCAGGAGCACGCCGCCGTTGAGGGACCCTCGCCACGCGCCGAAACGCACGCCCATCGCGGGAACCGTAGCGTCCGTCATAGATATTCCTTCCGGCTTCTCTGTCATAGCTCGTTGACTCCGCCGCGGCGCGGATATTAATGCGAGCGGTCTTAACCCGTCTTGGCGGCGACCTTCTGGCTGCACGCCGGATGATGCTCGCCCATCCGGCAAACCGCGCCGGCTTTCCGAACGGCCTCCTCGAACTCCGGATGAACCCGCGGGTTCTCGTCTTCGTATTCGATCTGCCCGCCGCCCTGCTTGACGCTGGTATAGGTCGATCCCTCGCTGTCCGTCAACCTCGTAAAGCGGTATCTCCAGCTCCCCCAGCGGAGCGCCAGATAACGCGCCGGTTTCGCGCCGGAATTAAAATGCTGGTGGAACCACTGGTTCGGCGGCACGACGACGCTCCCCTGTCTCCAGTCCACGCGCTGGATTTCCTGTCCCTCGGGCCAGAGCAGCGAATATCCCTGGCCGCCGAGGACGATCACGTGCGCGCCCGGACCGTGGCGATGGCCCTTCTTATAAGTTCCGACGGGAAATTCGGAGATGTGGCAGCCCATCGTCTGGCCCGCCAGGTCGAACTTCATGTTGGTGCCGCCGGCGCCGCGCTCGCTGTAATCTTTGAGCGTGACGGTGTGCGTGTCGGCGACGAAGTTCGTCGTCATGAAGAAGCGGCCGTAAATATCCCCCTTGCCGCTGAAGTAATCGTCGACCCCGGGATCGAAGCGGTCGGTGAAAACGAAATCGTCGTTGAAGATGAAGTCGAGATTATGGAACAGGTTCATCATGAAGCAACTGTTGGTCACCGAAAAATAGCGCGCCGGCTCGCTGCCGCTGCCGTTGAAGTGCTGGTAGCGCGCGTTGAGCGGAATCGCGAAGAGGCTTCCCGGCCCCCACTCGAAAGTGTGCTTCTTGCCGTCCTTCTGCCAGACCGTGGTTGCGCCGTGTCCCCTGGCGACGTAGACCATCTCCTCGTAGAGATGCTTCTGCGGCTTGAGCTTTCCTCCCGGCGGAATCTCGCAGACGTAGGCGTCGTTGACGCCGCCCGTGCCGTCGAGCACGATGAAAGCGCCGAGTCCGCCCTTGAGATCCCAAGGAGCGACCTCGACCGCCTTGAGGTCCTCGACGAAGAAGCCGTTGATGATCGGGATTTTTTGCGCCTCCTGCCAATTGCGATAGGTATCGACGCGCGGCAGCTTCGTGGGGTCCAACTTCTCCAATTTTTCTTCAGCCATCCGATTCTCCTTCCACCAAGTAGTTTTCGTTAAGCGACCTTTTTGTCTGTGGATCGATACAACCCGATCCTCTCGTTGATGACGTCGAACTCGATAATTTTATTTTTCTCAGCGTCGCGGATCACGCCCATCGGCTCGCCGCCGTTGCGCACGATGTCGATCTGCTCCTTGAGCAGCTTGCGCAGCGTGATGACGCCGATGTCCGAGGCGCCGAGATTTTCCTGGCTCCGGTCCGTCACGCGGCCCTGGGTTTCCCAGGCCATCGCGTCCTGCGCCGGCACTATCGTCATGTTAAAGCGCCCGTCCGGCCCTTTGAGCGCGCAATGCTCGAACGGCGGGTCCTGATCGGCCGGCGAGCGGTCGGTCGCCGTAGGCATGAAATTCACGCGATAGACCTGTGTGTGCGTGTCGTCCACCGGCACGCGGATCTGCAGGTTGTGGCGGAACCCGCTGTCTTTTTTGAATCGGGCGACGTGTCTTAACGTGCCGGGGAATATCAGAGGATGCTGATCGACCGCCGGCGGATCCGACGGTTTTTTGCCCGGCGTCGTGCGGCGCTTCATGATACCGTATTCGAAGCGGATAAAATCGTGCGTCTCGCCGTAGTCTGGCAAATGACCGACGAGATGCGCCGAGTCGCCGTGCAGCCAGAAGAGATGCGCCGGGTCCACCGAGTTCTCCGTCGGCTGGAGCCAGTTGCAATCGATCAGCGAATCGATCACCGTCCAGCGCTTGCCGTCCTCGCGGACGAGCACGTCCCAGCGCGGCAAGAGCGGCACGGGCTCGGGTCCCAAATACGCATACAGAAGGCCGGCAAGTTTTTCCACAGGATAGGCGCGCTGGCGAATGCGGTCCTTGAACGTGCTCTCGGGCGACTCCGCCGGCTGTTCCAGGCAATGGCCGGCGCGGTCGAACTTCCAGCCGTGATACGGACAGCGAATCCCTTCCGCGTCGACGCGTCCATACGCGAGTGACGCGCTGCGGTGCGGGCAGCGCTCGGCGACGAGACCGTAGCGGCCGTTGGTGTCGCGGAAGACGACTAAATTTTCGCCGAGAATTTTTACCGCCTTGATCGGCTTCTTGTCCGTCAGCTCGCCGGCGACCGCGACCGGATGCCAGAAGCGGCGCAAGAGCTCGCCCGCCGGAGTTCCGGCGCCGACTTGAGTCAAGTATGCGTTTTCGTCTCTGCTCAACATGGCTGTCTCCTTACTTGGCCTCTTGAGTTTTCATGATTTCGCGCGCCAGCACAAAGATCGGCTCCATGTCCTGCCACTCGGGGCGGCCCACGTCGAGATATCTTCTGCCTTCGACCAGCCGGTTCGACGCCGGCACGTCGTCTTTGGGAATATCGTTCCGGCGCGAGTTCGGCGGATCGTCGGGATCGGCCAACTTCTGCAGCGCGATCTGCCCCTTGCGCGAGAGCAGCCAATTGATGAAGACCTTGGCGGCGTTCGGATGCGGCGCGCGGTTCACCAGGCTGAGACTGCCGCCGCCGCTGGAAAACGCCCCGCCTTCTTTCCACAGGCTCGTGTCGAAGCCTTCCACCGGCAATCCCTGATGCTTGGCGCGGTCGCCGTCCTTGCAGCCGACGCAGATCGCGAATTTTCCCTGTCCCAGCCAATCGGTCATCTGGTGAAATTCTCTGGCGAAGGTCATCTCCATACCGCCGAAAAACTTTTTGATGAACTCCGGGCCGAGATCCGGATGATAATAAAAAAATTGCATCGTCTGCCCGAGGCCGGTGAGACGCGGATCGAGTGAGACGATCTTTCCTTTCCATTTGGGGTTCAACAAATCGTAGTGGGATTTGAACTCCTTCTCCTGCGCCAGCTTGCTGTTGTAATAAAGCTGCGCCGAGCTGGGATTCGCGAGATAGCCGAAGATGTACTTGCCCTCGGGATCGACGAAGTTATGCCGTCCGCCGTACCATTTCGACTCATCCAGAACTTCGGGAAGTATGAAGGCCGGCTTCACCGGATCGAGCGCTTTCGCCTTATAAAGGATGTTGAAAGCGGAGTTGGGCCCCGTGCTGAAGATGTCGGCGATGTATTTTTCCGCTCTTCTCTCCGCAAGCACTCGGGTGCCGAGCTGATTGCCCGTGCCGGTGACCGTGAGCACCTTGATGTCCGGGTGGTCCTTCTTGAACGCCTCTAGCATGCGTTCGTAGCGATATATATAGATGCTGACCTGCCCTTCCTTCTTGGCGGCCTGAAGCGTTTTCTCCCATTCCTTGTTCCAGTCCGACTGCGCCCACACGTCGGCGGTGAGCGCAAAAATCGCCGCAACAACGATCGTCGCGAGGAGCCTCATACAATTTTTCATGCGCTCTAGTTGTTCGCCCACAACTTATCGATGTAACCGCTGTCGTCGATCTCGCGAACGTAATGCAGATCCCACATCGCCAAAGGATTGGAATCGCGAATTTCCGGGCACTCGCGCGCCGCCAGGGCAAAAACATTCTCGATCGCGCCCAGCGTGGGATACGGCTTCGGCTCCAGAGAATTCTCCTGAGTCTTGTAGAACAAGTCCGTTTCTTCATCCGACTGGTGCTTCAGAACGTCGCTGCAATGTTGCTTCAAAATATTCAGAGTATCCTGCCGCCGGGTCTTGAAAAAGTGGATCGCATCGACCAGCGCCAGCAGCAGGCCGCGGATCTCTTCCTGATGATTGTTCACGTAGGTTGTCGTCGTGGTGATCGTTACGCCTTCGATCATCGGCATCGACGGCATCTCGACGATATTCGCGCCGAGCGACCGCCCGCGAAGCTGCTCGACGGGTCGTACGAACGTCGCGTCATAATCGCCGGACATTACCTTTCGTATCCGATCCAACCCTTTGCGCTCGCCGTTGACCAGCTCGATGTCTCTTCCTTCTTCCAAACCGTTAAGCTGCAGGTAGCGCCAAACGTTCAAACCGTTATGACTGTGGAAGTCGTCCATGGCGAGACGCTTCCCCTTGAGGTCCTGAAACCCCTTCATGCCGGGGCGCATGACCAACCAATTTTCCTTCCACTGATTGTTGGTCTGCGCGATGTGGACGAACGGCTCGCCCTTCAACGTCCGCGGAGCATAGAGATTATGGTGGTTGCCGGAGATGATATCCAGCTCTCCGGCCCGCAACTCCGCCAGCGCCTGCTCTCGCTTCCCTTCCCTGGAACCAAGCTCGATCTCCACGCCGTGCTTGGCAAGAAACCCTCCCACCTCCATGACCCTCCACAGCGGCACGTGGCCCGCCGCCCGATAATAGACGCGAATCTTTTTGCTTCCCGCCATAGTTTCCTTTCCTCTCTAAGATCCTCTCACCACGAAGAGCACGAAGCACACGAAGTTCGGATCATTCTCACGCCAAGCCTGTCCTGAGCAAAGCCGAAGGGACGCCAAGAGCGCAAAGTTTTAATTCATCTTTTTTTTCTTGGCGCCCTTTGCGCCGTTGCGCGAGTCTCGTTGTCTTCCTTCGTGACCTTCGTGGTTAAAATACTCTAACCACAGTGCCCTAGATAGCCCGCCGGTTTCCGGCCGGTTATTTTTTGCTCTCCTTCAAAATCTTCCAGACCTTATTCCCTGTTCTCGTGTCGTCCGGTGACAATCCAGCTCCATTCGGTGTCGTCGAAATATTTGACGCCGGCGCGGGGGATGTTCCCCGGATTCAGTAACGACTCGTCCACGTCCGTTCAGAAGAATCTCTCCGGCGTCCGGCTCTTCGAGACCGGCCGCCAGTCTCAGCGTCGTCGTTTTGCCGCAACCCGAAGGTCCCAACAACGTGAAGAATTCGCCTGCGCTGAGCGTAAAGCTCATGTGCTCGACCGCGGCAAACTCCCCGTAATTTTTGGCGACTTCCAGGAATTCAAGAACCGGTTTTGCCATCTCTGTCCGTCTGAGAGCTCATTGCAGCAGGTGAGATTATTTCTTCATCGAGGAGATTGCAATAGTAGCGCCAGGCGGACTCTGTGTGCGCGTTCGATTTGCGGCCTTCGGACGGCGGCGGCGGAAAAGTCTCCATGTCTTCCTGCGGAATCGGGCGTGGATTGCCCAGCAAACGCCCGCGGTAGTTGATCTCGGCCAGCTCGTTCAGCCGGATCGCCGTCAGCGTCGCCTCCTCGACGCTCGGGCCGACCGCGGTGATCCCATGCCCGCGCATGAGACAAGCGCGCTGCTTTCCCAGCGCCTCGGTCAATTCTCTTCCGAGCTTGTCGTTGGCGATGAGAACGCTTCTGGGATACGTCGGCACGCCTTCCATCGCGAGGCGCAGCGAGCTGGGATCGTACGCGCCGTAGAGCGGCAGCAACGGCACGTCGCAAATCGTGAACAGAACCACCGTCGCCGGGTGAACGTGAACGACGCACTGAACATCGGGGCGCGTCCGGTAAATCCACGTGTGGATGAAAACTTCCTGCGGCACGTCGAGGTCGTCGCGGCCTTCCAGTTTTTTGCCTTCGAGATCGACGGTGATGCAATCGCGCGGCGTTACGAACTTAAGACCCGATTCCCCCCTGCCTCTCGCCTTGATTAAGATCGTGTTGCTTCCGGGGGCGCGCGCGCTCACGTGGCCGCTCGGCTCCTTGGTCATGTTGAGCTTGCCGAGAATACGGCACGAGCGGGCCACAAGCTCGCGCGCTTCGTCCAGACTGCTCATCGCGTTCCGCTTTCCCCTTGGCGACCTTTGCCCTTCGACTAAGCTCAGGGTGGTGAGTTTATCGAACCACGTCTTTGCGCGAGTCGCGTCTTCTTCCTTCGAGACCTTCGTGTCCTTACGTGGTTAAAAGCCTCTCACCACGAAGAGCACGAAGTTAGGATCATTATCCCGCGCGCCGGCTGACGCCGGTGTCTTTGCCTTCTCTCCAGTAGGTCATCTCTCTGATCGATTCCATCACCTTGGTATCGAAAATTTCATGATCCGGATCGCGCATGACGCCCTTGGGATCCTGTCCTTGCTGCACCCGGCCGATCTCGCGCCTGAGCATCTCGCGGAGCATGACGATGCCGCGGTCGGACGTGGCGAGCCGCTCCCGCATACGATCGGCGATCGGCCCTTGCGTCTCCCAGGCCATATGGTCCTGCGCCTGAACTTGGTCGAGCGTGAAGCGCGCGAACGGGTGCAGCGCGTCCGGCGGACTCTTGTAGGACTTCACGTACTCGGCCTGCGTCTCGTTGTCGTCGGTGATCTTACCGTCCGGATTGGGGAAGAAGCGCACGATGAAAATCATCGTATGCGCGTCGTCGATCGGCACGCGGATCTGCGCGCCGTTTCCCTGGCGTAAAATATTGGGGAAGATCAACGGGTGCTCGTCGATGATGCCGTTCTTATACGTTCGCTTCTTCATGATCCCGAGCGGCACCTCGTGAAATTCGAAGCTCTCGATGTCGTCGGTGAATCCGCGCGTCGTGTTCGGCGGCTTCCGTCCGCGTCCGGCATCGAGCGCCGTATCCTGGTGCAGGATCTGCAAGTGGGCCGGATCGACGGAATTTTCCATCGCCTGAAACCAGTTGCAGTCGAGACGCGGCTGGACGAAAACTTTTTTGCGGCCGTCGTTGCGCGCCCAAACATCGATCTTGGGAATAACCGGCGCCGGCTGCGGTCCCAGGTACGCCCAGTAGAGGCCGGTCAATTTTTGTACGGGGTAGGCCCTGTGCTTGACGGATAAACAAAATTTGCTCCCCGTCGGCTCGGGAGGAGCTTCCAGACAGTTGCCTTCGATATCGTAAAGCCAGCCGTGATACGCGCAGGAAATTCCTCTCTCCTCCACCCGTCCGTAAGAAAGCGACGCGCCCCGGTGCGAGCAGCGGTCTTCCAGGAGTCCGACTCTCCCGCTCTTGTCGAGGAACAACACTAGATCCTCGCCGAGAACGCGGACGAACTTCGTCGGCTTTTCCTCGGTCAACTCCTGGGTCACGGAGATCGGCAGCCAGTAGCGGCGCAACAACTCGCCCGCCGGCGTCCCCCGGCCCACCCGGGTCAACGTCTCATTCTCTTCTCGGGTCAACATCGCGTCTCCTCCTCTCGCTTTCCTTTACTTGCCGGTCTTGGCCAAAGCCGCCTCGAGGATTTTCAAGACCGGCTTCACGTCTTCGTATTGCGGCAAACTCGCGTTCAGGTATTTCTCTCCCCCTTTTGGAATCTCGCGCTGATCGGTCAGCATGTCTTTCGGAATATCCATGCGCAACGAATTGTTGTCGGTTTTCTTCTGCCACTGAGTCTGCCCTTCCCGCGATAGAACCCAGTTGAGAAAAACCTTGGCCGCATTGGGGTGCGGCATTTGCTTGACCAGGGCGATGTGGCCGAATTGTCCGGTCAAGTAGCCTTCTTTCGGCTGGCCGTAGAGGATGCCGACGGGAAGGCCCTGCTTTTTGCCGTCTTCAACGTCGCTGCTGGTCGCGAACAGATAGATGGGAAATCTTCCTCCCGCCACCCAATCCAGCAGTTGTCTTTGATCTCTCGCGAGCGTCAGGTCCATTTCTTCGAACAGCTTGCGCAAAAATTCGGCCCCGAGATTGGAATTATAATAGAGCGCGCGCATGCGTTGGATGTGGCCTCGATCCCTCGGGTCGAAGGCGGCCATCTTTCCTTTCCATTTCGGCTGAAGAATGTCCCAGAACGATTTGATCTCAGCGGGATTGACCAGCTTGGTGTTATAAGCAGCGAGATCGTACGAAACGCTGCCTTGCATCATGAGCACATATTGATTGTCGGCGTCGGCGTAATGGTGTTTCTTCTCGAACCAACCCGACTGGTCTTTGCTTTCGGGGAGGATGAGATTGGGCGGGATCGGCTCGAGCACGGCGCCTTTGTACAGCACTTCGATCAACGTCCCCGATCCGCCGATGAAGGTATCGACGAGGTATTTTCCCGCGCGGCGCTCGGTCATCAGGCGCTGCGCGTTGTTGGTTCCCGAGCCGGGAACATAGTTGAGCTTGATCTTGGGATAGTACTGCTGGAACGAGGTGACCGCGTCCTGATACTGCTTGCCCGGCGGGGCATAAATCGTGATCTGACCTTCTTTTTCCGCGTCGGCAACGGTTTTTTTCCACTCCGCTTCCCAGCCGGCTTTGTCGGCGGCGGCGCGCGCGCTATGATTAAGTAGTAAGCAGAGGAAAAAAACCGAAATAATTCTTACCGCAGTATGCATCATCGCCACCTAAAATTATGTCGCGGCGCCCGGAACCGCGAACGACGCGACTAGGATATATGAAGGCGGGACGCGCTGGCAAGAAAAAACAAAAAAAACATCGAGAAATCAAGCAGTTAGTTTAGGTATTAAATGTTTTCGTGTTGAATTTCTCAATCCAAGGCAGGCGCTATTTTTCTCTTCGCAACATCGCTTCGTACCCCAGGCTCTCCATCACTTCGACAACGGAGCGTCCGCTGCGAATTCCTTCGGCCATCTTCGCTTCGTCGGCGGCAATTTTTTCCGCCTCCGCAACCGTTTCCGCCGCGCGCGAAGACGGAATGACGACGACCCCGCTACCGTCGGCGATCACCAGATCTCCCGGGTGAACCTGCGCGCCGCCGAACTGGATTTCTTCGTTCACGCTGTCCTGCATGATGCGGCCACGCGCGGTCACCGGAACAACGGCGCGGGCGTAGACCGGAAACCCTACATCGCGGCTTTCATCCACGTCTCGGCAGGCGCCATCGATCACCACACCGCTGAGCCCTTTGAGCTTCGAGGCGAGCGAGAGCAAACCTCCCCACGCGGAGACTTCCATGCGTCCGCCGTTATCGATGACGATCACATCTCCCGCTTTCGCGGCGTCGATTGCGGGAGTTCCGAGGTGCTGCTTGGACTTTTCCAGACCGGCGGGTTTGATCTTGCACGTCACGGCGCGTCCGACGATGCGCGCGCACGGCCACACCGGGCGAATGCCGATCGTGGCGCCGCGCAGGCCGAGCCGATCCAGCGCATCCGAGGCCGCGCAAGTATCCAGCTTCGCCAGACGTTCTACCAGTTCATCGTGTGCCATTGCTTACATCCCTAGTTTAATATTTTGATCCCATTCTCGAATACTATCTCGTTCCTACTGAAAAACTCTCTCTTCAGGCCGGTCAAAAAGGTCCCAGAGGCGAGGCGTGCGACGGTCCGCGAGCGGAGGCGTACTCTTCCAGTACGTTGACGCGAAGCGGGCCGAGCACAACGAAGCATATGGGCCTTTTTCAGCGGCCTGCTAGTGTCGCGTCTCTTCACGGTAATAACCGAACGCATCGAGCACGGGTTGATCATTCATGACGAAAAGAACCGCGGCGTCGCGCCCATCGTTGCCGTGCGAGTGCCAACGCCACAGCGGCACGGTAAAGGAATCGCCGGTCTCCCAATCGCGGCGCGCGCCGTCGATTACGGTAAATCCCC
>JBGQBP010000096.1:0-12514 GCA_041494945.1 Binatia bacterium | reverse complement strand
ATCCTGGCCGAACAACGCGCGCCTCGCCGTACTCCCGACGGTGATGTTCGAGAGTTGGTCCGAGGGCAAGGCGCCGCCCTACTCGCCGATGACGACTTCGCTCAAGCCCGGCACTGTCGATCGTCTCGGCGTCTCGTGGGCCGAGTACGGCGGCAAGACCGGCATCTGGCGAATCATGAGAGTGCTCGATGAATTCCAAATGCCCGCGACGGTCTGCATCAGCGGCAAGGCCGCGGAGCAGTTTCCTGAAGCGGCGCGCGAGCTGCACAAGAAAGGCCACGAGCTGGCGGGCCATTCTTACACGCAGGATCTGATTCTTCCCTATCTCAGCGTGGAGGAAGAGAAAGAAGTCATTCGCCGCTGCGCGCGCATTATCGAGGGCATCACGGGAACGAAGCCGCGCGGCTGGTTCAGCCCGGTTGCGGCGCCGACCGAGCACACGGCCGAGTTTCTCGCCGAAGAAGGTTTCCAGTGGCACGGCGACTACAACGATACCGACCTGCCGTACGCCCTGAAGACTTCGAAAGGCACTCTGGTCGCGATCCCGCACAGCGATTTCACCGACAACCGCGTCCTGCGCGGCAGCCCGCGAGATTTTTATCAGGTCTACAAAGATACTTTCGATTTTCTCTACGGGAACGAGCCGATGGGCATGATCAATCTCACCGTCCACGCGCATTTCGGCGGGCGGCCGATGATGTCCGCGATTCTCGCGGAGATTCTACGCTACATGAAAGGTTTTTCCGGAGTCTGGTTTGCGCGGCACGATGAGATCGCCCGCTGGGTACTCGATAATCGCTAGGCGGAGAAAGCTTTCTCTAAAGCAGCAATTTGACTCTGCGACAGCTTCCAGCCCGATGCCCCGCATGCCTCGACGACTCGCTCCACTTTGTCGGTCTTCGGAATCGCAATTACGCTCGGCTTGGAGATGCACCAATTGAGCGCAACCTGGGTCATGGTCTTGCCGGTCTCAGAGGCGATTTTCTGGAGCACGCCGAGCGTCCGGCGGTTCCGCAGCAACGGCTTCGTGCTGAGATCGCCGCGCGCGAGCGGGCTGTAGGCGATCACGGTGATCCGATTTTGCCGGCAATAAGGCAGCGTGTCTTCTTCAGCGCCACGCTCGTGGAGGCTGTACTTGATTTGATTGGCGACGATCCTGTGCTTGGTCATGCAGGCTTCGGCTTCGCGAAGATTCTTGAGATAAAAATTGCTCACGCCGATAAACCGCACTTTGCCGGCGTCCACGAGCTTTTCCATCGCGCCTATCGTCTCCGCGATCGGCACGGCAGGATCGGGCCAGTGGATTTGATAGAGGTCGATCGTGTCGATGCCCAGCCGCTTGAGACTGCCGTCGGCGGCGCGCAGCACTTCGTCGTAGCGCAGATGGTTGCCCGAGACCTTGGTCGCGATGAAAACTTTTTGCCGTATTCCTTTGATTGCGGCGCCGACGGCTTCTTCCGTGCCGTACATCTCCGCCGTGTCGATCAAAGACGCGCCGAGCTCGACGGCTTTTCTTAACGGCTCGCTGCCGCCCCGGTACTGCCAGGTGCCGAACCCGATTTCCGGGACTTTGACTCCGGTCGCGCCGAGCTCTCTGTATTCCATGTCTCGCCTCACGCTCAAAATAGCCCACGGATGACGCTGTTGCAATTATTCCCGCATCTGTGGGAAACAGAACTCAAAGGAATCGCTCCTCCGTCATGGCGCTCATGCAAATGTTCCAGCGGCACCTTCAGGTCAAGGTGATCGCGTTGATTCTGGCAATTCTCGTCTTAGGTTTCGGTGTGCTGGTGATTCTGAACATCCAGCGCGAGGCGGAGGTGCTGGTGGCCGGGAACCGGGAGACGGCCCGGCTGCTGACGGCCTCCATCACAAAGAGCATCGAAATCGGAATGCTCGAAGGGCGTCCCGACATCATCCTCCGTCTGGTGCAGGAGCTTAAGAAAGAGCTCAAGGATGTCCGCGTTCTCGATGTCTACCGGCGCAACGGCGTCGAAGCCTTCAGCGACCTTAAAACAGTCGAGGAGATCGACGCGGGAGGCACCCTCGGCACGGGGCTGGTCGAACGACTCACCAAGATGCACCGCGAGCCGGGCAAGACGATCAGTGATCCGTTGTTCGCGCGCGCGGTGGAGACGCTGGCGCCGCAGGAGACCTACGAGACGAACAGCGTTGGACGTGTGCTGACGTTCTTCCGTCCTCTGGAAAACCGAGAAGAATGCCAGGACTGCCACGGCGGGGACCACAAGGTCCGGGGTGTCGTCAGGGTAAGCCTCGGTCTGGAGCGGCTGGATGCCGATCTGCGGGCAGCCCGAAACCGCCAGCTTATGGTCGCGCTTTTGACGATCTTTGGAGTGACCGCCTCTCTGGTGATATTTTTGGGCCGTGTGGTGCTGCGGCCGATCGCCCTGGTCGCGGCGGCCGCGCGCCGGATCGGCGGCGGGGATTTTGAGACGCGCGTGACGATGCAAAGCCAGCACGAGATCGGCGACCTGGGGCGGGCCATCAACGACATGGCCGGCCGATTGAAAAACGCGCACGAAGATCTGGAAACGCGCAACACCGAGCTTGCAGGCGCGCTCGACAGTCTCAAGGAGTCGATGCAAAAAGTGGAGCTGCTCGAGCAGGTGAAAGGCGAGCTGATCAAGTTCGTCCCGGAGGCCGTGACCAGGCTTTTGGAGAAAAATCCCGACGCGCGCGAGCTGGAAAAACGCGAGGCGGACGTGTCGGTCCTGTTTCTCGACGTCGAGGGCTACACGCGGCTCTCGGAGCAATTGCCGGCGCAGCGGCTGAACCGCATGATCCAGGATTATTTTTCCAGCTTCCTCGAAATCATCCGCGCGCACCACGGCGACGTGAACGAGACCGCCGGCGACGGCCTGATGGTGATCTTCCAGAGCGAGGGGAGCACCGCGCCCCACGCGCTCAACGCCGCCGCCACCGCCTTTCAACTTTTGGCGAAAGTCACGAGCCTCAACCGCGAGTTCGTCGGCATCTATCCGACTGTCGCGATTCACATCGGGATCAACAGCGGTCCGGCGCTCGTGGGCGCGACCAAGCTCGACGCGACGGGCGGCGGGCGTTGGACTTTCACCGCCTCGGGCCCGACGACGAATCTCGCCGCGCGCGTCGCGGGCCTGACCCAAGGCGGCGAGGTCATGGTCGGACCGGAGACGGCGGAGCGGATCAAAGAACATTACGTGCTGCAAGACGCGGGCGAGCATCAGTTGAAAAACGTCTCGCAGCCCGTGCATGTTTATCGCCTCGTGCCGCCGGGTGTGTATTTAAAAATCGAAGGAGCGTAAGAAAGGAGAATAAAATGATTATCGAATTCCGCACTTACTTATTGAAGCCCGGCACCGTGCCGAACTTCATGCAGCGTTTTGAAGAGGGGCTCGCCGCGCGCCAGCAATTTTCTCCACTCGGAGGCATCTGGCATTCGGAAGTGGGCACCCTGAACCAGGTGGTTCACGTCTGGCCTTACGAAAGCTTCGAAGAGCGCGAGCGCATCGGCCAGGAAGCGCGAAAGACCGGCAAGTGGCCGCCCAAGACGCACGAGTTCATTTTGTTCCAGGACAGTAAGATCCTCCAGCCCGCGCCGTTCTCGCCGCCGCTGGAAGCAAGAAAGCTGGGAAATCTTTACGAGATCCGTATTTACACCTATAAGCCGGGCACGATGCCCATGGTATTGGAGCGCTTCGGCAAGGCGATTCCGGCGCGCGTCAAACTCTCGCCGCTGGCCGGCGCCTGGTACAGCACGATCGGCTCGCTGAACCAGTACATCCACGTGTGGCCTTACAAGGACGCGGGCGAGCGCGAGCGGCTGCGGGCCGAATCGATGAAAATTCCGGGATGGCCGCCCGAGACCAAAGAGTTCATGCTCAAGCAGGAAAATTCGTTGATGGTTCCGGCGCCGTTTTCGCCGCTGCGATAATTGGAGGAGTTATGAAGCGTTTGATGCTGAGTGTTTTTTTTCTGCTCTTTGTGGCGCCGCCGTGGTCGTGGAGCGCGGAGAAAATTCTTATCGGCTATAGCTCGATCAGCGGCTCCTATATCGGCCTCTGGGTCGCGCATGACGCCGGTCTGTTCACGAAAGAAGGGCTCGAAGATCAACTGATTCTCATTCCGAGCGGCAGCCAGCTTGCTCAGGTCACAGTGTCCGGGGATATCGACGTGGGCTCGTTCAACGGCAGCTCCGCGATGGCGGCGGCGCTCCAGGGCGCCGACATCAAGATCATCGGCAACACCGTTAATAAGATGATCTTCTCGATTTACGCCCGGCCCGAGATCAGAAACCCCGAGGGGCTCAGGGGCAAGAAGATCGGCGTGACCCGCTTCGGCTCGAGCACGGATATCTCGGCCAGGTACGCTCTGAGAAAATATAATCTTGACCCTCAAAAAGATGCGATCATCCTTCAGATGGGCTCGATCAGTTCCATATTGAGCGGCCTGCAAGGCGGCTCGATCGACGCCGGCGTCGTCTCGCCGCCGACGCTGTTCGTCGTGGACAAGTTAGGTTTCAAAGAGCTTGTCAACATCACCGACATGGATCTCGCCTTTCCCAATCCGTCGCTGATCGTGCAAGGAGGCATCATCAGAAAGAAGCCGGATCTCGTCGACCGCTTCATGCGCGCCTACGCGCGGGGCATCCACCGCGCCAGGTCCGACCGCGAGCTGACGCTCAAGTCGATCGGAAAATATTCCAAAGTCGACGATCCTTCATTCGTGCAAAAAGCCTACGATCTCTACGTCGGCAAGGTGCTGGAAAAAGCGCCGTATATCAACATGGCCGGTATGCAGAACGCGCTCGACGATCTCGCCAAGACGGTTCCCGCGGCGAAGAATGCCAAACCGGACCAATTCATCGAGCATCGCTTTCTCGACAACCTGGAGAAGGGCGGTTTGCTGAAGGAGCTTTATCGTTGAATCCTAACTCCGAAAGTTCACGCGGCATGTTCTACAAACGCCTCCTTCGTCCCATCCTCTTTCTCCGCGATCCGGAAAAAGCTCATGAGCAGACTTTGGCTCTGCTCTCGAACGCGGCTTTTCTCGAAGCGCCGCTCGAGCGGTTCTTCGCCGTCAGCGACGACCGGCTCCGCGTTCGCGTCGGCTCCTTGAGCTTCCGCAATCCCGTGGGACTGGCGGGCGGCTTCGACAAGAACGGCCTGGCGATCCGAACGTGGCCGGGCTTCGGCTTCGGCTTTATCGAGATCGGCGCGGTCACCGCGCAAGGGCAGCCCGGCAATCCCAAGCCGCGCCTCATTCGTCTGCCCGAAGATTCGGCTCTCATCAACCGCCTGGGTTTCAACAACCAAGGGGCAGAGGCGATCGCCGCTCGATTGGCCCGGCTTCGAAGCGGCGGCGGACCGCCTAAGATCCCTCTCGGGATCAACATCGGCCGCACGAAAATCGTCACGACCAAGGACGCCGCCAAAGATTTTCTGTTTACGTTCACGACGCTTTTTTCGTACGGCGATTTTTTCACGCTGAACGTCAGCTCGCCGAACACGCCCAATCTCCGCGACCTTCAGGGAAAGGATCTCCTCGCCGAGCTCTTGAGCGTGATCCAGGAAAAAAACCGCGAGCTCGCCGGAAAAATCGGGACGCAGGAAAAACCCGTATGGGTCAAAGTCGCGCCGGACATGGAGCTGTCCCAGCTCGACGAAATTATCGAAGTCGCCCAAGCCAAGCGCGTGGCGGGGATTATCGCCACCAACGCGACGGCGTTCATGCGCGAGACTCTGGTGAGCAAGACAAACGAGCCGGGCGGTCTCAGCGGCATCCCGTTGAAAACCAAAGCGACTTCGTTTGTCCGCCACATTTATAAAACGACCCGCGGCCGGTTGCCGATCATCGGCGTCGGCGGCATCTTCACCGCCGAAGACGCCTATGAAAAGATCCAGGCCGGCGCAACGGCCGTGCAGATTCTGACGGGCTTTGTCTACGAAGGTCCCGGCGCGGTGAAGCGCATCAACCGGGGCTTGCTCAAGTTGATCGAGCGCGACGGATTTAAGAATATATCCGAAGCCGTCGGAACGGGTACATTACATAGCTAGGGCTCCTTGCTGGCGGATCATTTTCTCTTTCTGCTATAGTGCTCTTGTGAAGGTGCGCGAGGTGATCCGTCTGCTAGAGGCGGACGGATGGCGGGTGGTGGTCACAGCGGGTAGTCACCGGCAATTCAAGCACCCTCAGAAATCAGGTCGCGTGACCGTCAGTGGTTATCCAGGCGACGATATGCCGAAAGGCACATTGGGATCGGTCATGCGGCAGGCCGGCTTCAAAGGAATCAACCGATGAAAAAGCTACAGTATTTGGTTCGCATCAACAAAGATATCAACAGCGATTGGGGCGCTTCCGTACCGGACCTACCTGGTTGCGTTGCGACCGGTAAGACCATTGATGCCGCTCTTCGTCGGGTTGAAAAAGCCATTGCGCTTCACCTTCGAGGAATGCGCGAGGATGGCGATAAACCGCCGGTGCCGCGACACCGCTCAGTAAAACCGAAACGTACAGCGAGACAGGTGGATTTTTACGCAACCATCGAAGTGGCTGCGTAATTGTCATGAATTCCATGCCGCGCCGGTTCGTCATCGAGGTCGAGAAGGATTATTTCAACTTCGCTTCCGCTCACTTCCTCGTTTTCGCCAACGGCAAACGCGAAGCGCTGCACGGCCACAACTATCAGGTCTCCGTCGCGGTCGAGGGCGATTTGGACCGCGCCGGCATCGTGCTCGACTTCATCACCTTCAAGCCGCTCATCAAACAGATATGTGACGGGCTGGACCATCGGACGCTCATCCAGCGCGATTCTTCCGCGCTAAAAATCCGTCGCGGCGACGGACATGTCATCGTGCTTTACCGCGACCAGCGTATCGTCCTGCCGGCGCGCGACGCGCTGCTGCTTCCGATCGCCAACACCAGCACCGAGCTCCTGGCGGAATATATCGCCGGCCAGATCCGCCGGAAAGTGCGACGGCAGTTTCCCGGCGCGAAATTGCATAATTTAGAAGTCGGTGTCGAGGAGGCCCGGGGGCAGAGAGGATTTTATAAGGGAGAGTTTTAGTGTCGTGAGTGTTCGTCTAACCCCCACGACATGCGATTGACACCCTAGTCCGGGCAGAGGTAGACTGAATACATGGAGCTTAAGGATTTTGGCAAATATATTCGTGGCAAATCGGTGCACAAGCTTCTTCATCATGCCCGGAAAAGTAGCCTAAAGCGGATACTGGCTAGTGAAAAAGATCTCATCACATCTGGTCGCAAGGTCGCCGCAGTAAAGCGAGCAACAGGCACCAAGTAGTTGGTCTATCTCGACACCTCGGTACTCCTCGTCTACACGCTCACCCATTCTACTGAAGTCGAGCGCTCCAGAGCTGTAGACAGACTATTCGGAAAAATTAGCTCCGGCCTCATCCCAGCCGCGACTTCCTTCTTATGCCTTGCACGAACTTTATGTATTCGCGCTTGAAAATGCCCCTGACTTCGACACGGGGTCCGATTTCGGAAAAACAGCTTTGGAGAAAATACTTCGACTTCCCCTCCGTATCCTCCCCCTCTCGTCCCGCACAGAGAGACGGCGTCTTGCGGGAAGATTTGTGGCATTAAGAGATGCCAGTGACATCCCCCATGCGATAAGCGCCCACATCGCAAGGTGTGAGGCGATTGTCGCCTATGACCATCACTTTCGGGCTATCCATGATGTGATCCCCTATAAGACTCCCGAGGATTATCTGTAGGGAGCGCGGGCGCCATTATTTCCTCTCCCACCAGCCCACCGCCACGAAAAGCACAAACAGCAGCAGGTAACTCACCGCAAATTCCGGCGCGGCAAATAAGCCGAAGCGGCTGACGACGCCGCCGGGCGTCAGCTCGTAGGCGTGGATGATGCCGACGGCGGAAAAAAGCGCCGCGGCGAGCGCCCACCACGCGGCGCGAAAAAATTCTCGCTCGATCAAAAAGACGCCTATGGCCGCGAGGATCATAGAGCTGAAAATAAATCCGCGCTCCAGCGAGATCATGCCGTGAATCGCCAGGCTCTGCGCGAACGCCGGCAAACCCACGTCATAGAGCGATTTTCCCGCGGCGCGTAATCCCGTCTCCACCATGAGAAGCCCCCAGGCGGCGAGCGCCGGAAATAATCCAAGGGCTACCGCCAGCGCGTGCTCCTTCGGGGTCTCTTGAAAGGCCTGCGCGGTGATGATGATGCCGATGTAGAGAAGAATGCCGATCCCCGCTTCGAGCGGTATGAAGTTGAGCACGCCCTGGATCGTGCCGGTGAGACAGAGAAAAGCGATGAAGATGCCGTTCAGCGCCGAATAGCCGGAGCGCGCGCCGAGCCGCTTCCATCCGGGATGGCCGATGTAAATCGTGGTCGGAAAGGCGCTGCCGAAGAGCGACGCCGCAACCGAGCCGATGCCGTTCGCCATGAGCGACGGAAACGTCTTGTAGCGATCGCCCGCCGCTTCGGCGCTCTCGATGTTTTGCAGCGACCCGACCACGTTGAAGATTCCCATGGGAAAAATGACGGACATGTATTTCAAAAATTCAGGGCTCCACAGCGCTTCCCACAATGAGCCGCCGGTAAAAACGGGCGGCGCAAGCGCGAAACCGACGTTCCAGCTTTTTCCCGACATTGCGCCGAGCCCCCACGCGAGCGCGGTGCCGACGAGAATCGCGACCAATCCACCGGGGAGACCGAGCGGAAATCTCTGGTGCGCGAAGTAGGAAATGAGAATCAGCGCCAGCGGCAACATCGCGATCAGCGGCTTGTCGAAGATGCGGAAGCTGAAATCCATCGAGATGAAAGTAATGGCGATGCCGGCAAGCGCCGAAAGCAGCGCCGCGCGCGGCGTCATCCGGCGCACCCATTCCGCAATGAACGCACCGACGATTTCGATGACGCCGTTGAGAAAACAGGCGACCAGGCCCACCTTCCACGCCCAGACGGGATCTTTAGTCTCTTGATAGATCGGCAGCATGATGAAGAAGATGTAGGCGAAGAGGCTCACCGTGTTGATGCCGTAAGGCAAAGCCGTCACGTCTTCTCTGCCAGTTTCTCGCGCCAACCGTCTCGCCTGCCAGGCATAGAAAAAGTTTCCGACCAGAATTGAAATCGCAGCGCCGGGAAGAATGCGGCCGAAAATGTAGGCGTCCGGTAGATGGATCAGCTCGCGGCAGAGGCTGACGATCAGGATCAACTGGATCAGGTTGTCGATCATCAGGCCGAAAAAACCGTCGAGATCTTTGCGCACGAACCATGGAGGAGTGGAGTTGGTCATCGCGGACCGCCTGGGAGTTTTGAGTGGGGACTTTACCGGCGGAATGGCGACGTGTCAACGAGCCGCCGATCAGGTGCCTATTCATTGCCGCGCACCAGGCGCCTATAAGACTTGCAACTTTAAAGGAAGGGGACTAATAGGGTGAACAAAGTCAAAATTGCTTGTGGTTGTGGAGCCGGGAAGATAATTTCGAAGAAAATCGGCTATGGGGAAATTTGATCTGGCCATCGGAATTGGCGGCGCTGCCGGTCAGGGGATTGCGACTCCGGGAGATATTCTCGCGCGGATCTTCGTGCGGCGCGGCCTTCATCTAAACGCCTACAACGCCTACCAGTCCATCATACGCGGCGGCCATATCTTTCTGACGCTGCGCACCAGCGATCAGCCCGTTCTCAGCATGGGCGACAAGTTGGACGTGCTGATTCCGCTAAACCAGGACAGTATGGATCGGCATCTAAAGCTCATGAGAGCTGGATCCGCTGTCCTCTATAACAGTGACAAGATCAAGCCTGGAGCAGCCGCCGACGATGTTCAGCTCTGTTCCTTCTCAGTTAAAGAGCTCGCTCCCAACATCAAGGGCGATCTGGTGCAAAATACTATCGCCCTCGGCGCCCTGCTGCGATTGATCGGCGTCGAGTTCAAACCGCTCGAAGAGATCCTGACGATTCAGTTCAAGAGAAAAGGCCAGGCCGTGATCGCCGAGAACGTCGGCGTCGCTCGGGCCGGCTACGACTACGCTGCCGCTCATTTCAAGCCGTTCCCGTTCTCGCTCCCCGACACCGGCAAGAAACTTGCGTTCTTAGAGGGCAACCAGGCGCTGGCGATGGGTGGGGCCGCGGCGGGAGTGCGATTTTACTGCGCCTATCCGATGAGTCCGGCGACCGGAGTGCTGCATTGGATGGCCCGGCACGGCCGCGAGTTGGGCATCATGGTACGGCAGGTTGAAGATGAGATCGGCGTTATCAATATGGCGATCGGCGCCGCGCATGCCGGCTGCCGCGCCATGTGCGCGACTTCTGGCGGCGGTTTCGCTCTGATGAGCGAGGGACTCGGCTCGGCGGCGATGATGGAAATCCCAGTCGTTTGCATTAACGTGCAGCGGGCGGGTCCGGCCACCGGCGTTCCCACCAAAACAGAGCAAGGCGATCTCTGGCAAGTGATGGGGGCGGGCCAGGGCGATTACCCGCGCATCATCGTTGCGCCGACGACGATCTCAGATTGTTTTAAGACGGTGCCGCAACTCTTCAATCTAGTCGACAAATTCCAATGCCCGGGCATCGTCCTTTCCGACCTGCTGCTTTCGGAAGGCAGGTCGAGCGTGGATCCGTCAGAGCTGGATTTCAACGTTCCCATCGATCGGGGAGAAATTATCGGCCTCAACGGCGATGGCCCGCCCGTCAACGGCGGGTATCAGCGCTACCGGCTAAGCGAAAGCGGCGTCTCGCCGCGCGCATTGCCGGGCACGCCGGGATACGTCCACGTGGTGGCGACCGATGAACACGACGAAGACGGCGTGCTGATCAGCGACGAATTCACCAACCCGCGCAAGCGCCAGGCGATGCACGAAAAGCGGATGCGCAAGATGGCGGGTATTCTTTCCCTGCTGGAGCCGCCCAAGATCCTGGGCCCGAGCAACGTCCAAGTCACGCTCGTGGGTTGGGGCTCAACCGAGGGAGTTATCCGCGAAGCGAGGGAGAAGCTTGCCGAGGAAGAAGGAATTGTCGCAAACCATCTTCAGATCAAGTGGCTCGTTCCCCTCCACTCGGAGGAGATCCTTTCCCTTCTCTCGCAAAGCAAAAAGATCATCATCGTGGAAAATAATTACAGCGGCCAATTCGCGCGCTACTTGCGATCAGAGACCGGCATCGTGGCCAACGGCCATGTCCGGAAATACGACGGCGAGCCGTTTATGCCGCACCACATCGTCGAGGGTGTAAAAGCGATATTGGCCGGCGCGATCAAAAAATACGTGCCGGTCCATGAAGTCATGGTCTGACGGAGTGTTGAAAAAGTCTGTTCCCAGGCCGGTCAAAAAGGTCCCAGGTGCGAGGCGCGCGAGAAATCGACGAGCGGAGGCGTACTTATGCAGTACGTCGGAGCGAGGCGATTGAGCGCAACGAAGCAGATGGGCCTTTTTCAACGGCCTGCTGAGGAGAAAAGATATGAGCCTGCCCATGATGAGAACAGAATCCAAAAGCCGCAGTGGAGTTGAAGCCAAAGGGGAACGTCCCAAGCTGACCGTCAAGGACTTCAAGGGGAGAGTGGACCCCGATTGGTGTCCCGGCTGTGGGGATTTCGGTGTTCTCGCCGCGCTCAAGCAGGCGCTCGCTGAGCTGGGACTCCAACCCCATGAGGTGATGACCGTCAGCGGCATCGGCTGCTCTTCCAACCTGCCGGGGTATGTGAATGCCTACGGCATGCACACGCTGCACGGTCGCGCCCTGGCGGTAGCCACGGGCGCGCAGCTCGCGAACCACAAACTGAAGATCATCGCCACGGGTGGCGACGGCGATGGATTCGGCATCGGCGGAAACCATTTCCTCCACACGCTGCGGCGCAATGTCGATCTCACCTATCTCGTGATGGACAATCAGATCTACGGGCTTACCACAGGCCAGATCTCGCCCACCAGCATCAAAGGGATGAAAACCAAGAGCACGCCTTTCGGCAGCACGGAGAACCCGATCAACCCGATTTCCCTCGCCATAGCCGGGGGCGCCACCTACGTCGCCCGCGGATTCACCGGACAGCAAAAACATCTCGTGGAACTCATCAAAGGCGGCATCCAGCACAGAGGCTTTTCGCTGATCGACGTCTTCAGCCCTTGCGTCACCTACAACAACGACAACAGCCACGAGTTTTTCAAAGCTCGCGTCAAAAAACTCGAAGAGATGGGCCATGACCCGACGAACTTCCACGCCGCCATCGACAAGGCCTACCTCTGGGGCGAGGTCATTCCCATCGGCCTCTTTTGGAAACGCACGGACCTTCCCAGCCTGGACGAGTTGGAGCCCGTCCTGGCCGAAGGGGGACCGCTTGCCCATCGTCCTCTCGGGGTTTCTCCCGAAGCCGCCAAGGCGCTGATTCAGGTCCTGATGTAGAGCCTGTTAAAACTTAAAATTCCATCCGTCTCTGGAGTATCGCTCGCCCACTAACCTTTCAATTGCCTCAAAAGGGATATTTTTGAATTCCTCTGCGGCGCTCCATGATTGTTTCAGCGCCTCCCTGATATT
>JBGQBP010000095.1:0-12573 GCA_041494945.1 Binatia bacterium | reverse complement strand
CGAGGCCAAGGCGCATTGGCTGATCCGTCTGGTCGGTCTGGACGGATTCGAGCGGCATTATCCGTGGCAGCTCTCCGGCGGCATGCAGCAGAGAGTCGCGATCGCGCGTGCGCTCGCCTACGAGCCGGAAGTTCTGCTGATGGACGAACCGTTCGGCTCGGTCGATGCGATGACGCGGCTCGAGCTGGAAGACGAGCTGCTCAAGCTCCGGAAAGAGCTCGGCACGACGATTCTCTTCGTCACGCACGATATCGAAGAGGCAATTTACCTCTCGGACCGGATTTACGTCCTTGGCCGGCGGCCTTCGCGCGTGATCCATGCTCTCGACGTCGGCCTCGAACGGCCGCGGAATCAGTTGACGACGCGGGCGAACGCCGGCTTCATGAAGCTCAGAAACGAGATTTACCAGCGCATCGGCAACGGAGGCGCACTGTGAATTTCCGACGCGTCAACTTCTCCGGCTTCGCGATCCTTGCCGCGTTGATGCTTCTCTGGGAAATTTGCTCGCGCTCGAGCGCAAACCTCCAGAGCTATTTCCCTCCTCCGAGCGCCGTCTTTGCCGCTCTCGCCCAACTCTCGCTCGCGCGCGAGCTTTTCGGCCATCTCCTCAACACGCTGGCGCGATTTCTCGGCGGTTACCTTTCGGCCGCGGCGATCGCCGTCGCCCTGGGCGTCGTTCTCGGCTATTCCAGATTCGCTTATAGCCTGTTCGAAGTTCTGATCGAGCTGCTTCGCCCGATGCCGTCGGTCGCGATCATCCCGGTCGCGATCCTGTTCCTCGGCATCGGTAACGCCATGATGGTCGCGGTGACCGCGTACGCGTGCGCGTGGCCGATCCTCCTCAACACCATCGACGGTGTGAGAAGCATCGACCGGACGCTGATCGATACGGGACGGACCTTCGGTCTCGGCCGCTGGAAGATCTTGCGGGAGATCGTTCTGCCGGCGGCGGCGCCTTACATTGTGACCGGGCTCCGCGTCAGCCTGCCGATCGCGCTGATTCTTGTGACGACATCCGAGATGGTGATCGGCGGCAGCGGGCTGGGATATTTCATTCTCGACGAAGAGCGGTCGTTCCGGACGACGGAGATGTACGCAGGAATTGTCGTGGTCGCGCTGCTGGGCTACGCGCTCAACCGTCTGTTCACCGTGCTGGAGAGTAGAGCTATGGCGTGGCAGCACGGCATGAGAACGAAAGAAACCTTGTGACCTGGGGCAGGGAATCGAAGTTGAACGGCGTCCTGGTCGTGCTCGCCGTCTTGGCCGCGTGGGAGCTGGTCTCGCGCCTGGAGCTGCTGAACCCGCTGTTCTTTCCGCCGATGAGCAAAATTCTCAAATCGTTTTTCGCGCTGATTTTTTCCGGTGAAATCCCGGAGCAGGTTTTGGCCAGCATCAAGCGGGCGGCCGCGGGATATTTCCTCGCCGCGATCGCCTTCATCCCGTTGGGAGTCGTCATGGGGTTGTTCGATCGCGTCCGGCGCGCGTTGGAAGTCGTCGTCGAAACGGCGCGGCCGATTCCGCCTCCCGTCATCGTTCCGGTCGCCATGCTATTCTTCGGCCTGGGAGACGGGATGAAGATTTTCGTGATATTTTTTTCCTGCGCGTGGCCGATCCTGCTCAACACGATCGACGGCGTTAGAAACATCGACCGCGTGCTCGTCCACACGGCGCGCACTTTCGGCCTGTCTCAAAGAAGGGCGATTATGAAAGTGATCCTTCCCGCGGCCTCTCCGCAAATTGTGACCGGGCTCAGGATCTCGCTGGCGATTACGTTGATACTCGTTGTGATCTCGGAGATGATCGGAAGCACCGATGGGATCGGCTACTTTATCCTCGACGCGCAGCGGAGGTTGAAGGTCGATCGGATGTACGCCGGCATGCTGTCGCTGGCGTTGCTGGGCTATTTACTGAACCGGCTCTTCGTTCTGTTCTCGAATACTTTTCTCTTCTGGCACCGCGGCATGCACGCGGAGCGCTAGAGCGGGACCGAGCAATGAATGCTGTGTCGAAAACTCTCCAGGACCCGGCACTCAGCACTAAATTTTACTCATTCCTCCGCCCGGCGGGGGCGTCGGCTGGTTTTTGCCCGGCATCCACTCGGCGTCTTTGCGCGCTCCGGCGCCTTTGACGAAGAATTTCGTCCGGCCCATTTTTTCAATCTCGATCTCGAGCGTGTCGCCGTCGTTAATCGGCCCGAGTCCTTCGTGGTACGTGCCGGTCGCGATCACGTCGCCGGGCTGGAGCTGGACGAATTTCGTGAGCCAGGCGATCTGCTCGGGAATTTTGTGCGCCATGTATTTGGTATTGTAGTTCTGACGCGGCTGTCCGTTGACCCAGGACTTCACGACGATATCGTGCGGGTCGGGAATTTCGTCTTTCGTCGTGATCCACGGACCGCACGGTCCAAAGGTGTCCTGCCCCTTCGGTATGAACTGCGTGCGCCGGGTGAGCCCGCGGGCGGAGACATCGAAAAACGGAACGTAGCCGAAAACGTAATCCATGGCTTTTTTCTGAGGGACATTCTTCGCGGTCTTGCCGATGACGAAGGCCAGCTCCGCCTCGGGCTGGTAAACCACGACCGGCGGAATATCGAGCAGTTCGATGGTTCCTTCCGGGCCGACCAGTTCCGGCGCCTTGTAAAAATATTCGTTCGGCAGCGAATCCGGGCTCCGGTCCGGGCGATCGACGTAGTTGACGAAGGCGGCCATGCACTTGCTCGGCCGTGGAATCGGCGCGAGCAGCTTGACGCTCGCCAACGGAACGCCGCTTTGCTCGGCCACGATGCGCTCGAATCGCTTCCGGTACTTGCGGAAGTGCTCGATGATGTCTTCCACGACGCGCTGCGGGCCTTTGGCCTTGCGCGAGCTGATCGCGTCGCTAACGTCCACGACGGTATTTTCATTTTTGAGCACGCCGATGCAGTCGTCGTTGAAGCGAAGAATTTTCACGCCGTCACCTCCAGTTTGATAAAATCGTGTTTATCATTCGTCAACCCTCCTGAAAAGTCAATCGAGAAAACCCATTCTTTCGAGGGAGCCTCGTCCCTTCGCTTCAGCGTCTGGTCAGCGAGAACTCTTTACTGCTCGCTTCGGGCAGCATCGAAACTCGCCCGCCGAAAAGCATGGCGGTCTCAAACATCGATGCTGTCGATCCTCAGATTGGCAGTGAGTTCCAACGCAGCCGAGCCGATTTTCGCTCAGGGCGAAGGCTCCCTCTGTCCCGCAAGTCCGCTCGCTAATTTCTCTTGCTTTTTTCGCCGGGCGCATTTAGGTAAGATGAGAGTTGGAGGCAATCATGCTTTTAATCAACAACCAAGAAGTCGAGAAGCTCTTCGATATGAAAAGTTGTCTCGAAGCGCTGGAGATCGGCTACGACGACCTGCTCAAAGGCGATGCCGTCTATCGGCCGCGCATCGATATGTGGGTGCCGTGCGAGCGGCCGGACGGGTATTTCCGCTGGGGGACGATGGAAGGGGCGAGCCGTAAGATCGGCGTCTTCGCGATTCGAATGAAATCCGACATCGTTCACTGGCCCGACGGCGCGACCGAAGAGAAGTACTGCGTTCAGCCGGGAAGCTACTGCGGCCTGGTCATGGTTTTCAGCGTGCTAAACGGCGAGCCGCTGGCGATCATCAACGACGGTCTGGTGCAGCATATGCGCGTGGGCGGCTGCGCCGGCCTCGGCGCTAAATACCTATCGCGCCCGAATTCGACCATCGTGGGAGTCTTCGGCTCGGGGGGAATGGCGCGCAGCTACCTCCAAGCTTTTAATGAGGTGCGTAAGATATCTAAAGTAAAAGTTTATAGTCCGACGAGGGCCCATCGCGAAGCTTACGCGCGCGCGATGAGCGCCGAGTTGGGAATTCCCGTTGAGGCAGTCGACGATCGCGAAGCGGTCGTGCGCGGCTCTCACATCGTCGCGGCGTGCACCGACTCGACCCGCACGGTGTTCGACGAGCCGGAGTGGCTCGAAGAAGGCGCGCACATCACCTGCGTGCGCGCGTGCGAGATCGGGCCCAGCGTCGTCAAGCGCTGCGATATATCGATCAAACTCGGGCGCAACACGGTCGAAGCGATGGACGAAGGCATGATCCGGCTGCATGGAAACGTCGGCTACATCGCCGGCCAGCCGGAGGAGCGGGCGCGGATTCCTGATCCGGTAGTGGACAACTACCGCGGCGACTTTTTTAAATACTTCATGGACCTCAAAGCGGGAAAGGTTCCCGGAAGAACCAGCCCGAAGCAGATTACTTTTTTCATCAACGCCGGCACGCAGGGGCTCCAGTTCGCAGCTTGCGCGGGAATGATTTACCAACTGGCGAGACAAAAAGGTCTCGGCCGCGAGATCCCAACCGAATGGCTCCTGCAGGACATTCGGGATTAATTTTGAATTTCGCAGGTTGAATTTTGAATTCAAAACTCAACCCTTCGAGAGCCTCAGGGTTGACCCTGAGCGACGTCGAATGGGTCAAAATTCATAATTCAACATTGATTTTTAGTAGCCCAGGTCTTCGATTTCTTCGTCGTCCATGCCGAAGTAGTGGGCGATCTCGTGCATCACGGTGAGGCGAATCTGCCGTCGGCGCTCGGCCGGGTCGGGAAAGTCGCGCATGAGCGGCTCGGAAAAGATCGTGATCTTGTCGGGGAGCAGGGGCGGGCTGCTGACGGAGCGCTCGGATAAAGGAACGCCTTCATACAGGCCGTAGAGAACGTCCCCGGCAGGGTCGAGACCCATTGCCCGGAGCCGGCTCTTCGCGGCCTTTTGCTCGATCACGATCTCCACGTTGTGAAGGCGGCTGCGAAATTCCTTCGGCAGTCGATCCAAGGCCCGGACGGCTTCTCGTTCTATATCGTCGCGATCCATGCCGGGAAGTTTGCATGAAACGATGAAGCTAGGCAAGAGGCATAAGGCGGTAGGCGGTAGGCAAGAAACTACAAAAAGATTTTTGCACGGTTTGCTTCTACTGACGCTGATTATTTCGTCCTGTAGCGCCGGAGATAACCATCTTAGTAAAATCTCTCCGCCGGTTATTCAGGACGATCTCGACCGCGAGTCGCTCCGCGCGGCCGTTCGGCGCAGTCTGGATTTTCTCGCCAAGGTTCCCGGCGACCGCGTGCTTGCCGAACGGCCGAGACGAGTTACGGCCCAAGAGGTCAAGGAAACCTTGTTGAGCTTTCTCGAAGTCACGGAGCTTTGGGACCGGCCTGAGAAGATGGTGGCGGCGCTCCGCTCCCGCTTCGAGCTCGTTCCCTTCATGCACGATCCAGCGGAGATTCTCGTGAGCGGTTATTATCAGCCGGTCATCGAGGGAAGCCTGACCCCAACCGGCGCCTATCGTTTCCCGATTTACCGCAAGCCGGACAGTCTCGTCGAAACTTTCTCGCGCCATGAGATCGACGTTCTGGGACGGCTCAGAGGCAAGGGATACGAGATCGCCTGGATGAAAGATCCGGTGGAGCTTTTTTTCCTCCATATCCAGGGCTCGGGAATCCTCCGCCTCGAAGACGGCCGGACGTTCTCCGTAAACTACGCCGCGAGCAACGGCAGGCCGTACACCGGCATCGGAAAAATTCTCGTCGACGAAGGCAAGCTGGCGGCGGATGAATTATCGGCGGCCCGCCTGCGCCGATATCTCAAGGAGCATCCCGAGGAGCGCGAGCCGCTCTTCGCTCGCAACGAGCGCTACATTTATTTTCGCTTCGTCGAGAGCGGGCCGTTGGGCAGTCTGGAAATTCCTCTGACGCCCGGCCGCTCGGTCGCGGCCGACCCGGATTATTTTCCGAAAGGCGCGCCGGCGTTCCTCGTCAGCCGCCGCCCGCTTCTCGACGCCGCCGGTAATCTCGCCGGCTGGCTGCCGTTTTCCCGCTTTGTCCTCAATCAGGACGCCGGCGCGGCCATACGCGGCCCCGGGCGATTGGATTTATATTTCGGCAGCGGCGCTGAGGCGGGAGATGAGGCCGGTTTTATGAAGAGCGACGGGAGACTCTATTTTCTGCT
Organism: Binatia bacterium; assembly: GCA_041494945.1. Lineage (GTDB taxonomy): Bacteria > Desulfobacterota > Binatia > UBA9968 > UBA9968 > JAJPJQ01. The sequence continues at coordinate 6,576 of JBGQBP010000095.1, read as the reverse complement.
CAGAAAAAAAAGCGGCGCGCAATGAGATCTTACAAAGAGAGCGACTCGCCCTGCTTTAAGATTCTCAGGCGCAGCCGCTTCAGCTTTTTTAGCTCGGCGATGATCTCTTCACGGTATTGCGGCTTCAAATGGGTCACAAGGACGGGGACCGAAGGCCGGCCGAGCTTCTCCGCCTCGCCGGCCAAAGTCTGCGGCGTGAGATGCTGGCTCAAATCGGCGGTTTCCTGGAGTCTGTTCGGAAAGGACGCTTCGAGGACGACGGCGCGCAGTTTCTTTTTGCCGCGCGCCAGCGACCAGATTTTTTCCGTCGGCCCGGTGTCCCCGACGTGGAGGAAAGTCGTCTTCTCGTTCTCGATGAAAAAGGCCGTGCTGGTGACGGCGTGATTCACCCGGACCGCCGTCACCGTGTAATCGCCGATCGCGGTGGCCTCTTCCTCGGCCAGATCATGAAAGGTCAGGATGGGAGCGGATTGGCTATCGGCCGTTATCCGGGTAAAATCGGGCCAGATCGTGTCGTTGAAGAAGGAGGTTCGAAGTCCCGCAACAACTTCCGGCAGGGCCCAAACGTGAATCGTGCCGTCGATGCCGAAGAGATTGTCCGCCAGGGTCGCGAGACTCATCACGTGGTCCAGGTGCGCGTGAGTGATGAGGACGTTCTTGATTTTTCGCTGCGCCTTGAGACTCAGCACCGCGGTCGTGGAGCCGGCGTCCACCAGCAGCGCGTCTTCGATCAGGTAAGAAGAGAGTTGTTGCCCCGGGACCTGGCCGCCGGAACAGCCCAGCACGCGAAATTGCATGGGCGCCTTCTTAACATGTTTTTTGTATAATGTCATACTGCGGGCTTCATCGGGCGAAACGCGAATTCCCGGAGCATTTGTAATGGAACCGAAGCCGTCATTATTGCGTCAGACGTGGGTGTGGGCGCTCGTGGTATTCTTAATTGCCGGCGCCGCGTCGATCGTGCTGTGGACGCGCCGGATGGCCGGTCCCAATCAGGGCGCAAGCGACGAAAGACCGCTCGAGGGTCTGGGACGATTCGGCAAGGCGCCCGAATTCGCCCTGACGGAGCGGAGCGGAAAGGAGATCCGATCCGCCGATCTTCTCGGCAAAGTGTGGATCGCCAACTTCATCTATACTCATTGCACGGATACGTGTCCCGTGCAGAGCGCGGAAATGAAGGCGCTGCAGGATCGATTCGGGCGGGAACAGGATCTCCGGCTGGTCTCGATCACCGTGGATCCAAAGCGGGACACGCCCGCGGTGCTGGCCGGCTACGCGGCGCGCTTCGGCGCCGATCCGGCGCGATGGTTCTTTCTCACCGGAAAACGGGAAGAGATTTTTCGCATCGCTCAGGAAGGGTTTCATCTGGCCGCGGCGGAAATCCCGGAAGCGCAAAGGGGAGGCTCGGAAGCGACGCACCTGCACAACCCGCATTTCGTCGTCGTCGACCGCAGGGGTGAGATTCGCGGCTATTATCCGGGGACGGAAAAGGATGCGCTGCAGCGCTTGCGCCGCGACCTCGAAGAGCTGCTGCGCACGGGCTAGGGCGAGGGGCCGCCGACATGGAGCGCACCACAGACAACCGCCGTTTGGCGTTGGCGCTGGCGATCACGGCGATTTATTTTTTCGCCGAGGTCGTGGGCGGACTCTGGACCAACAGCCTCGCGCTGCTCTCCGATGCGGGCCACATGTTTTCCGACACGGCGGCGCTGGGACTCAGTCTCTGCGCGTTCCAGATCGCGCGGCGGCCGGCCACGAGCAAGAAAACATACGGCTACCAGCGCCTGGAGATTTTGGCCGCGTTGATCAACGGTCTGGTTCTCTGGCTCGTCGTCGGCGTGATCTTCACCGAAGCCTATCGCCGCCTGTTGGATCCGCCCGAGGTCCGTACGATCGGCATGCTCGTGGTCGCCGTCGTGGGACTTGCGGTGAACATGGTAGCGGGCCGCATCCTCTATGCCTGCGACCAGGGGAATCTCAACATTCGCGGCGCCTTCCTTCACGTCGTGGGGGACGCGCTGGGCTCGGTCGGCGCGGTCGGCGCGGCGCTCATCATGCTCTTTACCGGCTGGTACATGGCCGACCCGTTGATCAGTTTCTTGATCGGCATCCTTATCCTTTATACGTCGTGGGAGCTGATCCGCGACTCGGTCGATATTCTGATGCAATCGGTTCCCAGAGGCATTAATACGGAGGAAGTCCAGCGGGCGATGGAGCAAGTGTCGGGAGTCATCAAGGTCCACGACCTGCACGTCTGGTCGGTGACCTCGGGCGTTTTTACTCTCAGCGCCCACGCCGTCATCCACGAGAGCGGCGATCCGCAGGCGATCCTGGATCAGGTGGAAGCGCGGCTCAAGAGCGCTTTTTCGATCGAGCACACGACGATCCAGCTCGAAACCGAAGACCGGGAAGACAGGGAGTTCCGGGACTTTTGATTCACCGGCTGGGACGGCGCGCGCATGACGCTCGGAAGTTTCATCTATATTTTTTTGGTGATCAGTTTCGTCGCTCACGGCGCGGCTTTCACCGTTCTCGCGGTGAAACGGCGCCGGACGTATTACTTTTTCCTCACCGGGACTTTTATATTTCTCACCGCGATCTACTTCATCAAGTTCGAAGGCTGGCAGCCGAGCGTTCCCGGCACGCGTTTCCCCGCGACCTGGCTGCTCAGGCTCGGCGCGACGGCGTGCACTCTGATCTACCTGCGGATCATCTATAATCAAGAAGGGTCGTGGCTGTGGCGGCTCACGCACCGGAAGACAGACCAATCATTGGTTGGCTGAAAGTCACGTGCCTGACTTAAATGAGTTACTAGGTCACTGGGGATATTTGGCCATTTACGTGGTTGTAGTCCTAGGCAATCTCGGGTTACCCGTTCCCGAAGAAACCGTATTGCTGCTTGCCGGTTACCTTGTATGGATTGGACGTCTCAGGCTCCCGGCTGTGCTTATGGTAAGCATCGTGAGCGCGGTTGCCGGTGACAACGTGGGGTATTGGCTGGGGCGGCACTATGGGAATATGGCGATTCAGCGTTACGGCCGCCGGCTTTTTCTCACGCCCAAACATTTCAATTCCGTGCAACAATTCGTACCCCGATACGGGCCGCTTGGGGGTCCTCGTATCACGTTTTTTCCCGGGACTTCGCTTTATGGCCGGCCCCCTGGCTGGAACCGCCGGGATGCCATTTGTGCGGTTCTATCTCTCAAATCTTCTTGGGGCGACGATATACGTGCCAGTGGTCGTGGCTGGCGGCTATGGTATTGGCTACCGCCTGGGCGACTACATCGCTTGGTTCGAGCAGGTTGTGGGAAGGGTCGAGCAAGTTGTACTTAATCGCGCTCGTCGTCTCTACCGTGATAACCTTAGGGTGGAGAGTCCTTCGTGGTCGAGGGATTTCTTCTCAGCTTCCGGGATAGCTCTGATTCTCCACGCGTTCCGTCGACTAATTGGGTAGATTTTTGGCTAGGTTCACGGAAAAATCAAAGACAAAAGAAGCATATGAAAGACAATGACTGTGACGACCTCTAGTCCGCCTAGCGAGGGGAACGCCGCTCGTAGCGACGCTGCGTCATCGAGCTTCCTCTTTCTCTCGGACATCCTTTACCGACCGGTCGAAGATTCTCTCGGCGATCCGATTGGCCGGCTCGACGATTTGAGCATAGACGTTACCGAACCGTTCCCCCGTGTCCGGGAGTGCGTGATTCGCCAGCCATGGCCGAACGAGCTTAGGCTGAGTTGCCGCTGGAACGATGTCGGGGACTTTCACCGAGAGAAAATCCACCTGACCGTCTCGCCGGACCAGCTTGTACCGGCGAGTCCGGAGGGTATTAACGAGGTGCGGCTGCGACGCGATGTTCTCGACAAACAGGTGGTTGACGTGAGCGGGCTTAAAATCGTCCGGGTCAACGATATCCACCTATTGGTTACGCATTTCGAGTTGCGGGTTATGCATGTGGACGTTGGGTTTCGAGGCCTGGTGCGGCGTCTCGGACTCGAGTCGTTTATCGACGGCGCCTTGACCCGACTTCTGCCACAGGCTTTCTACTTGCGCTCTGACAACCTGATCTCGTGGCAACTCATCGAGACTCTTTCTCCAAGCGCTTCCCATCATCACCTGCAGCTCAGTCTTTCGCGAGCGCAGCTCCGCCAAGCACACCCGGCGGATATCGCAGATCTCATAGCCGAGCTCGATCCGCCGCGGCGACTGCGGTTGTTTCGTGCACTCGATCCCGACACCCGCGCCAAAGCTTTAGCTAAGCTTCCCGTGGAGGTTCAGGCGCGTCTGCTCGAAATGATGTCGCCACACGAGGCGGCAACGGTGATGGGGACCATGCCGCCCGATGAAGCTGCCGACCTCCTCGCCGGACTCCCAAATGTAGCCCGTGAGGAACTCCTTGCCCACATGAGTCACGAAGAAGCGAGCGACGTGCAGGGCCTACTTGCTTACCCGCCCGGCACTGCTGGCGCGCTGATGAACACCGAGTTTATCGTGCTCTCTCATCATTTGACCGTAGGTGAAGCGCTGGAGGAGTTGCGTGCCTCGGCGCCGTCGGCTGAGACGATTTACTACCTTTACGTCGTCAATGAGGCACGGACATTGGTCGGTGTTTTATCATTGCGGTCTTTAATCACCGAGTCGCCTGCGACGCCGATCGCACAGGTTATGCTCAAGCGGCCGGTAAGCGTCCAAGCGGATGATACGCTCGCCGAGTGCGCCTCGCTGGTCGCAAAGTACAAATTGCTGGCGCTGCCCGTCGTCCGACCCGACCACACCATGCTGGGCGTTATCACGGTCGAGGATGTCCTCGGGGAAGTTGTTAGCCAGGCCTGGACAAGAAAGTTCGCCCGCCGATGAGTTCCCCGATGCCCGACAAGGAAGCGATAGCCGCGACGCGGACACGCGTCTCCACGAAGTCTTCGAATTCATGGCAGCGCGTCAAGATGTTCCTCATCATCCTCGGCCCGGGGATGGTCACCGCCAATGTCGACAACGACGCCGGCGGAATCACTACTTACTCCCTGGCAGGCGCCCACTTTGGACTCGATCTTCTGTGGACCATTATCCCGATGACGATCGCTCTGATCGTAACCCAGGAGGCCTGCGCGCGCATGGGCGCAGTCACAGGCAAGGGGCTCTCCGATTTGATCCGCGAGGAGTACGGGGTCAAGGCTACCGCCTGGGTCATGCTTGCGCTGGTCTTGACCAACCTCGGGAACACCATGGCCGAGTTTTCCGGCATTGCCGCCGCCGCGGAAATCTTTGGCGTAAGTCGCTACCTCGCCGTGCCGCTATCGGCGATGTTTGTCTGGATTCTCGTCATCCGCGGCAGTAATCGTATCGTCGAACGTATTTTCCTCGTTGCCTGCTTGGTCTACATCGCCTACCCGATCGCGGGCATCCTGGCAGAGCCTCCTTGGCCCGAAGTGCTGCGCGCGACGGTCTTGCCCCCGATGCGCCTCGACCGCGACTACCTCCAAATGATCATCGGGCTCGTCGGGACGACGATCGCTCCGTGGATGCAGTTCTACCAGCAGTCGGCGGTCGTGGAGAAAGGCATCAGCCCGGAGAACTACGAATACGAGCGGTGGGACGTGATCGTCGGATGCACCATCACGGATATCGTCGCATTCTTCATCATCATCGCCTGCGCCGCAACGCTCTTCGCGCATGGAATTCGCATCCAAGACGCAACTGACGCCGCTCGCGCGCTCAGGCCGCTGGCCGGCTCTTACGCCGCCAATCTGTTCGCCTTCGGACTGCTGAACGCCTCGCTTTTCGCCGCGTCGGTCCTGCCGCTGTCTACTGCGTTCTACGTCTGTGAGGCGTTCGGATGGGAATCGGGGGTCTCAACGTCCCTCCGCTCCGCTCCGCAGTTCTACGGACTGTACACTGTGCTGATCGTGATCGGCGCGGGTGTCGTGATGATCCCTCAGTTTCCCCTTGTCCCGGTGATGTTCCTGTCACAGGTGTTAAACGGCATGGTGCTGCCGCTGGTGTTGTTTTTCATTGTGCGTCTGGCTAACCGACGCGACTTAATGGGCAAGCTCGTCAATTCGCGCGCCTTGAACATCGCGCTATGGTCAACCGCTGTGATCATGACGATCCTGACGGTGATGGAGTTGGCTGTTTTGTTGGGTATTTGGTGACACCGCGCCACCGTGTGCACGTTGATCTACCTGCGGATCATCTACAATTAAGAAGGGTCATGGCTGTGGAGGCTAACTAGGAGGCGGTAGGCGATAGGGCGTAGGCGGTAGACAGAAAAACTCAAAAGTCTGCATCCCGCCGACTGCCTACTAGAATTCCGTTACGGGTTCGCCGCGTCGAAAATCTTCGCGCTGCGCATGGCTTCCCAGCGGAACCGGACGACGCCCGGAACTTTCAACGCCGTCAGCGCGGTCACGCCCGCGACCAATAATCCTCCGAGCACCGTTGCTTCCCGCGCTCCCACTAACGGAACGACGAGCCCGGTCTCCATTTGTCCCAGAGGATGGAGCCCGCGATTGCTGAGATAGAAGACGCTCATCACTCTTCCGCGCAGACCTTCGGGCGACTGGACCTGCAGAATGACGTTT
>JBGQBP010000094.1:0-12686 GCA_041494945.1 Binatia bacterium | reverse complement strand
ATGGGTCTCAAGCCGGCGGATAAAAAAGAGCGCGACCCGTTCGAGCTTATCCTCGAGCGAAAAAAAGAAGCGCGCCGGGTCCGCTACGATACCGAGCTTACTGCTAAGGATCTCAAAGCTCTCGTTGCAGAGTACAAAGCGGAGATCAAGAAACGTTTGGGGCAAGATTTTCCCAATGATCCCAAGGCGCAGCTCCGGGGCGCGATCGGCGCGGTCTTTGGCTCGTGGAACAACGACCGCGCTATCAAATACCGCGAGCTTAACCGCATACCGCCCGACTGGGGCACTGCGGTCAACGTCCAGGCGATGGTCTTCGGCAACATGGGCGAGACTTGCGCAACGGGTGTGGCCTTCACGCGCGACCCGGCAACGGGCGAGAAGCGTTTCTACGGCGAGTTTCTCGTGAACGCGCAGGGCGAGGACGTGGTCGCCGGCACCCGCACGCCGCGACCGATCGCTGAACTCAAAGACGTCATGTCGAAAAGCTACGCGGACCTCGATCGAATCTGCAAGCTGCTGGAGCGGCACTACAAGGAGATGCAGGACATCGAATTTACCATCGAGGATAACAAACTCTGGATGCTGCAGACGCGGACCGGAAAACGGACCGGCTTTGCGGCCGTGCGCATCGCGGTCGATATGGTGGATGAAAAAATGATCTCTAAAGAGCAAGCGCTGCTCCACGTCGAGCCCGATCAGCTCAACCAGCTTCTGCGCCCGATCTTCGACCCGGCGGACAAAGAGAAAGCCGGCCGCGAGGGACGGATCCTGGCGAAGGGGCTTCCCGCCGGACCCGGCGCGGCCACAGGCCGTGTTGTTTTCCACGCGGAGGATGCCGAGGCATGGAAGAAAAGAGGCGAGCGGGTGATCCTCTGCCGCACCGAGACCAGCCCCGATGACATCCGCGGCATGGACGCCGCGCAGGGAATTCTAACGGCTCGCGGCGGCATGACCTCGCACGCAGCCCTGGTCGCGCGCCAGATGGGAAAAGTATGCGTGGTGGGCTGTGAGGCGATCCACGATGTCGATTACGCGCGGCGCGAGATGCGGGTTACGGATACGGTTTTGAAGGAAGGCGACTGGATTTCCGTCGATGGAACTACCGGTGAAGTTATGCGAGGGGAGATCAAAACTTTCCCCTCCGAAGTGCTGCAAGTTCTGCTTGACGGAACCTTGGCTGCTAAAGCGTCGCGCGTCTATCAGCAGTTTACGAGGCTCATCAAATGGGCCGACGCAGTACGGAAGATCGGCGTGCGGACCAATACCGACCAGCCGGACCAGGCGCGCGTCGCAATGGCATTCGGCGCTGAAGGCATTGGTCTCTGCCGCACCGAGCATATGTTTTTTGGCGGAGAGCGGATCCGCGCGGTCCAGGAAATGATTCTGGCAAAGGACCAGGCGGGGCGCCGCCAGGCTTTGTCGAAGCTCTTGCCAATGCAGAAAGAGGACTTCAAGGCCATTCTCGACATCATGGGCGCTTTGCCGGTCACCATACGCACGCTCGATCCACCGCTTCACGAATTCCTGCCGAAGACCGAAGAAGAGATCGTCGAGCTCGCCGAGGGCATGCGAGTGCCCGTCGCGGAGTTAAAAAGCAAAATCGAAAGCTTGCATGAATTCAATCCCATGCTCGGCCATCGGGGATGCCGATTGGGCATCTCCTATCCGGAGATAACGGAGATGCAGGCAAGGGCGATCTTTGAAGCCGCGTGTGAACTGCGTAGGGAAGGAAAGAACCCGTTCCCGGAGGTGATGATTCCTTTGGTAGCAACCCTGAAAGAGCTACATCTCCAGCGTGAGATCGTCGAACAGGCGGCCCACGAGACGATGAAGGCCTATGGTGTCAAGGTCCGCTACCTCGTAGGCACCATGATCGAGCTGCCGCGGGCGTGCCTCTTTGCCGATGAGATCGCCCTGGAAGCGCAATTTTTCTCATTCGGAACCAACGACCTGACGCAAACCTGCCTCGGTCTATCGCGGGACGACGCCGGAAAGTTTCTGCCTAACTACGTTGCGCAAGGGATCTATCCCGAAGATCCGTTCGTCAGCATCGATCAGGGTGGCGTGGGTGAATTGATGCGTATTGGCGTAGAAAAGGGCCGAAAGGTGAATAAGGAACTCGAGATCGGCATCTGCGGAGAGCATGGAGGCGATCCGAGATCTGTCATCTTCTGTCACCAGCTGGGCTTAGATTACGTTAGCTGTGCGGCGTTTCGCGTTCCCATTGCCAAGTTAGCCGCGGCCCAAGCTGCATTGAAGCGATAGACCCGGCAGAACGAGCCGTTCCCGAGGCAATTTCCAAAAGTTGGCGAGTACGCCTGTAAAGATGCCACACGGTGGAAATTGACAATAAGAGTCATTTCTAGGATAATCCGCCTTTAGACCGCTTGGAAAATATATGGAACCTCGCCTAGGTGAGCTTTTGGTTCGGGGCGGCGTGGTCACCCGGGAGCAACTCAACCAGGCCCTGGAAAAAGAGCAAGACAACGGCTCTCACGTTATTCAGGAATTGGTTCGTCTGGGTTTCACGACCGAAGATCACCTCACCGAATTCCTCGCGACACAATTCGGTATCGAAAAGGTCCAGCTCGAAAACGCCGAGATAACGCCAGGTATCTTCGATCTGGTCACGGCCGACCTTATCCAGAAACATCAGATCATACCGCTTAAGCTTTTGGGGTCAACGCTCACCGTTGCCACAGCGGACCCAACGAATCTTATCGCGATCAACGAGATTCAGTTCATTACCGGTTACGGTGTCCGCCCGGTTCTCGCCTCACCCTCGGAAATCCGAAAGATTCTCGAACGCCGCTTTGGAAAGTCCAGCTATGACGAAGTTCTCAAGAGATTCGGCGATGGCGAGATGGAGGTCATTAAAGGCGAGGAGGAAATCAACCTCGAAGAACTCCAGCAAGCGACTCAAGAAGCGCCGGTCGTCACGCTGGTCAATGCGATCTTGGCCGACGCGGCAAGGCGTGGCGCCAGCGACATCCACTTTGAGCCTTATGAGAAGGTCTTTCGTGTGAGGTTTCGATTGGACGGAGTGCTGCAGGAGATCATGACTCCCCCGCAAAGATTGAAGAACGCGATGATCTCGCGCCTTAAAGTCATGGCGAATTTAGATATCGCAGAGAGAAGGTTGACTCAGGACGGCCGGATCAAGCTCAAAACGGGCCAGGGACAAGAGCTCGATCTCCGCGTTTCGGTATTGCCGACGCTGTTCGGCGAGAAGATCGTCATGAGATTGCTCGATAAGTCCAACCTGCAGTTGGACATGACGAAGCTCGGTTTCGATACGCATAATCTCAAAGATTTTAAGGAGGCGATCTATAAGCCCTACGGGATGATCCTCATCACAGGTCCTACGGGAAGCGGAAAATCGACCACGTTATATTCCGCTCTATCGGACCTCAACAAGGCCGATGTGAATATTTGTACCGCCGAAGATCCGGTCGAGTACAATATCATGGGCATCAATCAGGTACAGGTCAGGGACGAGATCGGACTCAATTTCGCAAGCTGCCTTCGTTCTTTTCTGCGCCAAGACCCCGACATCATCATGGTCGGCGAAGTCCGCGATCTAGAGACGGCTCAAATCGCCGTCAAGGCGGCCCTCACCGGCCACCTGGTTCTAAGTACGCTCCATACCAACGACGCGCCTTCGACGATAGACCGTTTGATCAATATGGGGGTGGAGTCGTTTCTCATTACGTCTTCCATCAATCTGATTGTTGCACAAAGATTGGTGCGTAAGATCTGCGTCAACTGCAAAACACCGGTAGAAGTCAATTCCGACGTCTTGATCGCCATCGGTGTCGATCCGGCAGAGGCGACGATGGGCTTTCCGGCCTTCCGCGGTCAGGGATGCGAGAACTGCAACCAGACGGGTTATAAAGGTCGCGTGGCGATCTATGAGCTTTTGGTGATGCACGATGCGCTGAAGGAAATAATTCTGCGCGGCGTATCCGCCGCCGATTTGAAGCGAGAGGCGGTCAAGCTGGGAATGAGCACGCTGAGATTGAGTGCTATCAAAAAGGTTCGGGACGGGCTTACAACCATCGAGGAAACCATTCGGGTTACCGATTCCGATCGCGGGTTCGGATCGGTTTTTTCTCTGGACGCCTGAGTGAATAAATTATCTTAAACGGGGGACGTTATGCCAGTTTTTGTTTGGGAAGGAAAGACGGCGCAGGGCAAGATCCTCAAGGGCGAGATGGAAGCATTAAATCAACAGGCGGTGCTCGCGCGCTTGAGAAGCCAACGGATTCAACCCATGCCCACCCGGGTGCGGGAAAAAGGCAAGGGACTGGACCGGGAGATCACATTTCCGGGTTTAGGATCGAAGGTCAAGGATCGCGACGTGATGATATTTACCCGCCAGTTCGCCACCATGATCGACGCGGGTCTGCCGATCGTTCAGTGTCTCGATATACTGAGCCAGCAAACAGAGAACAAGGTTTTGAGGAATACCATTAAGACCATTAAGCAGGGCGTCGAGAGTGGCTCGACCCTGGCTGAGGCCCTCAAGAAGCACCCGAAAGTCTTCGATGATCTTTACGTCAATATGGTCGCAGCCGGTGAGGCGGGCGGTGTTTTGAACACGATTCTTAACCGGCTCTCCGGGTTTATCGAGAAGGCCTCCAAGCTCAAGCGAAAGGTCAAGGGGGCGATGATCTATCCGTGCACGATCGTCGTTGTTGCGGTGGCAGTCGTAAGTATCTTGCTTCTATATGTCATACCGGTTTTTGGCGAGCTTTACGGCGGTGCCGGTAAGGCGCTGCCGCTGCCGACGCAGATGACGATCAACGTGAGCAATTGGTTTCGCGCCTACTTTTTATATATTGTCGGCGCCGTTGTCGCCATCATTGTTGCTCTACGAATGTATAGCAAGACCGAAAAGGGCAGGGTAATGATCGATGGATTTTTGCTTAGACTTCCAATCATAGGCGATCTTCTCCGAAAAGTTGCGGTAGCCAGATTTTCCCAGAACATGTCGATCCTGCTGAGCTCCGGCGTGCCCATCCTCGACGGCCTCGCGATCACGGCGAGAACGGCCGGGAACAAAGTTGTCGAACAAGCAATCATGAAGTGCCGCATCAGCATCAGCCAGGGAAAGACTATCGCCGAGCCGCTGGCGGAAAGCAAAATCTTCCCTCCGATGGTCTGCCAGATGGTGGCCATCGGCGAGAACACGGGGTCGTTGGATTCGCTGCTTAAAAAGGTAGCCGAGTTTTACGAGGACGAGGTGGATAGCGCCGTGGCAAATCTTACGGCTCTTATGGAGCCTGTCATCATGGTTGTTTTGGGAGTTATTATTGGAGGATTGGTGATATCGATGTATCTTCCGATCTTCCAAATGGGCTCCCTGGTTTGATTGAAATTGGACGAAGCAAAAAGAGAGCTGATCAGAAAAATTAAGTGGCTGCTCTTTCTGAGAGTGGTCACCCTCTCGTTTTTCCTGGGCGCCGCCGCGCTTTTGCATTTCTTCAAGGGCGGAGATCCCGGGCTGTTTCGATATCTGCAAGTTCCCTTGATTGCGGCCTATGTTATTTCTATAGCCTCCGCACTCGTCCTTCGCTGGATCAAAAATCCGGTTCTGTTTGCTCATGCACAGATCGATTTCGATGTCCTTTTGGTTACAGGAATTGTTCTGATCACTGGAGATATCGAAAGCCCGTTTGCCTTTCTCTACAACCTGGCCATTATCAACGGGGCCATATTATTGTTCTTCCGGGGCGCTTTTATCACGGCGGGTTTTTCTAGCTTTTGTTACAGCGCGCTCCTACTTTGGAGCCGCTACAGCCGTACCGGCGAGGCCGGACCGGTGATCGCCAATCTAATGCTCAACGTGCCGGCGTTTTTTGTCATTGCCTATCTGAGTGGGCTCCTCGCGCGCAAAGTTTACGAGGCGGAACGTCTTCTCAAAGAGAAACAGAAAGATTACCTCGACCTGGAGGCTCTTAAAGACGCCTTGATCCAGGGAGTGGGTAGCGGCATAGCCATTACCGACATCAAAGGGCACGTGAATTACTTCAATCCGCGGGCGCAGACGCTCACATCGTTGCAGGAGGCGGCGGTAAAAGGAAAAAAACTTACCGACATCTTTCCCGGCCTGACCTACAACTTCGATGGAGTCTCCGAGGGAAAGAGGATCGTCGTGGATGAATTCGCTTTTACCGAAGCGCGAAAGGGTAATATCCAGTTGAAATTAACGCTCGCGCCGCTCAATGACCCGAGCGAGCAGGCGATCGGTTATGTATGTATCTTTGAGGATGTCACGAAAAGAAAAGAGTTGGAGGAAAAGGTCCGCCTTGGGGAAGAGATACGTAAGGCGAGGGAACACGAGCTACGCGTCGATGAGACACCGGCGACCTCGCCCAGTTTTCAATTTGCGGGCGTCGTTGGCCGTGGCGGCGGGGTGGAAAACATTTACCGTCTGGTTCAAAAAGTTGCGGCGACAACGACCAATGTTCTGATTACGGGTGACAGTGGCACCGGCAAAGAGCTGGTAGCTCGCGCGATACATACGAATGGGCCTCGTAAAGAGCGCGCTTTTATAGCCGTCAACTGTGGCGCAATTCCTGAGAACCTTATAGAGAGCGAGCTCTTCGGTCACGTGCGCGGCGCTTTTACCGGAGCGGTCTCTGACCATATGGGTCTGTTTAAGCAGGCCGATAGCGGGACGATCTTTCTCGACGAAGTAGGGGAGCTGCCGCTTCACTTGCAGGTCAAATTACTCCGAGTACTGCAAGAGAAGTCATTCACACCCGTCGGTGGGAGTAAGCAGATGAAGGTCGATGTCCGCGTGATTTCCGCCTCCAATCGGGATCTCCGGCAAGAGGTGGAAAAAGGGCGCTTTCGCGAGGACCTATTTTACCGTCTCAACGTAGTCCAAGTCACTCTTCCTCCCTTGCGCAATAGAAGGGAAGACATACCCTCGCTGGTCCATTTTTTTGTTGAAAAATTCGCCGGAGTTCAGGGCAAAAAGGTCGAAGAAGTATCGAGCGAGGCCTTGATGGAGCTGATGAACTATAACTATCCGGGAAATATCCGCGAATTGGAAAATATCATTGAGCATTCCGTGGCGGTTACCGGCAAGAACATTATCACCGAGGACGATCTGCCTTCCTACATCCGCGGAGTTCCCATCTCCGAAGAGGTCAAGCTGTTCGAAAAAACGGCTCCAGGCGGAGCAGATACTTTTTTTAACAGGACTATTTCGTTGGACGAAGAGCTAGCGACTCATGAAAAGTGTCTCCTTCTCGGCGCCCTCAAAAGGGCTAACGGGGTACAAAAGAGAGCAGCCGAGCTTTTGGGGATCAATTACAGGTCTTTCCGGCATAGACTGGAAAAATACAGCCTGCTTGGGATGAAAGGCGTGCCGAATATAGAGGAACCTGCCCCGGAGTAGCGTTTTTTGTTATCCGACCAACCGCGACTTTTTGATACAATTTTTGACGTCGCCGTTATTTGGCACTGCCGAGAAACTGCAATCGTCTTCCCGATCAGGGCCAACAGCTGAATTTTTATTCGATTTGTTTGATCCCGCCCCTGAAGCACATACCTTGACATGTTCCGCTGATCAGAGAAAACCGGTGGCCTTGGTTTTGCGTTATGGACCGTCACAAGGCCGTCACGCTTGAATACGCATAGAAGGAGGTGGGTTAGAGATTTCTTACCAATACGGGCGTGATCGGACAAGGAAATGGAAAAAATCATCAACAATCAAAAGAAGGAGAAAGGAATAATATATGAATAGACTAAGATTAAAAGCTGAAGGGGGTTTTACCCTCATCGAGTTACTGGTGGTCATCGCGATCATCGGTATTCTGGCGGCCATCGCCATTCCGCAATTCGCGGCCTATAGACGGAGAAGCTTCGAAGCGCAGGTGAAGTCTGACCTGCATAACTCCGCCGTGGCCGAGGAGGCTTATTTCGTCAGCGGCAATACATACAAGGCTTGCTCTGCCTGCACCGGCACGAACCTTGAGGGATTCAACAACACGACTAATGTAACAGTGTACTCCGGCGGCGGCGCGAGTACGTTCGAACTTACTGCCAAGCACGGGAACTGTGCCTCGGGCGACCTTTGGACCTATACCAGCACTGGTGGAAAAATCTCCGGCGGTCCGTGTACTACTCCATAATCCGCCGGGTTAATTTCTAGAGGTCCGATTCTCTGTAAGGAGGGGGAAGGGTTTTTCTTCCCCCTCCTTTTTTTGCCATCCTTTTGAGTTTCCGACATCATAGCAAGCGCCGCAGGCACTAAGAAAATGACCGAGCGCAAGGACTACCTGGCCGTATCGCTGCTGGCTTTAATGGTTCTCTGCTTTGGCGGTGAGATGGTGTGGGGCGACAAAGTCCCTTTCTTTCGCGATCTCGGCACCTATTTTTATCCCATGAGGTTCAGTCTGGCGGAGAGTTTCAAGGTCGGTGAGCTGCCTCTCTGGGATCGGCGCGTGGCCATGGGTTATCCGCTCTTGGCGGATTTTCAATCGGGAGCTTTTTATCCTCCGGCCGTCCTCTACCTGATTCTTCCCTTTTTCGCGGCGATTCGAGCGACGTTTTTATTCCACTATTTGATCGCGAGCGCGGGAACGTACCTGCTCTTCCGTACTTGGCGCTATCCCCCGTTTTTAGCCGTTATTGCCGGCATTCTTTTTACACTCGGTGGCACGATGGTTTCCCTGACCAACCTGCTGAATCATTTTCAAGCCGCCGTATGGCTTCCATGGGCGATGTTATTCGCTCATAAACTTCTCCACGGGCGGTCTTGGAAGAACTTTCTGTTGCTGGTCATCACCCTGACCGTGCAGTTTTTGGCCGGGTCGCCGGAAATTTATATCATGACGCAGGCGCTGGTCTTGCTTTGCGGCTGTCGCGCAGCCGAAGGGCTCGGCGGCGTGCGCAATTTCTTTTTGATGCTGGCGGGCGCCAATCTTATCGTCGCCGGACTTTCCATGGCGCAGATACTGCCGACGCTGGAGTTATTCGCGGAGTCCCGCGCGCGCGCTCCATTTACTCTCGGCGAGACGAGCGCCTGGTCTTTACGGCCCGTGCATCTCCTCAACTTTTTTTTCGTCGATAAGGAGATCGATATCGGCCGCTATACTTCGCCGAAACTGTTTTTCAGCAATCAGACCCCTTTTATGATCAGCTACTACATGGGAGCGATCGTTCCAATCGGCCTCTGGTTCTGGCTCTATTACGGGTCGCGCAAGGAAAAGATCGTCGTTTCGGCGTTGGTCGCTTTCTCGCTGGCGGCCGCGATGGGGAGTTACACCCCGTTGTATCCTTTTCTCTTCTCCCATGTGCCCTTATTTAAAATCTTTCGCTTTCCCGAGAAATTCATTTTTCTAACCTACGCGGCGCTTCTGTTCGCCGGCCTGCGAGGGCTGCGGGACTTCCTCAAGTCCGAGCTGGACTGGAGACGGGCTTTTTTCCTGGCATCGCTGATGGGCCTTGCGGAGCTTCTCTTGTACGGCTACCTCCGTTGGGATCCGGCGCCGCTTAGCCGATTCATCGAATGGTCCATTCAGAGCTCGGTCGGCGCCGTTTGGACGCTGAAGCGATCCTCCTTGGTTTTCGTGCAGTTGGAGACGCAACTGGGCCTGGTCTTTGGGATTCTTCTTCTCCTGCTGCTCAAGAAATCAGGAAAATTGAGGCAGACGCTTTTTGCCGCGCTCTTATCGACCCTGGTCTTCATCGATCTCTATGCGGCCCATCGCTCGTACCAGTTCCTCCTAAGCCCGGAGATCATGTACCGAAGCCCGAGGGTACTGGAGCAACCGGACCCCGAGCCCAACCGCCTCTTTTATTATCCCGGAACGTCCGACGTTCATCCCAGCTATTTTACGCTGCCCCGAGAGCTTCCTTTGGAACAATTCCTTTCCCTCGTGTTCAGCAACCTGTTGCCCAACCAGGGAATATTCTTCGGATTTGAATACATGCAGGAGCTGGATGCGCTGGGACGGTGGCCGTACCTCGCGTTTCTCGGGGAGGCGAGCAAGCTCGAAGCCCGCCAGCTTTTCCGATTGCTGGAAGCGCTCAATGTGCAATACATAAATGCGTTTAACGCTCTGCCGGAGTCGGGTATCAAGCTTTTCCGCTCCGCCCCGGAGCGGTATTCGTGGCTCTACAAAACCGAGCGGCCGGTCCCCAGAGCCTATATCGTCGCGCAGGCGATTCAAGAAAAAGATGCGCGCAAGACCCTGCAGCGGCTCGCCAGCGCCGAGTTCGATCCGTTGACGGAAGTCATCCTGGACGAGGCTTCGCCCCTCGCGCCCCGTTCCGGCCTGCGCGCGCGCGCAGATATCACGCGCTATAAAAACATGGTCGTTGACATCGAAGCCGTCCTCGACGCCCCCGGCATTTTGGTCCTGGCGGATTCTTATTATCCCGGATGGCGCGTCTATGTGGACGGGAAGGAAGAAAAAATATATAGGGCGAATCTATTTTTTCGCGCGGTTTCCCTGCTGCCCGGCAACCATCGTGTCGAGTTTCGCTACCAACCTGTGTCCTTTGCCATTGGTCTCGTCATATCATTGACGACTCTGTGCGGCATCGTGGCATGGTCGCTTTTTCTCATTGTCAAGACGAAGAGGTCAGCGCGTGAGAAGAACGTGGTGCAAAGCCTTGCTTGAAGACCTCAATCGGCTGCCCGCCCGAAAAGACTACTCAGCTTTGTGCCTATTGGTATTGATGGTTCTTTGGTTTAGCCACGAGATGGTGTGGGGTGGTAAAGTTCCCTTCTTTCGTGATCTCGGCACCTATTTTTATCCTATGAGGTTCAGCCTGGCCCAGAGTTTCAAGGCCGGCGAGCTTCCACTCTGGGACCGCCACATTGCTATGGGGTATCCTCTTCTTGCCAATTTCCAATCTGGGACTTTTTACCCGCCACACTTAATCTACTTCATCTTCCCATTCTTCACGGCGATCCAGGTAACATTTTTATTCCACTATCTGGTGGCGGCGACCGGAGCTTACGCGCTCTGCCGCAACTGGGGCTACTCTTCATCCTTAGCAATGATCGGCGGGATTATATTCACGCTCAGCGGCACGACGGTCTCTATGACCAACGTCCTGAATCATTTTCAAACTGCCGTCTGGCTTCCCTGGGCGCTTCTTATGTGGGAGCGGTGTTTGAGAGCTCAATCCTGGAAGCATTTCCTAGGCTTTACGCTTGTTTTATTGCTTCAGTTCCTTGCCGGCTCTCCCGAACTGTATGCCATGAGCATCGGGTTATTATTTCTTGATGGCTTGCGAATGAGGCTCGGCGAGAAGGCCGTCGATTACCGCAGCCTTTTCTTTCTTGCAGCAGCCAACGCCTTAGTCGTTGGACTTACTATGGTTCAGATTTTGCCGACGGCCGAACTATTTTTTGAATCGTGGAGGTCTCAACCTATTTCCTATGGGAGTGGCCCGGCTTGGTCTCTCCATCCGCTCAGCCTTATCAATCTATTTTTCGTCGACAAGCAGATGAACATAGAAAGCTCTGTTCCACCCCAATTTTTTTTTGTAGCCGATCTGCCATTTTTTGTGAGTCACTATATAGGAATCATCGCGCTTGTGGGTTTGGTCTTCTGGATTTATTACGCTTCGCTAAAGGAGCGGGCAGTGTTTTTGGGGCTCATTATTG
Organism: Binatia bacterium; assembly: GCA_041494945.1. Lineage (GTDB taxonomy): Bacteria > Desulfobacterota > Binatia > UBA9968 > UBA9968 > JAJPJQ01. Next base: position 1,048 of record JBGQBP010000094.1, on the reverse strand, counting down.
GCTCCCTGCTCATTGCCGTAGGGGAACATACCCCGGTCTATCCATTTTTTTTCCACTATCTGCCTTTTTTTAGTCTTATCCGTTTTCCCGAAAAAGTGTTCTTTCTAACCCAGGCGTTTATACTTTTTATCGCCTTGAGAGGCCTATTTTGTTTTCTCGAATCCGATGATTCATTTGCGCGCCGACCGATCTCCATGGTCTCGTCGATGTGGGTCCTTCTTTTGCTGCTATACCTCTTTCTGCGCCTCCAGCCGGAATCTCTGAGCCGACTTATTGCTCGGACAACCCATACTTCAATCAACGCGTCTTCGACATTTGAAAACTCCGCTGCGGTGATCGCCAACTTAGAGATGCAAATCGCGTTGATCTTAGGAATTGTCCTTCTTCTATTTTTTAGGCAGAGGAAGAAACTTCGGGCGCCTCTCTTTAACGCTCTTTTGATTGCTGTGGCCTTCTTCGATCTAAATGCCGCCAACAGACCCTATCAATTTTTGCTGAATCCAGAGTTCGTTTATAAAAATCCAAGGGTCATCGCTTCACTTGATTCTGAACCGGGTCGTTTCTTTTATTATCCTGCCTCTTTCAACCTCCACCCGACTTATTATTTTTTTTCGAAAGAACCATCCCTCGTTGAGTTTGAGTTCCTCAAATTTGGCAATCTTTTGCCAAATACGGGCATCTTCTATGGATTCGATTATATGCAGGAGATCGATGCTCTGGGGAGATGGCCTTATACCATCTTCCTTGGATCCGCCAATCAACTTCCTCCCGACCGGCTGTATCGCCTACTCGGGGAATTAAATATAAAATACATAAATAGTTTTAGACCCCTGCCTATGGGAGGCGTCACACTTGTCCGCTATTTTCCGGAATATCTCTCATGGCTTTACAAAGTCGACCATGTGGTTCCGAGAGCTTATATTGTTTCTACAACAACCCAAGAAAAGAACCCTCGAAAGATCGTGGACCGACTTGCGAGTGTCGATTTTGACCCTTTCAAGCAAGTTATCTTGGATGAAGCGCTGCCCATTGCTTCAAAAACCGACTT
>JBGQBP010000093.1:0-12718 GCA_041494945.1 Binatia bacterium | reverse complement strand
TGGCCGTTGCGATGCTCACGGCAACGTCGGTGCGCTGAAACTCCCGATCTTTTTTTCTTGATCCTGTCGCTCGACCTAAAAAAGAAATTCCTGCTATCATCGCCGCATGCCTGGAGGAGTGACGGAGAACTTCACCACGACGTCGAAGCGCGCCGCATTGGCGGTGGCCACCTTCGGAGCGTTCATGACGCCTTTCGATGGCAGCGTGGTGAACCTGGCGCTGCCGTCTATAGGAAGAGATCTCGGCGGCGATGTCGTTTCGTTAGGCTGGATCACAACGGCGTATGTATTGGGTCTCACCATCTGCGTTATCCCGTTCGGCAGACTTGCCGACCTACGGGGAAGGCGGCTTGTGTATGTCCTCGGCGTCGCGCTCTTCACGTTGGCATCGGCCGTTTGCGGGTTCTCATCCTCTCTCACCGGTCTCATCGCGACTCGATTCATCCAGGGCGTAGCCGCGGCCATGATGGCCGGGAACTCCATTGCGCTTCTGACCACGGTCTTCCCGGCAAAGGAACGCGGGAAGGCTTTGGGCATCAACACCGCCGCGGTTTACATCGGGCTGGCGCTCGGCCCGTCGATCGGAGGATTCCTGGTCGAAAGCTTGGGCTGGAGATCCGTGTTCTATGTGAATGTGCCCATCGGCATGGGCGTTATCGTGCTCGCACTCCTAAAAATTCCGGCCGACACAGTCGAAAAAAGAGGTGAAAAACTGGATCCGATCGGCATGGTCGCGTGGGGCCTCGGGCTCTCGATGGTTCTGCTGGGCCTCACCCTCTCCGAAACCCACGGCTCACCGTTCTCTCGGACCCTTATGGTGGCGGGCTTCGCTGTCCTCGCCTTGTTCATTTTCTTTGAAACTCGAGTCGTATCGCCGCTTCTAGACGTCAAACTTTTCAGAAACGCCCCGTTTGCATTCTCCACGCTGACAGCTTTGCTGAACTATAGTTCGGTCTTCGGCGTGTCCTTCATCATGTCGCTCTACCTCCAACTCATCCCGGGCTTCGGCGCCGAGCAGGCGGGTTTCATACTATTGGCCCAACCCGTCATGATGGCCGCCCTTTCTCCCGTGGGAGGATGGCTGTCCGACAGAGTCGAGCCCAGGATCGTTGCCTCCATTGGCATGGCACTGGTCTCGACCGCTATTTATTCCTTGTCGCGGCTTGGCGCCGCCTCCGAGTGGTGGGATATCGCCGTGAGGCTGATGCTCCTTGGAACCGGCCACGCCTTCTTCAGCTCGCCCAACGTCAATGCGACAGTGAGCTCTGTAACGAAAAGACAATATGGAGTCGCCGCGGCAATCCTGTCGACGATGCGTTTCACCGGCCAGGTGATAAGCATTGCCATCGCCACGTCGGTTCTTTCGGCACAGTTAGGCCGGGTGGCCGTGTCCGCGCATGCGGGCGCGCAAGTGCCGGTAGAGCCTTTCATGAAAGGTATGAAGATCGCCTTAGAAATCTTATGCGGAATTTGCGCCGTCGGTGTCGTGACTTCTCTGGTCAGGGGAACCGTACGAAATGTGGCGAAGGTCCAGACGGAAACTCTCAACCCGCCTTCATGATGCCAACCGGCAGAATCCTCACATTTTTTCCTCACATTTTTTCCTTGACGCCACGAGCCCGCTGTATTAAGTAGCGACCCAATCACTAAGGCGCTTTTAGTTTTGCCTATGCGGTGTCCGCCGTGAAAGGAGCCCTCTATGAATTCAACCGAGACCCCGCGTTTTGAAACGATGACGACGGGAGGGTTGCTCGACCGCGCCTTCCGTCTGTATGCCGCAAATTTTCCTTTGATGGTCGGGATTACCGCCGTGGCGTACGTACCACTGTATGCCCTGCAGCTTTTCATGCAAGCAGGCGGGCAAACCGCGGGGAGGAACCTGATGACTATTTTATTCGGTTTCATCTTGGCCCTCTTGTGGATGAGTCTTACATTCCCCATTGCAGCCGGAGCGGCGACCTACGCGATTAGCGAGCGATACCTCGGCCACGAAGTCACCGTCGGCGAGGCTTTGAACCGCGCCTTCAAGCGCTTGTGGGCGCTGTCCATGGCCCAGCTTGAGGTGAGCCTACGGGTGATACTCGGTTTCCTGCTTTTAATCATCCCGGGAATTCTCTGGTATCTGTCGTATTCATTAGCGGTCCCGGTTGTGATGCTTGAAGGGCAAAAAGCCGGGCCCAGCGTGAAGCGGAGCCTTGAGCTTGTAAAAGGCAATCGAAAGAAAGTGTTTGTCGTGCTGGTGGTTCTCGGCGTGATTCAGTGGCTGGTGGGTTTTGGAGTCGGAAAACTTTTACAGATGGTCCTGGACGCTCAGTCTCCGAGCGGCGCGTTGATCTTAACGGCGCTCGGGGGCATCACGCAGATTCTTTTGGCTCCTCTCGCCATCATTGCGGCTATCCTTCTCTATTACGACTTCCGCATCCGCAAGGAAGGATTCGATCTGGAAATGCTCAGCCGCGAACTCGCTCCGGCCGCGGAGAGCGCCGGAATTTCTCCCGCCGCTCTCAGCCGGTAATGCCTCATGGCCGTTGACCCACGAATTCCGCCGGCCGAAACGATTCGGGAGGTGACCAGGGAAATTTTGCATCGCCCGGAGTTTTCCCCGCTATCCTCGTGGCAAGAGTTCGTCCTTTCGTTGCTTAAGGCCCTGCGAGAATGGTTCCACAGCATCGCTAACTGGTCGGCCGAAAATCCCACGCTCGCCAAAATCGTCGCCGTCACTCTCGGGTTGCTCCTGCTGGCGTGCGTGGCCCATCTTCTCTATCTGGCGCTGGGAGACCTTTTGCCTTTTCGCAAGCGAAAGGACAAGGCGCCGGTGAGCGGTCCCCGATGGGACATCCTGGAGGGGACGGGTAAAAACTGGCGCGAGGCGTTGGATGCGGCGCGCCAGTTGCTCAAGGAAGGCGAGTACCGGCGCGCGATCTGGATCGCGCACCGCGTCCTGCTGGGCTTGTTGGACGAGCAGGGGGCGATTCGCTTCGAGGGCTGGAAAACCAATTCGCATTACCTGCGCGAGTGCGCCGGCGGCCATCCGTGGTATGCCCCCTTCGCGGAGTTGACGGAAATCTACGAGCAAGCGATTTACGGCCGGCGGCCGGCGCCTTCGGCGCGCGCGGAGTCGGCCGTTCTTCGGGTGGATGAGTTATACAGGGAGCGCGCGGCATGACCCCTCAGATACGCAATTGGGTCAGCGCGATTCTCACGACCAGCGTGCTGGTGGTTCTCGCTCTGGTGCTCGCTCCTTTCTCAGTCCAGCGGAGCGCCGATCCGTTCTTAGAGCGCCCGTCTACTTTTTTCACCGACCCGAGCGGCGCGCGGGCTTTATTCCTGGTCATGAAAGAACTGTTGCCGTCGGCGGAGCAATGGCGACGCCCGCTGAATTTACTGCCTCTCCCGGACGATCCGGATTCTCCGGCCACCCTCATTGTGGCCGGCCCGCGACAACCTATTGCCAAATCCGAAGCGGAACATCTCGACCGGTGGCTCGCCGCCGGGGGGCAACTAATTCTGGCAAGCGCCGACGGTTGGCCGATCGCGTTTCGTCTATCGTCCGACGACGCGGCAAAAAGGGAGGCGGATTCTGCAACCCCAACGAAAGAGAATTCTACTTATCTGTCGAGGCATGCCGCAACCATCCGGTGGTCCAAACCCACGGAGCCACGCATCGATCGGATCGTCGGCCCTGCGGTTCCCACCCCGGTGCTGGCGGTAGAATCGCGACAGAAGTTCGTTTCCGCAGAGGGCGCAAAGATTGTGGCTTCCGCCGGCACCGGCGCGCTCGCGGTGGAAATTCCCGTCGGCCGAGGCCGCATCGTTGCGCTGGCCGACCCGACCCTCGTGAGCAATCGCGCGCTCGGCGAAGCCGACAACGCGGTGTGGATCGTTACTCTCGCCGCCGGATGGGGCAACGGGAAAATCTTGATCGATGAATTTCATCATGGCTTTGGCCGGCAACGGAGCGCCGGTGAATTGACGTGGGCCTTTCTGCAAACGCCCTGGGGCTGGTGCGCCCTCCAGCTCGCGGCGGCGGGCGCGCTTTACCTCTTCGGCTATCGCCGGCGTTTCGGGCGCATCTCGGAGTTGTCGGCGCCGGAGCGCGCGAGCCCGCTGGAACTGATCGACGCGCGCGCCGGATTTTTCCAGGCGGCGGCAGCAAAGGGACTGGCGGCGGAGTTGATCGCGCAAAATCTCGCGCAGAATTTGGCCGCGGCGCGCGGCAAGTCGTTTGACATTGCGCGTCTCAGCCGCGATGGCGGCGATTCGGCCGCGCCGCTCGCCCGCGTGCGCCATTTGTCGGGCAAAGCCGCGCGCGGCGAAAAACTCACGGACCCGGAGTTCGTCGAAATCGGACGGATCGCGGGGCAGATTCAACAAGGATTACTTCGATGACGAACGGCATCTCCGCTGAAGTGTCGAGACTTGGGCGCTCGGTGCAATCCGAGCTGGAGCGCGTGATTCAAGGCCAATCGACGGCGATCCAGAGTCTTCTGGTCGCCCTGACGGCCGGCGGCCACGTGCTGCTCGAAGGTGTCCCCGGCGTGGCCAAGACGCTGCTCGCGCGCTGTCTCGCGGCGGCGCTCCGCACAACCTTCTCGCGCATCCAATTTACCCCGGACTTGATGCCGTCGGACATCACCGGAGTGAACGTCTTCGAGCCCGCCACCGGCGCATTTCGCTTTCGCCCGGGTCCGTTGTTCGCCGACATCGTCCTGGCCGACGAGATCAACCGCGCGCCGGCCAAGACGCAAGCCGCGCTGCTCGAAGCGATGCAGGAATATCAGGTCAGCATCGACGGCGAGACGCGCTCGCTCCCCGGCTGTTTTACCGTCATCGCGACGCAAAATCCGATCGAGTTCGAAGGCACCTATCCGCTCCCCGAGGCGCAGCTCGACCGTTTTTTGATGAAGGTGATCATGGACTATCCGGGCGAAGAAGAAGAGCGCGCGATGCTGAAAGCGTTGCAAGCGCTGGGCGAGCATTCTTCCAAGCCTTACAGCGTGATTCAGCCGGTGGCCGACGCCGGGCAAATCGCGCTCATGCGCTCTCAAGTCCACGCGATCCAGGCGGACGATACGGTTTTGGATTACACGCTTAAGCTCATCCGGCAGTCGCGTTCGTTGTCGAGCCTCATGCTCGGCGCGAGCCCGCGCGCGGCGACCATGCTTTTAGCCGCCGGTAAAGCGCTCGCGCTCCTGCGCGGCAAAGACTACGTCGGCCCGGACGAGATCCAAACCATGGCCTTGCCGGTGTTGCGCCACCGGATTCGGCTGACGCCCGAAGCGGAGATCGAGGGGCTGACGCCCGACGCCTGCATCCAATCGCTCTTGTCCCAGGTGGACATTCCCCGGTAACGAGAAAAATGCTCGCGTTCTTTCCCACTCTTCGGTTGATTCGACTTCTCGCCGGCGGATCGCCCCTGTGGCTTTTGGCGCTGGCGGCGCCGGGCGGCTGGATTGCCGGCGTCTTTTATCTTCTGTTGCTCGCCGTCTTGTGTTGGCGCGGTTACCGCGCGCTCCCCGGCGCCTCTCAACTCAGCGCGCGCCGTGAATTGCCGGCGCGATTTTCCCTGGACGCCGAGCATCCGGTCAAGCTCGTTCTCGCCAATCATTCGGACCGGCCGGTTCACGTGACCGTGCGCGACGAAGTGCCCGAGGTTTTCAATTTGGCGACGGAGATTCCCGAGGCCGACGTTCCGGCTCGCGGCGAGGCGCGCCTGACCTACTCGGTCCGGCCCGTCAAACGCGGCGCCCACGCCTTCGGCAACGTCGTCCTCAGAGTGCGGCACGGATCGGGCCTGGTGCAGAAGCAAGTCTCGATCGCGAGCGCCGTCCCGGTCAAAGTCTATCCGAATTTTCATGGCGCGGACGAATACCGGCTCCTCGCCAAGATCGACCAGCGCGACGAAGTGGTCAGAAAGCCGCGGCGGGTCAGCGCCCCCGGCACCGACTTCGAGAGCTTACGGCCGTACGTCGCCGGCGAAGACTTGCGCAACGTCGATTGGAAGGCGACGGCGAAACGGGGCAGCCTCATTAGCCGGAAGAAGCAGGTTGAAAAAGGACAGCAAGTCGCCGTGCTCCTGGACGCCGGACGTTTGATGGCCGGAACCGTCGGCGATTTTTCGAAGCTCGAACACGCGATGAAGGCGACGGTCATGTTGAGTTACGTCGCGCAAAAACGCGGCGACGCGCTGGCCGTCGTCTCTTTCTCCAACCAGATCGAATCGTTCCTGCCGCCCGTGCGCGGCCCTTCTCTCGTGCCGCGCGTGCTCGAATCGATCTACGCCGTGGAGGCGCGAGCGGTCGAATCGGACTATTGGCAGGTGATCGCGGAAGCCATGTCGATGCTGCGGCGGCGAAGCCTGGTGATTCTGCTGACCGACGTGCTCGATCGCGTGGGCAGCTCCGGCTTGATCAACAACCTGGCACGCGCGGCGACAAAGCACCTCGTGCTGTGCGTCGTGCTGAGCGAGCCCGGCATTCGCGAGATCGCCGACGGGATTCCCGAAACCGTCGAACAGACCTACCGCAAAGCGGCGGCTTCCGACCTGAGAAGGCGGCGGCGGCTCGCTCTCGAACACATGCGCTCGCGGGGAATCCTGGTTTTGGAAACCGAGCCTGAGCGTTTGAGTATTCACTTGGTGCGGCGCTATCTGGAAATCAGGCAGGCCGACCTCCAGTAATGGAAGACGCTGTTTTCATCTCAACGCCCGATAACGTGACGCTCGAGTTCGAGCTTGCGGGTCTGGGCTCGCGCTTCTGCGCCTATCTGATCGACGGCGTTCTCATAGGCGTGCTGATCGTCGCGGTCGTCGTCGCAATGTTTTTCATGCCAAGCGGGTTGTATTTTTTTCGCGCAGCGTTGAAAGCGCGCTCCACCTGGCTGGCCTCGTGGAATTTTGCGCTGCTCATCTTTTTCGTTTTCCTGATTACTTGGGGATACTATGTTCTCTTCGAAGGCTTGAGGCGCGGCTCGACGCCGGGCAAGAGAAAGATGGGAATCCGCGTCGTGCGCGACGACGGCTTGCCGATCGGTTTTCGCGAGGCCGCGCTGAGAAATCTCGTGCGCGCCGCGGACATGCTGCCTCCGCCGGCTTCTCTGTTGGGCGGGGTCGTGATGTTGTTCGACCCGAAAGGACGGCGGCTGGGCGATATGCTGGCCGGCACGCTGGTGGTCGTGGAAAAATTCGCGGCGCCGTCGGACAGCGCCGCCGCCGCGGCCTGGGCCGCGCGCGTGGAGCAAGGCCGCTCGCGTCAGGCGCTGACCCTGCCGCAGGGAGTGATCTCGGCCAATCAAATCGGATTGATCGAGCAGTATATGGCCCGGCGCTATACCTTGCCGCCGGTGCGCAGCGCCACTTTGGCGTGGCAAATTACGGAGCCTCTTTTGCCTCTATTGGGCGAAGATCGGGAAGCTCTGGTGAATAGACCGGACCGCGCCGGCTATTGCGAACGGTTGCTGCTGCAGATCCTCGAGATGGCCGAAGGCAAGCCGCCGAAGCCGGGTCCGGCTCCCAAGCAACGGGCGCAAGCCGCGTTGTTCTGAGCGCGATAAAAAAATGCCGACCGCCCAAGATAAACAAGAGCAGTGGACGCGGTTTTTTCCCCGCGCGCAAAATATATTGAAGCGCGGCCCGCGGGCGCTGCGGAAACTCAGCGGGTCCGAATTGACGAGCTTGATCGACGACTATCAAGCGCTTACCGCCGACCTGGCCAGAGCGCGCTCGCTCGGAGCGCCGCGGGCGACCGTGGACCAGCTCAATCGCAGCGCGGTCGCGGGGCACAATCTTCTCTATGGCTCGATCCGCCGGCCGGCAGTGTTTTTGGAATCCGATTGGTTCGGGAGCTTCGCCCGGGCCGTGCGCAGGCATCTCGGCGCAGTGACGCTCTCCGCGACGATGCTTTTCGCTCCGGCCGTGGCGACATTCTTCGCGGTGCAATTTTATCCTTCGCTGGGTTACGACTTGGTGGCCGAGGGTTTCTTCAATTTCGATCCTGCGAGCGCGGAAAACCTCCACAACATACCGAGCCTCGCGCGGCCCATCGTCTCTTCGAGCATCATTACGAATAATATTCAGGTCACGTTGCTGGCTTTTGGTTTTGGCTTGACCGCAGGCCTCGGCACAACCGTGCTGCTCGTTTTTAACGGCGTGCATCTTGGGTCGGTCGCGGGCTGGATGATGCTCCACGGCAAGGAAAAAGCCTTGTGGGGTTGGATCATGCCTCACGGCGCCACCGAGTTGCTGGCCATCTGTTTGGCCGGCGCGGCAGGCTATCTTTTAGCCGCGGCGATCGTTCTGCCGGGACAGCTCCGCCGCAGCACGGCGCTGAAAAGAGCCGGCGGCGATGCGCTCATCATCGAGCTCGGCTGCATGGTGATGCTGGTGATAGCCGGTCTGATCGAAGGCTTTGTTTCCCCGAGCAGCATCGCCTACTCCACCCGGATCGCGGTCCTCGCCGCCAGTCTCGCGCTCTGGGCCGCCTACTTCGCGGGCTCCGGACATCGTCGGAGAAAATCCACCGGGCCGAGCGCTGAGGCGGAGCGAACCCAAAAAAGGACACAATCCATTCTTTGAGAATTATGCTAAAGCTTAAACCATGGCTCTCAATGTAGTTTCGCCGGGAAAAGAAAAATCCCTGCTGGAGCGCATGCAGGCTCTGGGCGTGCGGGAGCAGGACATCGAGGAGCAATTTGTCCGCTCTTCGGGCGCCGGCGGTCAGAAGGTCAACAAGACTTCCAGTTGTGTCGTGCTCCACCATCGGCCCACGGGCATCCGGGTGAAGTGCCAGCAGGAACGCTCGCAGGCGCTCAACCGTTTTTTTGCTCGAAGAATCCTGCTGGACAAAATCGAGACGAAGCTGAGAGGCGCCGAGTCCGCGGAACAGCAAGAGATTGCCAAAATCCGCCGCCAGAAAAAACGGCGCTCGCGGCGCGCCAAGCAGAAGATGCTGGCCGATAAGCGCCATCAGGGAGAGAAGAAATCTTCACGCGCCGGCGTGCGTCCTGAACACTACGACGAGTGAGCGCAGGAACGGAATTATCGCGCTTTTGTCGTCGGGGGCGCTATGCTGATTGTCCCCTTGTTCTCTTTCTTGGCCCACTTGGCCGCCCGCTTCTCCATCAGTGTCTTCTGGGGTTTCTTTTTCTCGTCTCTCTTTCTGTCGTGTCCGTGGCTCATAGTCTCCGCTCCTTCTGATCTTGTTTGATAGCCCGCGCGGAACACAGCGAGCTTCCCTCGTGTTATTGCCGCCTCAACTCCTCACACCGCCCGATCACTGTCCACAGCAGTTTTTGTACTTTTTACCGCTGCCACATTTCTTAGCCGGTTCTCTCCTTCGACGTACTTTTCATCTCGCCGATATCGGCAATCCTGTTTCCCATACCTTCACTATTTCAAATATCGTCGAACTTAGCCAGCGTCCTATCCTCCCAAATACGCCTGCCGCACCCGGTCGTTGCCGGAAAGCTCGGCGGCGGTACCCTGGAGAATAATTTTGCCGGTCTCCATGACGTAGCCGCGGTGGCAGATCGCGAGCGCCATGGCGGCGTTCTGCTCGACGAGCAGGACCGTCACGCCCTCTTTGTTGATTGCTTGGATGGTGGAGAAAATTTGTTCGACTAAAATCGGTGCGAGCCCCATCGACGGCTCGTCGAGCAAGAGGAGTCGCGGGCGCGCCATCAGGCCGCGGCCGATGGCCAACATCTGCTGCTCGCCGCCGGAGAGCGTCCCGGCCCTTTGCTGCATGCGCTCCTTGAGACGCGGAAAGAGAGTGAAGGCGCGCTCGATGTCGTCGGCGATGGTCCCGCCGCGCCGGGTGTATGCGCCGGTCTTTAAATTTTCCATGACGGAGAGCCGTGGAAAGACCCTTCTCCCTTCGGGAACGTGAGCGACGCCGAGTCGCACGATCTCGTGCGGCGCTAAAGTTTCGAGCGGCTGTCCTTCCAGTTCTATCCTTCCGCTGCGCGGTCTGAGCAGCGCGGAGATGGTTTTGAGCGTCGTCGTCTTGCCCGCGCCGTTGGCGCCGAGCAGCGTCACCATCTCGCCTTGGCCGACGGTGAAAGAAAGTCCTTGCAGCGCGTGGATCGCGTCGTAGTAAACGTGAAGATCGTCAACCTTGAGCATTCCCCTCCCACTTTCCGCGACCGAGATAGGCTTCGATGACGCGCGCATCCTTCTGCACTTCTTCCGGCGTGCCGTCGGCGATTTTCTCACCATGGTCGAGAACGGTTACGCGATCCGAGATTCCCATGACGACGCGCATGTTGTGCTCGATCAAAAGAATGCTCTGCACTTGAGCGCCGATCAATTTTTTCAAGAGCGACATGAGCGTCTGCGCTTCCGATGGATTCATCCCGGCGGTCGGCTCGTCGAGGAGCAAGAGCTTGGGCTCGGAGGCCAGCGCGCGCGCGACCTCGAGGCGGCGTTGCTCGCCGTACGAGAGCCGCCGCGCCCAAAGGTCTTCCCTTCCTTGCAGACCGACCAGGCCGAGCAAGTCGATCGCGCGCGCCCGCGCTTGTTTTTCCTCGGCTCGCGAGCGCGACCCGCGAAACAGGACATCGGCGAGCGTGAGCGGGATGCGCGCGTGCATTCCAACCAGCACGTTCTCCAGCACGCTCATCTCGCCGAAGAGGCGAATGTTCTGAAACGTGCGGCAGATCCCCGCGCGCGTGATCCGATCGGGAGTTGCGCGATGGAGCGCGCGATTTTGAAAGCGGATCTCGCCTTCATCGGGCCGGTAGAGACCGGTGAGCACGTTGAACAGCGTGGTTTTCCCCGCGCCGTTGGGACCGATCAGCGCCGCGATGCTGCTCTCCTCGATGGCGAGATCCACGGCGCGCACGGCGGTAAGCCCGCCGAATTTTTTCGTCACGCCGCGAACCTCAAGCAGCGCCATCTTGTTTCCCTCCTGTGTTTCCACCTGTGGTGAGCCTTGCCGAACCACCTGTGGTGAGCCTTGCCGAACCACCTGTGGTGAGCTTTGCCGAACCACCTGTGGTGAGCTTAGTCGAACCACCCTGGCGCGGCGGCAAAAAACCTTGCGGCCGGTAAATCATCATGAGAATGAGAATCAGCCCGAAGACCATGCGCTCGTATTTCGCCGGCTCGAACTGCGCCGGAATCTGGCTCAAGTCGAAGCTGCCGAGGAGCGGAATGGATAAGATCATGCCCGACTGGCGGAGCGCGTTGAGCCAGAGCGAAAGGCCTTTGAGAAGTTGCAGGTTCAGGATCGTCACGATCGTCGCGCCGAGAATCGCGCCGGGGATGGAGCCCATGCCGCCCAGGATCACCATAGCAAGGACACCGATCGACTCCATGAACGTGAAACTCTCGGGATTGATGAAGCCCTGCTTGGCCGCGAAGAGCACGCCGACGGCCGCGGCGAACGATGCGCCGACGGCAAACGCCAGAAGCTTCATCCACACCACCGGAATGCCCATGGCGACCGCGGCGACTTCGTCCTCGCGGATCGCTTTCCACGCGCGTCCGATCGGGGAATTCTCCAGCCGGCGCGTCACGAGAATGATGATCAGAAGCAGCGCGAGAACGAGAAAATAAAAGTAGAGCGGATAGAGCGCGGAAGGATCGGGATGAAAGCCGAGAAATTCCAACAGCGGTTGGAAAAAGAGCGGCGGACGCTGGATCGGCGTGATTCCACGGGGCCCGTTGGTGAGATTGACCGGTTTGTCGAGATTGTTCACCAGCGCGCGCACCACCTCGGCGAATCCCAGCGTCACGATCGCGAGATAATCGCCGCGAAGGCGCAGCACCGGAAGACCCAGGAGAATTCCGGTGACGGCGCCGGCCGCGACGCTGAGCGGGAGGAAAACGAAAAACCACGCCGGCGCGAGTGGAAAGTGGCCGCCGGGGATAAACGCGTTCGCCTGCTGCGAGCCGAAAATCGCCCAGAGGTACGCGCCGATCGCGTAGAACGCGACGAAGCCGAGATTGAGCAGGCCGACGAAGCCGACTACGATGTTGAGTCCCAGGGCGAGCGCAGCGAAGATGCCGATCTGGATCGCTACTTCGAGGTAGTACCCTTCGATGCTTCCTAAGAGCGGCATGAGGACGATCAAGACAACCGCCGCAAAAAAAAGCTTGGCCGCGCGCGACACCGGCGCATAGTAGACAAACAGGAGCGAAGCCTCGAAAAGCAGAAACGCCGAAACCGACCTGGGAAACGAATAGACGAGAAGGCTGGTGAGCGCGATGTAGCCGGCGAGACCGGCGGTAATAAAAGATTTCTTCATTTTCGATTTTCGATTGCCGATTTTGGATTGAAATCTAAAATCAAAAATCCAAAATCTAAAATCGGTTCACGCTCCGTCCTCGCGCACTTTTTCTCCCAGCAATCCTTTGGGCCGGAAAATCAGAATCAGGATCAGCACGGCGAAGGCAAAGACGTCTTTATACTCCGCGCCGAATGCGCCGTCGGTGAGCAGCGCAAGGTACGACGCGGCGAACGCTTCCATGAGACCCAGCACCAGGCCGCCCAGGACCGCGCCGGGAATGTTGCCGATACCGCCCAACACCGCCGCGGTAAAAGCCTTGAGACCGGGGCCGAAGCCGCTGTACGGATTAATGAGGCTGTAATGAAGCCCGAACAGAACTCCGGCGGCGCCGCCCATCGCTCCGCCGACGAAAAAAGTGAGCGAGATGATGCGGTTCACCGGTATGCCCATGAGAGCGGCGGCGTCCGGGTCCTGCGCGACCGCGCGGATC
>JBGQBP010000092.1:0-12904 GCA_041494945.1 Binatia bacterium | reverse complement strand
TTCGAAGTCTGGCGGCAGCGTAAAGCGGGATCAATATCGGAGTCGCGAAACTCAAGATTCAACCTGACCCTCGGTTCCTCTGACCCCTCGGTTCCTCACCTCCCTTGACAAAAACCTGCTGTGGAAGTAGTGCCAGATAGTGCATCGGCGCCGGCGGTCACCCAATGGTCAAAAGCGATAGCGTCGCAAACCGATTGCTCGATCATTATAGAGTGCCCACACCCGGGGCCAAGGCGAGGAGCAGGGGGGTTGAAGGGGCAGGGTGTCTGTGAAAAGGAAGGCCAGAGCGGGCCAACTCAAAAGCGACGCATCGCAGCCAGGCAATTCTCCGCGAGATGGGCCTCTGTCAGCGCCTCGGACAGGGCGCAAGAGCAGCTGATCGAGGGGATTGCTGGCTCGTGCTACGCCACGAAAGGGGGATGCAAGGGTCCATATCGGAGATCACGGTTTAGTATTTCGTTTAGCTCGAAGTTTCTAAGCAGCAAGTAACCAAGAAGGAGGCGGAGAAAATCACAACTGCTTTAGATTTGATTCAGAATGTTTATACCAATTAAACGTAACGAAGGAGAAATCAATGAAAAAATTAATGTATCCAGTAGCGGCATTTGGAGTAATTACACTTATGCTGGCATTGGCAATGCCTGTCAGCGCGGCTGCACCTACGACAGCGCCAGGCCAGAATAAGCTCCTATGCTTTGATGGTGTGACCGACGGTGGTTTCGGCGGGACATGCACGCTGAAGTCCAAGGGTGCGAAGGGTCCAGCTACACTCGACCTTAGCAGCGACGATCCGGACGGCGACTATGCGGGTGTTTACACGCTCGACAGCAACCTGTACGGAACATTACTCACCGACATCACTCAGATTTCGTACCACTACACTGGCACTATTGCTCCGCAGCCGGGGAACCTTAGCTACAACATTCCGATCGACACGACCGGTGATGGTATTACCGATTTCTACGCGTTCGTCGACGCTTTCTATTGCCCTGGCGTGAACGGGGTCGTGGACATCATCAAAGATTCAGTATGCGTGATCTATGAAGGGGGTGTTACGCCCCGCGCAAACTGGGCGGCCTTCCTCGCGGCGAATCCGGGCGCGACAGTTGCTCCAAGTAGCTTCGCGTTCATTGTCGCGGAACGGACACCGAGCGAACCGTCTGCAATCTGGACAGTCAACAACGTTAAGTTCGGCAAGGCGGGAAAATAGTAGTTCTTCCAGGCTTTTCACAAAGCAGGCGTAGTCAATAGGGTTTAAGAAAAAACCCGCTCAACTGGGCGGGTTTTTTCTTGGAGATCCTGATTCAAACCGCGCGAAGAAAGTGCTTGGGGTCTTGCAATCACACATCAGGAGGGTCAGTTCGCGAGTCAGACTTCTTACCGCGTCCGGTTGTACGCGTAGTCTTCGTTTCTGGGGTCAGGTCTTGCAATCACGCATCCGAAGGTCGTCGCCACGTTACCGCGATCGGCTGATTTTTTTTCGTTACACACGGCGGTAATTTTTCTCTTCCTCGGGGTCAGGCCTTGTATTGTGGACAATCTTGCTAGCGCAATCTAACCCATCTGCGCGAAGAGCAGCGCGCTGAGGACGTCATAGGCGCCGGGCATCACCAGGATCTCGGGCGCGTGCACCAGCCCTCTCCCTTCGAATTGGCGGCGTCGAGTACGTCGCTCGGAAGCGGCTTTATTGCGCCTCTCCTTTCCTGATATCAACGAAAACGCTCGGTGGCGGCGGCAGCGGCGGTCTGTATCGCAGGCACGGGACAGAAGCCGTGAGCTTCGACGGCAAAGACCGGATTGAACTTGCTGCGGAAGTTCTCCAGGGCGATGATCGCCGCCAACTCCACCAACTCTTCGTCCGTAAAGTGCCGCATAAGCTTCTTGAAGAACCTATCCGTAACCCGCTTGCCGGTATAGGTCATCCGCTCCGCCAGCTCCAGGGCCGCGCGCTCCCGCTCGGAGAAGAGCGGGCTCTTACGATAATCCGCCAGCACCGCTGCGACTTTCTCCGACGAAGCCCCGTTTTGCATCCCACTGGACGCGTTGAGGTCGAGTCAATAAGGACAACCATTAATACTGGCCGCCTTGACGCAGACCAGGTGGCGTAACTCCGGCTCGATCAGCCCGGAATCCTGGATCCCTTTGCTCAGGGCCTGGACTCCCTTCATAATCGTCGGCCTGAGCGCGTAGATCCGCGCGGTGTTCAGGATAGATCCATAGCGCTTTTCCTGCTCCTCGAAAACGGCGCGAACCTCATCCGTCGCCTCCTCTTTTGACACGCCTTTGATTCTCGCCATGTTTTCTCCTCCTTGTCGTGCTGCTGATAAATGACACGAGCCCCCGCGACTCTCAATTTTCGGGGTCAGGCTTTCGATTCTAGACTTTCCCGCGGAACTGGCAAAGCGAGACCGGCTCATCCCACAGATTCGAGAGTTGGTGATCAAGGAGAGAGGGACAAGAAGAATCCGCCGCGGTGCTTGGCGATGGAGAAGCCAATACCGCCAGCGCGGCGACGATAAGCGCGTAGAGCGATGGGGCAAGCATACATTTTCCTTCCTGTTCCCTGTTTTCTACCACGACTCAGGCAATTAAACACCCTGAAAATATGCCCGGCCAGCGTGATAGGAGTCGTAGACTCGGATAAAATCTGACAACTTTGAGGACTTGTGATATAGGTCAACAGTGAAATCACAGCATGAAATATTCACATAGCATACTTCCACAACAAAGGGCTTTTCAGGTACCGCTGCGACCGGAACTTTCAGCGTTGTTACCTGCAGAGTTGTCCGATCTAAAGGATGAACAACGTTCAATCCCAGCGATTGCGAAAGATAAGCGTAAACTAGGTCTGATCTCGAATATCATCGCTCAGGTTCCTACTGAGCACGTTCTAGTTCATTCCGATGCACGTGAATTAATTCTTCCGGAAAACAGCGTCCACCTCGTTGTAACATCCCCTCCATATTGGACGCTTAAGAAGTACCGAGATAGTCATGGGCAATTAGGCCATGTGACCGATTATGATCAGTTTCTGAGTGAACTCGATCGGATATGGAAAATATGTTTGCATGCCTTAGTCCCGGGCGGTCGCCTTGTGTGCGTGGTCGGCGATGTTTGTTTATCCAGAAAGCAGAATGGTGGCCGTCATACCGTAGTCCCTTTGCACGCTTCTATTCAGGAGCACTGTAGAAGGTTAGGCTTTGACAACCTCGCACCTATTATATGGCATAAGATTTCAAATGCGGTCTACGAAGTGGAGAACGGTTCATCATTTTTAGGTAAGCCCTACGAACCAAACGGCGTGGTAAAAAACGATATTGAATTCATACTTATGCAGCGCAAGTCTGGCGGTTACAGATCGCCTGATATAGCAACTCGTGTTTTGAGCGTTCTCTCATCTGAGAATCACCAAAAGTGGTTTCAGCAGATTTGGACTGGGGTACCAGGAGCCTCGACGAAGGAACATCCAGCGCCCTATCCACTTGAAGTAGCAGAGAGGCTTATACGCATGTTCAGCTTCGTCGGTGATACGGTGCTCGATCCATTCTTAGGCTCCGGAACTACTACCCTTGCAGCGGCTCGTTGGGGTCGTAATAGTATTGGTTCCGAACTAGACCCGCACTATTTTGATCTAGCAAAAGCTCGCATCTCCACGGACTCAAGTTCCTTTTTCACGCAAAGAACAATCCGTGAATATCACGCATAATCAGAATACACGCTAGCCATGCCAACGGTTCTGCCGCCGTTTGAGAAACGCCTTCGGGAAGCGGTTGCGCACTACTGGCGTACCCTTCAGGAACAATCGGCTAAACAGGCGGCTGGGAGTGCCGATCGAGGCCAGCGTTCAGCAGTAACCGGCGGCAAGCAAATGGACGGCTTTTGTCATTTGATTTCATGGCTCCTGGTTCACAATGACCTAGAAGACGCTTGTATTTACACCCAATCAAAGAGAGAACTGCCAGGTTATTTCCGAGCGACGAAAGACTGGGATCTTGTGGTCGTACATCAAAATCGTTTAGTAGCCGCGATTGAATTTAAATCTCAGCGCGGTCCTTCCTTCGGTAATAATGTAAACAACCGGGCTGAGGAAGCATTGGGCAATGCAACAGATCTCTGGACAGCTTTCCGGGAAGGAGCGTTCGGAACGGATCGACCTCGGCCCTGGTTAGGTTGGATTATGTTGCTTGAGGATTGTCCAGGTTCGACGAGACCAGTTAAAGTCGATGAACCGCACTTTCCAGTTTTTCCAGAGTTCCGGAAAGCCTCATATGCACGTCGTACGAAATCCTCGCCCGCAAACTGGTTCTGGAGAAACTCTACGACGCTACGGCATTTTTAATGACTACGGAGTCAGGGGGGCCTAAAGGTAAGTATTCAGAACCGGCGGAAGACCTTAGTATGAAGAAACTCCTCGCCAGTCTTGCCGGTCATGCCGCAGCCTATGTTGCGACACTACCGTAGTAACTCATAATCCGTAAATTTTCGGGGTCAGGATTTCGATTCTAGACTTTCCCGCGGAATTGACAGAGCGACGCCGGCTCATCCCGCAGATTCGAGAATTGGTGATCGAGGACAGCGGGACAGGGTGAGCCTAATAGCGGCGCTAGCCTACCGCGCAAATCTAACGACGAACGAAAGCGGGTTGGAAGTCCCGCCACGATGCCGGAGTTGGTACGGTTTCGGGTTAACGACGTAAACCGGCACCGTTCCGCCGCGCAGCGCGCGCGCAGGAATTTTGCCAACCAGCTCGAGCGGGCTCAAATACTGCGTGGGAATGGGCGTGGCGCCGAAATGAACCACCGAAGTCGGGAAGAAGCCTTTGCCTTTGAGATTCAAGACAACCTCGCTGTCTTTCTCTGAGCCCGCCACCGGGGAAATCCGTTCAAGATTTGGCACCGGGTAGCCGTAAAAATCTTGACCGTACGGTCGGGGCATGAGATCGCTGAACCAGGCGTGGTAGGAGGTGTCCAAGACCTCGCCGTCTTTTATCACGGTATCGACGCGCCGCGTCCGGGTGATGTCAGTTAGAGGATCGCCGTTGACGATCACAACGTCGGCGAGCTTGCCCGCTTCCACGGTTCCCAGCTCTTTTTCCTTACCGAGGTAAGCGGCACCCGTCTTGGTCGCTGCCTGGATCGCCTGCATCGGCGTCAAACCGGCCATCACCAGAAGCTCCATATCGCGGTGGAGGCTGATGCCGGGAGCCACCGCGGGCGCGTCCGTGCCGGTGACGACATGGCCGCCCGCCTTCACCAGTTGGCAAATAAATTCGCCCATCCGTCTGAAACCTTCTTTCATCTCTTCTTGCGGCAGGATGCCGTAGTAGGAGTAGCCGTCGCCGAAGATCACCTCGTCCGAAACCTCATGAGCGACTCTCGGCCCATAAGCCAAGTAGTAGTGATCGAGCCAGAGGATGCGCTCGCCCTCCGAGATATAAGCAAGCCCAGGATTCTTCAGTAATTCGTAATCTTCCTTTTCCCATTTCTCTCTCATGCCCAACGATGCCCCCCAGAGAACCGCCGTGGGCTCGATAAACGTCCCTTTTTTCGCCAGGAACTCCGTGACCTCCGGAAAATATTTTCGCTCGGCGAGCGTCCACGGGCCGAGAAATTTGGGCAGCCAGAGCTTCCACGAATTCAAAATCTTCCGGCTCCTTTCATCTCGAATCGTCGCCTCGGCGCTGCCGCTGCCATGCTCCGTTCCGTCGATGCCGGCCTCGACATAGGGAACGATGTTGGATTCCAGGTGGCCGGTGAGCTTCATGCCCTCGGAGCGCCCGATCTCGGCCACGGCCCGAATGATATCCAAGGAAACGCCGAGGTGAATCTTCAGATAATCGACGCCCAACTGAACCAGTTTTCGCACCATCGCGCGCGCCTCATCAACGTTGGCCACGCCCATGTGGTGCGCCGCCGTGGCGTGGCCGTAAAAGCCGCCGCCCGCGCCGAAGATTCTCGGCCCGGTGATTTTTCCCATGTTGATCGCATCGCGCAGCGCCAGGATCCACTCCAGAGGATTGCCGAGATCGCGTACAGAAGTCACGCCGTACGCGAGCAAGATCTCGCCCATGAAGCCGCGATAATGGATGTGGTTATCGATGAAGCCCGGCAGCACGGTTTTGCCGCCGGCGTCGATGACCCGGGCCTCGCGGGGGAAGTCGATTTTGCCCGCGGCGACTTGCTTGATGCGGTTGCCCTCGATCACCACGGTGGCGTTGTCGACGGGCTTGCCGCCGTTGCCATCGATGAGCCGGCCTCCTTGAATTACGACAGGCGGTTTTTGAGTTGCCATGGGATTCCGTCTCCTCTCCAACTATGGATTGATCCTGGTCCTGACTGGTTCCTGACCCCGGTCTTAAAAAAAGCTTTACCATTCTGCCTGTCGAATGATAACACGCGCCCAGATCTTTTTCCGGCCTCAATTCAACCTATCACGGTCGTGGACTTAGGGTCAGGTCGTGGACTTAGGGTCAAATCTTGGCCTATGCTATTCCCGCTTTTCTTTGCAGTAATTCTCGCCACGGTAAGCCACAAGCAGCGAGGGTCGACCTGAGGATGGACTTAGAGTTTAGGGAACGTTACTGACTAGATTGACTTGCTCGCCGTTCGCGACAAAAGTGCGTAGCATCATCGGTCGAGATCCGGATCAGCGCGTTCGGTTATACATGTAGTCTTCGCGTTCGGTGGGCCCGGCGCACAACTCGGGGCGCAACGGAGGACGGGTGCTCTGTAATTTAGCGTGCGCGTCTAAGGCTCCCTGATCCGTCCAGCGTTCCAGAATCGCGAGCTTGTCCGGATTCACCACGCTCTGAAAAACTTCGAACTGCTCGCAGCCCGGCTCTTTCATCACCTCCATGCAGCGCGCCTTATACGCTTGCGCCAGCTCGGCGCCTTTTCCCGGCGCGGCGTTGATCGTTACGATTAGTCGTATCGCCATCTTTTCTCCTTTGTATGTCGATAGACGCTCCACGCGACGTTTACCACGTTTCCGGAATTCCAAAAACATGAGATTAAACCGCTCGGGTCCGCTCGTATTCGCGGTTTTTAAAAACGCCGGCCGAATCTTAGGTCGGATCCGTTCGGTCGAACGGGGCGAGGGGGAGGCCGTTTACGTTCTCACTTCGTCGCGTTGGCGATAAACCCGCTCTTGTCGAGCTCTTGAACGATCGCCATATCGACGAAGTCTTCGGGCTTCATGCTCTTGGCTTTCGGGTTGCGCTCCGCGACGGAGTTCAGAATCGTCGCCAGGCCGGGGACCGCGGGGTAGGGCGGTAAAGTGAAATTCTGCTTGACGATCCAATCGTAACTCTCGTCGAGGGTCTCCCGGTCGTCGCTCTTGAAATATTTTGCCATGACTTTTTTGGCGAACGCCGCGTCCTTCTTCGCGAGCGCGACGCCTTCGATGTAGGCCATCATGAAGCGCCGCATGAGATCGCCGTTGTTTTTAAGGAAGCTCTTGCGCACGACGATGCCGTTGAAGGGAAAGTTCGCCTCGATCTTCGAGATATCGAGCAGCGGCCGTAGCCCGAGCTTGCGCGCGCGGATCGTCGCCGGCGCCGTCAGCGCCACCGCCTGAATGCGATTGGCGTTGAGCGCGGCGACGCTCTCCGAAGGGCCGCCGGTTTGCAGAATCGCCACGTCTTTTTCCGGCTGTAGGCCGTTCTTCGTAAGCGCGAAGCGCGCGGCGAAGTCGGAAATCGCGCCGTAGCGGCTCGTTCCCATCGCCTTGCCTTTGAGATCGGCCATGCGCTCGATCTCGGGCCGGCTGAAGATGTAAAAGACAAAATTGCGAATGATCGTGGCGACGTTCGTCAGGTCGCCGCCCGCGAGGTCAGCATCCACCACCGCTGCCGCGCCGATCTGGCTGACGGCGATTTCCCCGGCAAGCATCGTGCTGACGACGAGCGAGCTTCCCTGGAAACGAATCAACTCGGCCGAGATGCCGTGCTTCTCGAAAAATCCCCCCTCTTTCGTGAACCAAAGCGCCGCCTCGGTCGCCGAGTCCGACGCGCGCGCAACGCGGATCTTGTCGAGCTTTTCCTGGGCGCGGCCGGTCGCCGGCGCCAAAGCCAGCGTCAGAATCGTCAGGCCTGCGCAAATGTTTCTCCTCATCGTCTCGCTCCTCTGTTCTGCTGAAGCTCGGAACCTGCGGGTGAGCCTCCAAGCGCAATAGCAACGATCAGGTCTTGAATCTTGATTCTGCTGAAAAACCCTACGAATGCTTCGACTAGGCTCAGCATGAACGGAAAATATCCAATGATTTCAACCGCCCCTCCGTTCGTCCTGAGGTTCTCGAAGGATGAACGGAGGGTTTTTCAGCAGAATTGAATCTTGGCATCCGTCCACCTTGCAACTAACTACCACTACCCTCTTCTTTAGAAATCCAAACTACCGCGTCCGGTTGACGGGCGCAATCTCACCCACGTCGCCAAATATCTTCCTAGATAATTGTGATCGAGTGTGCCTGCCTGCGGCGCCCGGCAATAATCTTTTCAGGTTGTTCAATATTAGACAGTAATCCCTGGCGAGTCGGCGCAGCTTGAGAAGCAAATATTCTAATGATACCCTGAGCGTAACGCTCGGCTGGGAGAACGAAGGAAGTATGGCGTTTTATGCGGTTGATGTCCGGGAGCGAGTGGTCCAACGCGTGACTGACCAACACAACGGGATGGACAACAAACGTTTTTTTCTGATCGAAGCCGGTTCGGCGAAACAGGCATGGGCAAAGGCCAGCCGCGCATCGGGAGCGGTTGACGGCGCCAATTGTGAGTCCTGCCGCCATAGTCATTGTATCGCCTGTGAAGAATGTTCCGTCACAAAAAGATACTCGGACTACTGGATTTGTCACCGTTGCGGAGAGTTAAACTTGCGTGTTCTAAATTTGCATTGAAGGGGGTGCCTAATGGAATGCGCTAGGAGTCAGGTCTTGAAATCACACATCGTAGTCGCTGACTTCTCTCGCCCGCGAAGTTCTTTCCTCCGCCGTCGTTCTCCTGAATCGCCGATCTTCACCTGCCGTATTGCCGGCTCATTTCCTCGAAGAAACCCGCTTTTTCGAGTTCGTTGATAAAACGTGGCTCGATGAAGCCTTCCGGATTCGCGTTCGGCAAGTCGGGCCTCGTCCGCGCCAATAACTGCATCATCGATTTGACCACGCGCACGTAAGGTACGGGTTTCGTCGAGAGCTGTTGTCTATTGAGCTCGTAAATCGCGCTCAGCACTTCGGGGTCCTTATTGGCGACGTACTTTTTCAGCACGCCGAGGCTAAACTCAGGTTTAGCCTTGAACAGGAAAACCCCTTCGATCCAGGCTTTGAGGAACTTAAGCGCGATCTCGGGATTCTGTGCCAAGTAAGAACGCCGCGCCAGAATGCTCGAACCGGCGACCTCGATCGGCAGTTTGGCGAGATCGATCACCGGGCGAAAGCCCATCCGGGTTGCGGTAAGACGCTGTATCCCGGAGATGATTACCGCTTGCACGCGTCCGGTTTGCAGCGCGACCAGGCGCGCTCCTTCATCGCCCACCGGAATGATGGTGACTTCCTTATCCGAGATCCCGTGAAAGCGCAGCGCCTCCCGCAAGGCAATGTCCGTCAAGGCTCCCGGAGAGCTCATCCCGATGATTTTGCCTCTGAGCTGTTCGACGCCGGTGACGCTCTTGTGCGCCATGACCGCGTGCTCGAGTTGATTCAATGAGGATGCGATCATCGCCGTCTCCGCGCCGCGCTGGTACGCCTCCAGCGCCGGCATCCCCGAGTGGTTGACGAATTCCAAACTGTTGCCGATGAGCGACATGATGCTGCGCGGCCCGCCGGGGATGTAAACGAGATTGACATCGAGACCTTGCTTGTCGAACAGCCGCGCTTCCCTGGCCACCCAGATGGGCGCCATCGACCCGGAAACAGCGCCATAGCTGGCGTTGATTTTCTCAGCGGCGGCAGCGCCGGGAGCGGGGAATGATCCCAACAGGGCAAAAGCCGTGCAAATCACCGTCAATCGCAAGAGAAAACAGTTCATCTTTTTCCTCCGATCCGCACAGAATGAGTTCAGAATTTTGCCGCTCATGAATCTTCAACCGGCTATCCCTTCTATATCCTATATCAACAAAACGCATCATATGTCCCGAGCCCGGAATGACCTTTGTTTCCGCTGGAAAGTGTGATGTCTTTCCCGTATATCGTCAGTGGCGTTGCGACTCAAACGGCTGACGAGCAAATGGAAGGAGAGCGCATCATGGCCGAGGAAAAAAAACCACCGTTTCGCGCCAATCATGTCGGTAGTTTGCTGCGCCCGCCGGAACTTTTGCAGGCACGCGAGAAGCACCAAAAGGGCGAGCTCGGCGCCGCGCAATTGCGCGAGGTCGAAGACCGCTCGATCCGCGGCGTCGTGAAGATGCAGGAGGCAATCGGCATCCAAGGAGTTACCGACGGCGAATTTCGCCGCAACCTCTGGCACGCCGACTTTCTCAGCCGATTCGAGGGAATCAAAGTCGTCGAGGGCTTGCTGCCGGAGTCGGCGCGCCATTTTCAAAACCCCGACGCCGACGTCCAACGCTCCCCGACTCGGTTTGTCGTGACGGGAAAGCTCGGCCATCCGCGCGGCATCGAGACCGAGAATTTCAAATTTTTAGCCTCGGCCACGAAAAATACTCCCAAGCAGTGCATCCCGTCGCCGTCCCTGGTTCATTTCCGCACCGGGCGCGAGGGGGTCGATAAGGCCGCCTATCCCGATATGGAGGAATTCTTCGCGGATTTGGCGCGGGTGTACCGCGAGGAGATCGCCGGGCTGGCGGCCGCCGGCTGCACCTATCTTCAGATCGACGACGTGAACTTCGCCTATCTCTGCGACCCCAAGATGCGCGAAGGCGCGCGGAAAATCGGCGCAGACCCGGAGAAGCTGCCGCTACTGTACGCCAATCTTATCAACGAGTGCATCAAAGACAGGCCGGAGAACATGACGGTTTGCACCCACCTTTGCCGCGGCAATTTCCGCAGCTCCTGGGTCGCCGAAGGCGGCTACGATCCGGTCGCCGAAGTGCTTTTCAACGCGCTCGAAGTGGACGGCTATTTTCTGGAATTCGACACGCCCCGCGCCGGAAACTTCGCGCCGCTTCGCTATCTGCCCAAAGGGAAAAAACTGATTCTAGGACTTGTAACCTCCAAGAGCGGTGCCCTCGAAAATCCCGCCGATCTAAAACGGCGCATCGATGAGGCCAGTAGATTCGTACCCCTCGACCAACTCGGCATCAGCCCCCAGTGCGGTTTTTCCAGCACCGTGCTCGGCAACAAGCTGACAATCGACGAACAGATCGCCAAGCTCAAGCTCGTAGTGCATGTGGCCCGGGAGGTGTGGGGCGCGTGAAGCTTTTGAGCGAGATCCCCTCCCCCTATTCTCCTGCCCCTCCCCATCTGCTATCCTTAGTCCTACCCATCGCATCCGGCGACGGGGATGTCGGCCAAAAAAGGAGGGTGACAAGATGAGGGCAATTATTTTTCTAATCGCCGCAACTCTACTCAGCGCGTGCGCTGCGACTGCTCCGCAGGATTCTATGCAGGCAGACGTCGAACAAGCGGCGGCGATCATCGAACGCTTCGAGGCGATCCCGGAGAGAGCGATTCCGCCCGCGGTCATGCGCGCTGCGAGAGGCTTGGCGATCCTTACCGTTACCAAAGCCGGATTTATCGGTAGCGCCAGGGGCGGCACTGGAGTTGTCGTGGCGCGAACCCGAAACGGTTGGAGCGGTCCCTCGGCAATCGGCACGGGAGGGCTGGGAGTCGGCTTTCAGGCCGGGGTTGAGGTCTCCGAGTTTGTCATTGTCCTCAACACTCCCGCGGCCATCGACGCTTTCGCGAGAGGCGGCAACGTTACTCTTGGAGGCAACCTGACCGTAGCGGCGGGCCCCGTCGGACG
Source organism: Binatia bacterium (assembly GCA_041494945.1). GTDB lineage: Bacteria > Desulfobacterota > Binatia > UBA9968 > UBA9968 > JAJPJQ01. The sequence continues at coordinate 996 of JBGQBP010000092.1, read as the reverse complement.
TAGCGCAGAGGGCGGTGTGGCCTTGCAGGCGGCAATGTATAGTTACAGCCGCAGCCAGGGACTCTTCGCCGGCATTTCCCTGGAGGGCACGGGGATCGGCACCCGCGACGAGGTCAACGCAGCGTACTACGGCAGGACGGTTGCGGCGAGAGACATTCTTGCCGGGAACGTACAGCCGCCCGCGCGTGCCCAGAGGTTACTGGCCGTCCTGGCGAAATACTGAGAGTGTGTGAAAAAATCGCCGATCGCCCTTCGACGGGCTCAGAGCCAGTCCTGAGTTCATCGAAGGAACGAACGGCTAAGTGCTTGAACTTCCATCGATGTTATCCCGTTCGTGGTGATCCCTCGACAAGCTCGGGACTGAAGGTTGTCGAGGGAGCCTGTCCTGAGTAAAGTCGAAGGATCGAACCATGAACGAATTTTTTCATACACTCTGAGCGCAGCGGTTGACAGCTTTCCATCTTCTACATGCACCGCGGTACCCACCGCCGGTTGCCCGCACGCCCATGTGAGCGGTAGCCAAGTACGGAAATCTTTGAAATAGTGGAGCTATGGGAAACAAAATCACCGATATCGGCAGGATGAGAAGCATCGTCGATGAGGAAAGCCGGCTTAGAAATATCGCCGGCAAGAAGACCGCGAAACTGGGCACCGAAAAGAATCCGGCCGTCGTCCACGTGCGAACAGAAAAGAGGCTCAAAGAAGTAACGGCGCAGTTCAAAGCAAAGGGCTGGATATTTAAGGTACTGCTGGAACCGGACAGGCCGGAAGATACCGCCGAGCTCGAACGTTTACTCAATCCCCAAAAACCAACGAGAGTCGAAAAGAAACTTGGACGGAACGAGCCCTGCTCATGTGGAAGCGGTAAAAAGTATAAAAACTGCTGCGGCCAATAACCGATCGACGGACGAAGGGTCGGCCGTACGATGACGCTTTTTTTGGCCTTTCTCATTGGATTCTTTGCCGGGCTGCGCTCGCTTACGGCTCCCACGGCGA
>JBGQBP010000091.1:0-13011 GCA_041494945.1 Binatia bacterium | reverse complement strand
TTGGAAAAACGAAAAGGGCACGAGTGAACTTTGGCAAAGTATCTGAAAGTGGAACTGCCAGTAGCGCTGGAGTCCTATCGGCTCTCTCGCCCGGCTTATACCAGTGACGGCATGCCAAGAAACCACGAGATCGATGAAATGCTCAAGATGGATGCTGAAGCGCTTGGATTGAAGGAGCCCTACCAGAGTTCTCGTGTTTTTGATTTCACACTGCAGAGGCAGGTGAACGACGAGCTGGGGATGAAGTAACAGAGGGTAACTTGATGAAGACGAGATTAAGCATCCTTGTTGTAGCTGTACTCATCTTGCTTGTCCCGGGCGTCAATCGGGCGCAGGAGCAGCGGGTCTGGGCCGGCTACTCGGCCATGAGCGGCTCCATGGCTTGGGTCTGGGCTGCAAAAGAGGGCGGCTATTTCGACAAATACGGACTAAAGGTCGATCTCGTTTATATCGGGGGCACGGCGCAACTTTTCCAATCGATGCTTGCGGGAGAGGTCGCTTTCGGTATCGGCGGAGGTCCCTCCATCATTCACGCGAATCTTCAGCGCAGATCGATTGTCGGCGTCGCCGGGACATTAAATCGCATGATCATGAAGATCATGGCGACTCCGCAAATAAAAACTCCGGGCGACCTTCGAGGGAAGCGAATCGCCGTTACCCGATATGGCACGAGCACCGATTTTGCCGCGCGCCTGTTTCTCAGAAATTCAGGTCTGTCGGCTGAAAAGGACGCAACGATTCTTCAAGTGGGGAGTGTGCCAAATGTTTTAGCGGCTCTTAAGAGCGGCACGAGCCAAGCCGGAGCGCTGTCGCCACCGGCCCATTTGCAGGCCGAAAAGATGGGCCTTCATGAGCTCGGGGACCTGTCGAAGGGGGATATCTATTATCCCTTCACGTATGTCGTGGTCACCGCCGGGTTTCTGGAAAAAAATCGCAATGTGATCGAGCCTTTTTTGGCGGCCTCCGTAGAAGGGATCCACCGTTATAAGACGGATAAACCCTTCGCGAAAAAGCTAATTGCCAAATACCTCCGTATCGAAGATGAAAAGGTGCTGGAAGAAACCCACCAGCTCTTTTCCGATCTTTTTGAAACTGTCCCTTACGTCAAACGTGAAGGGCTCGTCAGCTTGGTTCAGATCTTGGCGGAAAAAGAACCTAAAATAGAAGCGCTCAAAATCGATTCGATTATCGAAGATCGATTTGTCCGCGAGCTTGACGCGAGCGGGTTCATCAAAAGTGTTTACCGATAAAATTTAAGCAAACTTGTTGCTCATGGCACAGGAGAAGAGATCGGAATGAGACAAATGGCTCGAGGATTCTTTTTCGTTTTGTTTCTCGTAATATTCGTCGTAGTGGTGAAAGGTGGCTGGGCTCAAGAGTCCTTCTACAAGGGGAAGGTGATCCGAATCGTCGAGGCCTATGATGCCGGCGGTGGCTACGACACCTATGCCCGTGCCATTGGCCGTCATTTGGAAAAGCACATCCCGGGAAATCCGACAGTCGCCGTCGAGAATATGACCGGTGCAGGAGGACTGATCGCCGTCAATTACCTTTACAATCGAGCTGAACCGGATGGGCTGACGATGGCAAACTGGAACGGCAGCCTGTCCCTCCAACAATACCTCGGTCAAAGAGGGATTCAATTCGAGGCTCGGAGGTTTGAGTGGCTGGGATCTCCAACCAAGCCGACCCCTATCTGTATGATTTCAAAGTCAACAGGCGTACGACTCTAAAAGATTGGCTGAATTCGAAAAAGCCGGTCAAATTGGGCGGCATGGCACCGGGAACCAGCCTCAGTGATGATGCCCGAGTTCTAAAAACCGCCTTGGGAGTCCCCATTCAACTGGTTGAAGGTTACAAAGGTGGCGCCGCAGTTAAGCTGGCGATCAATCAAGGAGAAGTTGAAGGGGCCTGTGGGCTGGCATGGGAAACACAAAGCGTCACTTGGAAAGAAGAGTTTAAGTCGATGAACATTGTGCTCCAAGTCGGTCGTAAGCCGCATCCCGAGATTGCCAAGATTCCCCTCGCTGGTGAATTTGCCAAGACGGATGAGGCGCGCCAGCTAATTAAGATTGGCATTCAGGACATCAGCGCTCTAGGCCACTCTTACACGTTACCGCCAAAGGTACGGAAAGATCGTGTGGACATATTAAGAAAAGCGTTTGACGCAACCATGCGAGACCCTGAGTTCCTCGCCGAGGCCGGCCGATCGAATATTATTATAAATCCAACCCGCGGCGAAGAACTGGAAGAAATCGTGTCCGGTTTTGAAAAGCTATCGGCTGACGTCCTGGCTCAACTAAAAGAAATTCTCCTTTCAAACAAATAACGAAACAAGACAAGCTCAGCAGAAATTAATGAAGTGTACCCCGGACATTGCCGGGAGTCGCTTCGGTGTCATTAACAACCAGGAGGTTTGACGATGGAATACTCAGCAATCGAGGTGAAACGCCGCGATGGTGTCACGTGGCTTGCTTTCAACCGCCCAGAGAAAAAAAACGCCATGAACCCTGCGCTCCACAGAGAGATGTATCATGCTCTTTCGGAACTGGACCAGGACAGTGAGACGCGCGTTCTTGTCATTACCGGAAATGGCGACAGCTTCTGTGCGGGAGAGGATCTTAAACAATATTTTTATGAGTTGAAGGACAATCCTGTTGAATCAGAGCGCATCAGAAAAATTTCCTATGAATGGCGGGGAAGAATGCTGAGGTTTTTTTCCAAACCGACAATCTCATGTGTGAATGGATGGTGTTTCGGAGGGGGGTTTGCGGTCGTGGGCAACTGCGATCTGGCGATCGCCGCCGAAGAAGCTAAATTCGGTCTCTCAGAAATCAATTTCGGAAACTTTCCGGGAGGACTGGTGCCCAGGGCCATTATGGATATGCTCCGTTGGCGCGATGTCATGTATTACTCTTTGACAGGCGACGCCTTCGACGGTAAACGCGCGGCCGAGATCGGACTCGTTAACTTCGCCGTTCCGAAAGTGAAGCTCGAAGAGGAAACGCTCAAGCTGGCGGCCAAGCTAATCGAAAAGGATCCGATCGCTTTGAAGGAGACGAAAGAGGTCCTGCGGATCGGAAGGAATTTGAACGACGAGGAAAGCTGGTACTGGGCGCAGGCTAAAGGCCACGAGATGACTTATCTGCAAAAGGGAGGATGGCTGGACAAGGGAATCCGGCAATTCACCGACAAACAGTATCGGCCTGGGCTGGGAGCTTTTAAAAAGGATTAGGAAAACAAACCGGGAGTCCAACAACAGGTTAGTTTGTGAGCGATCATGACACCTCGGATCGACATCGAATTTCATTCCGGCGCGCAATTGCCAATAGACGCAATCCCCGAGCTGTCAGAGCTGGCCGAAGCCCACGGATTTGACTGTGCTTGGTCAGGGAGAAGCTAACACACGCTGCTCAATTCGCGTTCCCAAAACGTTTCCAAGACAAAAGTAGAACGTGCGAAACCAGTTGAAATTACTGGAGATCGGAAAAAGGGTTTAGCGGCAGAAAATATCGACTAACTTGTTGCTGCAAAAAAAAACGTCAAATTCGATAGAAAATTCCCAAGCTGGACGTCACGGGTTCGATCCCCGTCGCCCGCTCCATAAATCTTCTGAACAATTAATTACCACGGCGTCAAAGCTTGCTCCGTACTAGACCGTCAGAGGCAAATTTCCTCTCTACTTATAGATCATACACGGGAGTATATATGGCGATGTGTTTCCCCGAAGCGATCGCGCCGACGATATCGGCGCGGCTCACGAGTCCGACCAATTTTTGCCCGCGCATGACCGGCAGCCGGCTGATTTTGTGCGCCGTCATGAGCGCCGCGATCTCTTCCACGGGAGTTTCTTCGGCTACGCTGCAAACTTTTTTGCTCATGATGTCTTTGACTCGCTTGCCCTTGTTGGCGACGATGTCAGTTTCGGAGACAATGCCTACGATTTGACCCTTCTTGTTCATCACGGGCGCGCCGCTGATCTGCTGCTGCACCAGCGTCTTGGCAAGCTCTTTCACGCTAGCCGCGGGGCCGACGGTGATGACGTCCTTGGTCATGATATCTTTTGCAATCATGTTTCCTTCCTCGCCTTAGGAATCGGGCGAAGGCCGGACGTCGTCCGCTAACCCAATTCCTGAGCTATCTTGAGGTATTTTTCGTGAAAGCCCGCGCCGATCTCTTTCAGCTCGTGCTCTTCAAACTCGCGCAGCAGCGTTTTCTGTTCTTCCGAGCTCAGCACCTCGTCGGCCATCTGGAACAGGACTTCGTCTTCCTTCTGTATATGCTGGCGCAAAAGCCGTATGTAGGCAATGGCGGTCTCGCGCAGAATCTGCCGGTTGTCGACGGAATCTTTCCCCGCCGATGCCACCGCCGCGGCCATGGCGCGCACGTAGCCGCGGCCTTCCTCGTGCTCCGCCAGCATCATGCCGATCGGCCCGCCCTCGCGCGGGATGCCGCGCTCTTCCAGGGCGGGAAAAAGCAAATTTTCTTCTTTTAAGTGATGGCATTTATCGGCGAAGTTGCGGGCAAAGTCAATCACCTTATCCCACTCCGCCAGCGCAGAGGTCTCCGCAGCATTCGCCAAACGCTCCAGAGCATCCAGCACTTTTTCAATCACCCGGTGCTCTTCCTTCAATACTTCGGTAGCCGTTTCATAATCGCGATACCCGTGGACCGTGCCATGACACGCAACGGTATGACTTTCCATAGGACCTCCTGATTTCTACCTCAAAATGGATCTTTCCCCTTGAAATATACGGCAAAACACATGCCACTCCGGCGCGAAGCCTTTTCATCGGAATCCGGCGGCTTTTTCAAGCTCTCAACCGGAAATTTTCCCAAAACTAAGATGGATGCGGAGAAAAAAAGCAGATTTGAGAATGGATCAGCCGCTCCGCGCGAGCCGGACCGCGCGGACGTTGTTGAGTAAAAACAACAGAACCGACAGCGCGTTCAGCATGCCGCCCCATTGCTGCCAGGACGGCGATTCGATTAAATCTCCGCCGACCCGGAGCAGCAGCGAAACGTGAAGCAAAATCAGGTGGGCGTAGAACACGCTCTGAAACGGCATCGCCAGGCCGGTGATAGAGGGAAAGATGATCGGCGCGTGGGCGAAGATCAGCGAAAAAACAAAACCCAGAAAAATCGCGTGCAGCATCGCGTCGTAATGAGGACCGGCGGAAAAATCCTGGCTAAAGAAGATCCACATCAAACCGCCGGCCACGAGCCAGACGTAGCCGCATAACAGCGCGCTCGCCATGAAGCGTGGCAGGCCGTGTTCTCGAATGTTACGGCGCGCCATGTCGTAGCGCAGGAGCCACAAGCCGATGGCGAGGAGCCCAGCGCCCAAGAATTTGACGCCGATCCCGAACGCCGCGAGCGACACGACAAGGCCGCAGAGGAACAGCGCGACGCTGAACAAGAACTTGAATGTGTCTCGGCGCGAGAGCAGCAACAACCGCGAAAGCTCCAGCCGCTCACCCGCGATCGTCAGGACGAGAAATCCGATCCACCACGGCACGATCCGATGAAGCGGCAGGCCCGCGCACCAGAGGAGGTTGCCCGCCAGCCACAGGAAAGCGCCGGCGCCCATCGTGGCAAAAAAGCTCGAAGGGCGCAGGCGGTAAAGCGAGATAAAAATGGCGGTGAGAAAGACGCTGCCTGCGGTCGCGAGTAGAGGCGCGATATTCGGCGGCGAAAAAAACAGCAGCGCAAGAACGCCGAGCGCGCCAAACAGCGGTGCGCCGTAAGGCCATTTTTTTTCCAGCGCCACCGCGCGCTCCAGGCCGATGAGCGTGCCGAGAAAGCCGCTGACCATCAGCGGCCCGTGGGCGGAGGGAAGCGGCAGGCGCGGTTGCGGCAACTCCCAGCCGAGGCGCAATAGCCCGACCCAGAGCCCGGCAAGCAAAGACGCGCCGGCAATCGCGATCAGCGGAACGCGCCAACTGTGTTGCGACATACTTTCTCTCGGCCGGCGCTACCAGGGGGATCCGCGCACGAGCATGATTCCCAAAGCGACGACGCTGAGCGCGAGCAAAAGATTCAAACGCCCCATCCAGCGAGCATAGCGCGAATAGCGCATCGCCTGCGGCGATGCCGGATTGTCAATTCCTGCCGCCGTTGCTCGCGGGCCGATGATGAAATCGTGCAGCAGGCTGAGCGCGACGATGATCAGAACCAGAGCGAGCTTGAAAACCAGAACCGTTCCCTGCGCGCCGTGCCATAGAGCGCCGCTCCAAATGTTCTGCCAGCCTGTTCCTTGATACGCCAGATTCATCACGCCGGTTGCAGCCAGGAGAGCGATGCAGATCCAGCCAACCCAACGAAAACGCACGCCGGACGCATGAATGAGACTGGAAGCGTGACTGCGGAACTCTTCCCGGCGCGTGACGGGGACGATGACCAGAGCGAAAAACGCCATGCCGCCGATCCAGACGATCGCGGCCAGAATATGCAGCCAGACAGAAAACAGATAGAGCACGCCGAACTATACCTCCGAGCTTTGATTCAACGCCGCGTTCTAGCCGCAAACAGCATACCACGCTTTTTAGAAGCGGCTGAACGATTCCACTACCGCGTGTTTTCCCGCCGGTGGGAAAAAAGTCGGGAGAAGTTCCGAAATTCAGGAAGAAGAGGCGGGCCCTCGACGATTTTTCTTTCCGCCGAGGGCGTCAACCGCTGGCCTGAGAGTTGCTAATTCTTGGTTCAGCCGTTGTTTCGAAAGAAGAAAAGCATGTCGAGATGGTTGGTCGGACTTTTGGTTGTAACGCTAGTCTATGGAGTGTCGGTTTTCTCTCGATCTCTGGCCGCCGACGCGACCGGGACCATAACCGGCCGCGTGGTGCTCACGGGTGAAATTCCTCAAGCGAAGAAGATCAAGATCACCAAAGATCAGGAAAAATGCGGCCAGGAAAAAACGGCGGAGGATTTAATCGTCTCGGCGGAGCGCGGCATTAAGAACGCTGTCGTCAGCGTGGCCGGCCTTAAGGGGCCTCTCGCCAAGACGGAGGCGAATGCGACGATCGATCAGAAAGGCTGCGCGTTCAGCCCGCACGTTCTGATCGCGCCGGCGGGAGCGCCGGTCGACATCGTCAACGACGACGGCATCCTGCACAACTTCCACACGATCAGCGCGAAGAACGCGGTCATCAATAAAGCTCAACCCGGATTCAAGAAGAAGATGACGGAGACTTTTTCCCAGGCGGAAATTATCAAAATCACCTGCGACGCGCACGGATGGATGGCGGCATGGCTCGTCGTCACCGACCACCCTTATATCGCGGCGACCGATGCAACGGGCGCGTTCAAGATCGCGAATGTTCCGGCGGGCGCGCAGAAAATCGAGATCTGGCACGAAACGCTGGGAAAAATCACCAAAGAAGTGGCCGTGAAAGCCGGCGAAGAGGCGAAACTGACGATCGAGTTGAGCAAAAAGTAATCCGGAGGCTGGCGATGAAACGGATTTTTTCTCTCGGCGCTGCTGCGCTTCTTCTGCTCCTTACGACCGGCATCGAGACCGCCGAGATCAAGCCGCCTCCGTCCTCACAAAAACTCCTCGCGCTCGGAAAACAAATCTACGGCCGGCAATGCGTCGCCTGTCACGGGCCGCAGGGCAAAGGCGACGGCGAGGCGGCCTATCTTCTCTATCCCAAGCCGCGCGATTTCGCCGCCGGTAATTTCCGGTTGGTTTCCACCTGGGACCGCGTGCCGACCGACCAGGATCTTTTCAATACGATCACGCGCGGCATGCCGGGTTCGGCGATGCCGTCGTGGGGACACCTGCCCGCGGAGCAGCGCTGGGCGCTCGTTCATTATGTGAAATCTCTGACGCCGAAATCGCTCGCGATAAAACCGCAGAAAGATCCCGCGCCCGACGGCAGCGGCGGCGAAGGCGTCATCAAAGTTCCACCCGAAGCTCCTTACAACGAAGCCGCAAAGGCGAAGGCGCTGGAGCTTTTCAAGGACGCCTGCGCCTCCTGCCACGGAGCGACCGCCAGAGGCGACGGCGCTCAGGAGCAAACCGACGACGAAGGATTCCCGACCCGGCCGCGCGATCTCACGACGGGCGTCTTCAAGGGCAATCCGGATCCGGCCGAACTGTATCGCCGCATTCTCGCCGGTATCCCGGGAACGCCGATGCCGATGAGCGATTGGGCCTGGGGAGAAGACGCCTGGCATCTCGTCCACTACGTGCGCTCGCTGTCGAGCGACACGCAGCGCGCGCGCGTCGAGATGAAAAAATTCGAGATCACGGCCACGCGCGTGAAGGAGCTGCCGGATCACCCCGACGCGGGCGTCTGGCGCACGACGCCGCCGGTCAATCTTCATCTCATGCCGCTTTGGTGGCGCAGCGACCGGCCCGAAGAAGTGACCGTGCGGGCGCTCCACGACGGCAAAGAAATCGCTTTGTTGCTCGTCTGGGGCGACGAGACGAACGATCACACGGCGATGCGGCCGCAGGATTTTCGCGATGCGGTCGCGGTGGAGTTCTCGCTCACGCCGAACCCGCCGTTTTTCGCCATGGGCGAAAAAGGCAAGCCGATCAACATCTGGATGTGGAAATCGGAGCGCCAGGCCGATCTGGAGCCGGCTTTTCAGGATCTGGAAAAAGTTTATCCGAATCTCGGCATCGACTCCTATCCGAATCTCCTCAAGTCGCCCGTCGAGCAGCCGTCGCGGCACGCGCTCACGCTCGAATCGAACAAGACCTTCGTCACCGGCTGGGGCGCCGGCAATATCGTCTCCGATCCGGAGCGAAAAAGCCCGACCGAAGATTTGACGGCGCAGGGATTCGGCACGCTGCGCGCGCGTCCGCGGATCGACCAGAATGTCGACGCCAGAGGCGTCTATGGCGCCGCTTCGTATCGGGTCATGTTCCGCAGGAGTCTGAAGCCGGCCGGCAAAGACGCCGTCGTGCTCACGCCCGGCACGACAGTCCCGGTGGCATTCGCCGTCTGGAACGGCAGCGCGGGAGACCGCGACGGAAAAAAGTCGGTGACAATCTGGCAGGATCTACGAATAGCGAAATAGCCGTGAGGGAGAAACGTATGGCCGAAGAAAGCGCACGAGAGATCATGGGAGTGACGCGCCGGGATTTTTTGAAGTGGATGGGCGCAGGAACGAGCGCCGCCGCGCTGAGCGGCGCGTTGCCCCTTCGTCTTCTCGCCTCGGCGCGGCCCGACGAGAACCCGCTTGCCGGCTCGATCGATCGCGCCTGGGAGAAAATCTACCGCGATCAATACAAATACGACTCCACGTTCGACTGGGTCTGCTCGCCGAACGACACGCACGCCTGCCGCGTGCGCGCGTTCGTGCGCAACGGCATCGTCACGCGTCTCGGCAACACCTACGACTATCAAAAATACGCCGATCTCTACGGCAATCATGCCACGGCCAACTGGAACCCGCGCCAGTGCGCCAAGGGTTACACGTTCCACCGCGTAATCTACGGCCCGTACCGATTGAGGCATCCGATCGTGCGCAAAGGTTGGAAGGCCTGGGCCGACGCCGGCTTTCCCGAGCTGACGGCGGAGAATCGCGCGAAGTACATGTTCGACAGCCGCGGGCAGGACGAGTTCGTGCAAATTTCCTGGGAAGATGTGTTTCAGAATATAGCCAAAGCGCTGTCCGCCATCTCCACCCGTTACAGCGGCGAGGAGGGAAAGAAACTCTTGCTCGCTCAAGGCTACCAGCCTGAGATGGTTGACGAGATGGGAGGCGCCGGCACGCGCACGATCAAAATGCGCGGCGGCATGGGTCTGCTTGGCGTCATCGGCAAGTACGGCATGTACCGCTTGAACAACTCGCTGGCTTTGCTTGACACTAAGGTCCGTGGGGTGAGTCGGGAAAAGGCGCTAGCTGGGCGAAGCTGGTCCAATTATACCTGGCACGGTGACCAGGCGCCGGGCCATCCGTGGGTGCATGGCCTGCAGGCCTCGGATTGTGATTTCAACGACCTGCGCTCCTCCAAGCTCATCATCATGGACGGCAAAAACCTGGTCGAGAACAAACTCACGGACTCGCACTGGTTTATCGAGTGCATGGAACGCGGCGCCAAGATCGTCGTGATCGCGCCGGAGTACGGTCCCCCCTCGACCAAGGCGGATTACTGGATTCCGATCCGGCCGACGACCGACGCGGCGCTCTGGCTCGGTATCACCAAGTTGATGATCGACAAGAAGTGGTACGACGAAGCGTTCGTCAAGCGCTTTACAGATTTTCCGCTGCTCGTGCGCACGGACAACTTGAAGCGCCTGCATGCGCAGGAAGTTTTTCCGAACTACAAGACCGCGCTCTCTCCGCAGGGGCCGTCGATGAAAATCCAGGGCCTCACGCCGGAGCAGCACGCCAAGCTCGGCGACTTCGTCATCTGGGAGCAAAAGAAAAACGTCCCCGCCGCCGTCACGCGCGACGACGTAGGCGACACGATGGTGAAAAAAGGACTCGACCCGGCGCTGGAGGGAACTTTCAAGGTCAAATTGACCGACGGCAAAGAAGTCGAGGTCGCCACGCTCTGGACGCTCTACCAACTTCATCTCAAAGATTACGATCTCGACACGGTGGCCGAGATCACGCAGGCGCCAAAAAATCTTATTGAACAGCTCGCTGAGGATATCGCCACGATGAAGCCGGCGGCGATCCATCAGGGCGAGGGAATCAATCACTGGTTTCACGCCACCGAGATGAACCGGGCGGCCTACTTGCCGCTGATGCTCACGGGTAACATCGGCAAGCCCGGCGCCGGTTGCCACACCTGGGCGGGCAATTACAAGGCCGGGCTCTTTCAGGGTTCGCCCTGGACCGGGCCGGGCTTCAAAGGCTGGGTCGCCGAAGATCCGTTCGAGATCAACATCGATCCCAAGGCGCACGGCAAAGAGGTCCACGCGCACGCTTACACCAAAGACGAAGAGCCGGCCTACTGGAACCACGGCGACAAGGCGCTGATCGTCGAGACGCCCAAGTTCGGGCGCAAGAACTTCACCGGCGAAACTCACATGCCGACGCCGACCAAGGCGATGATCTTCTCCAACGTCAATCTCATCAACAATGCCAAGTGGGCCTACGAGATGATCAAGAATGTCAACCCGAACGTGGAGATGATCGTCTCGATCGACATCCAGATGACCGCCTCGATCGAATACGCCGACATCGCGCTGCCGGCCAATAGCTGGCTCGAGTTCGAAGGGCTGGAGATCACCGCGAGCTGCTCCAATCCGTTCCTGCAAATTTGGAAAGGCGGCATTCCCCCGGTCTTCGACAGCAAGGACGATCTCATGATCCTGGCGGGCATCGCCGGCGCGCTCGGCGACGTGACCGGCGACAAACGCTTTCGCGACTACTTCGCTTTCGCCGCCCCGGAGAAGCGCGGCATCTACATCCAGCGGCTGCTCGACACCTGCACCACGACGGCGGGATATAAATTGTCGGACATCATGGCGGGAAAATACGGGCCTCCGGGCGGCTGCCTGATGAACTTCCGCACCTACCCGCGCATTCCGTTCTACGAGCAGGTGCACGACTCCGAGCCGTTTCACACCGACACCGGACGCCTCCATGCCTACGCGGACGTGCCGGAGGCGATCGAATACGGGGAAAATTTCATCGTGCACCGCGAAGGGCCGGAGGCGACTCCGTATCTGCCCAACGTGATCGTGAGCTCGAATCCTTATATCCGGCCCGAAGATTACGGCGTCCCGCTTAACGCCGAGCACTGGGACGACCGGACGATCCGCAACGTCAAGATGTCTTGGGACAAAGTCAAAGAGACGAAAAATTTTCTCTGGGAGAAGGGATTCCAATTTTATTGCCTCACGCCGAAGACGCGCCACCGCGTCCACTCGAGCTGGTCGAACGTGGACTGGCACATGCTCTACGACTCCAACTTCGGCGATCCTTACCGCATCGACAAGCGCGCGCCCTCGGTCGGCGAGCACCAGCTTCACATCAACCCGCAGGCGGCGCGCGATCTCGGCATCAACGATGGCGACTATGTCTACATCGACGCCAATCCGGCCGACCGCCCGTATCTCGGCGCGAAGCCCGACGATCCTTTCTACAAAGTCTCGCGCTGCATGCTGCGCGTGAAATATAACCACGCCTATCCGTACAACATCGTCATGATGAAGCATGCGCCGTTCATCGCAACTGAAAGGAGCGTGAAGGCGCACGAGACGCGGCCCGACGGCCGCGCGCTGTCGGAGAACACCGGCTACCAGGCAAATCTGCGCTACGGCTCGCAGCAATCGGTGACGCGCAACTGGCACATGCCGATGCACCAGACCGACACGCTGTTTCACAAGGCCAAGGCGTCGATGAGCTTCATCTTCGGCGGCGAGGCGGACAATCACGCCGTCAACACCGTGCCGAAAGAGACGCTCGTGCGCGTCACCAAGGCGGAGGACGGCGGCCTCGGCGGCAAGGGAATTTGGAAGCCGGCGACGACGGGCTACACGCCGGACAACGAAAATGATTTTATGAAAAAGTATCTGGCGGGAGAATTGACGAAGGTGAAAGAATAAACGCGAGGGAACTATGCCATACGACGATCCCGATCCGACCGATCCGAACGTGCTCGTCGGCGTGATGCTATCCGCCGACGCCGAGGCGACGACGGAAATGGCCTACGTCTTCGCCGAAGAGTTCGCGCGCATGGGACACGACAAACAGCAGATCCTTGCGCTGTTTAAGAATCCATACTATGGCGGCGCCCACGGCGCGTACAAGGAGCTTGGCGAAGCGGCGATTCAAGCAATCGTCGATGAATGCATCGACGCGTGGGGCAAGGTGAAATTTTGGATTTTGGATTTTGGATTGCCGATTGGGGAGCGGGGAGGAGAATCCAAAATCGCAAATCCAAAATCCAAAATGGCGGAAGGGAGGGGCAAGGATGGTTAAGGTTCACAACTGGCAGATCGGGCGGGAGATGAACTACCCGTATGAGGCGGCGTTTCCCAAGCGCCAGTTCGCTTTCGTCTTCAACATCAACCGCTGCATCGCCTGCCAGAGCTGCACCAT
>JBGQBP010000090.1:0-13050 GCA_041494945.1 Binatia bacterium | reverse complement strand
GCACTCGTCTTGTGCAGTTGGTCGGAAAAATAAAGCCGGTATTGTTCCTCGACAAAATCCGGCGTCCCGCCGCCGCTGCCCAAGATAACGCCCCACGAACGCTTGTCTTCCAAACTCATGGCTGCCGCATCGACTCGTGCGCTGTGAAGCGCCTCCTTCGTCGCTGCGATTGCCAGAGGCACCGCCCGGCCCATGCGCCGGAGCTCTTTCGCGGACAAATAATCTTCAGCGCGAAACCCGGAGACCTCGGCCGCTATCCGGCAGGGCAGCGGCGTCGCATCGAAAAGACTGATCGCGCCGATTCCACTCATGCCGTCCCGCGTCGCGTGCCAAAAAGCTTCTGCGCCGATGCCGTTGGGACTGACGGCGCCAAGGCCGCTCACGACGACTCGGCGTCGGGGCGATTTTCCGTTTCGATTCATCTTGACACGCGGCACGGGAAATAGTTTGATCTGGCCCATCATAGCACCGTTGGACACATTGTGAAGGACAACTTTTCGGCGGAGAGGTCAGGATGAAGCTCGTCGTCGCGGGCGGCGCCGGTTTCATCGGCGCACGCCTCTGCAACCAACTCGACCGCCAAGGACACTCGCTCACTATTCTGACTCGTTCAGTATCGGCGGCGGACTCGCCCAACAAAACGACAATCCTTTGGCAGCCCGGATCCCCCGGAACGTGGGAGCGTAATCTTGAAGAAGCCATAGACGGCGCCGATGGCGTGATCAATCTCGCGGGCGAGCCGATAGCAGGAAAAAGATGGAGCGTGGCGCAAAAAAGAAGACTTCGGTCGAGCCGCATCGATACGACTCGCACTCTCGTGACGGCGATCGGCAAAGCGAAAAAAAAGCCGGCTTTCTTGCTCAACGCCTCGGCCGTCGGCTATTACGGCCCGCGTGGCGACGAAGTTATCACGGAAGAGAGCGGGCGCGGCGGCGATTTTCTTGCGGGACTCTGCTCGGATTGGGAAGAAGAGGCGAAGAGAGCTGAAAGTTACGGCGTCAGGGTTATTCGACTGCGCACCGGAATCGTCCTCGGAAAAGGCGGTGCCTTGGCCAAGATGGTTCCTCCGTTTAAGCTCTTCATCGGCGGTCCGTTGGGATCTGGAAAGCAGTGGATGCCGTGGATCCACGAGGAAGACGAGATCGGCATGATTCAGCTCCTTATGGAAAACAGCAACGCACGCGGAGCAGTCAACGCGTGCGCTCCGAATCCGGTCACCATGAAGGAGTTTTGCCGGACACTGGGGAGCGTCCTTAACCGACCGTGCTGGGCGCCGGTTCCTGCTTTTGCGCTGCGTCTGTTGCTGGGCGAAATGGCGGAGATGCTGCTTACAGGACAGCGGGCTGTACCGGCCGCCGCCGAGAGACTGGGATACCGCTTCCGTCACCCGGAGCTTCGCGAGGCGCTCGAAAATATCCTGCTATAAAGTTTCACCCGGCAAATAAAGCGGCATCTCATACGGAGCCCGAAGAAGATGGATTTCAAGGATCAAGTGGCGCTGGTTACGGGGGCTTCCAGCGGCATCGGCCAGCGCGTTGCCATCGACCTGGCGGCGCGGGGTGCGATTGTTGTCGGCTGCAGCCGCTCGTTGGAAAAACTGCAGGACATAGCGAATGAACTGAAGCGTTATAGTCCCTCTTCTACCGTCATGGTGTGCGATGTGAGCGCGCCGGAGCAGGTAAAGGAGATGGTTGAGCGGGTCCTATCGCAATTCGGCCGGATCGACATTCTAATCAACAACGCCGGCTTCGGCGCATATCAAAGCTTCGCCGAATCTTCCATCGATTCTATCGAGTCGATGCTGCGAACGAATTATTTGGGAACGGTTTACTGCACGAAAGAAGTTCTCCCTTCGATGATTGCCAGGCGGTCCGGCCACATCGCGAACATCTCCTCGGTCGCGGGAAAGATCGCAACACCCAACATGGCCTCCTACTGTGCCACCAAGTTCGCTTTAATGGGCCTTTCCGAGAGCCTGTACCACGAGCTTAAGCCGCTGGGCATTCATGTCTCGGTGATCTGTCCGGGGCCGGTGCGCACCAAGTTTCACTTGCTGTTCGACGATCTCACTCCCAACGCTCCCGCTTTTGTTGTGCTGGATGCCGCCGCCGTATCTCGAGCGATCGTAAAAGCGATTGAAACCGAAAGATTCGAAGTCGTGATGCCGCGGGTCCTCGCTTTCGTCTGTTTCCTAAAGGGTCTGATGCCGGGATTCATTCGTTTCCTCACCGCTAGAACTCTTCGCCCGCGGGCCGGGCGCCGCTGAGCCGTCTCGCCATCCCCCATTTTACCCTTGACAACGGGACCCGCTTTTATTACAAATCAAACCAATCAAAATGTCTCTTCTTGGCCAATTATCCCCGGTTGGTGGACTGAGGAGAGGGGGCAAATTTTAGGGAGTAATAGGGGTGAATGAAAGGAGCGTAGGTATGAGAGGCAGATGGTTTTTGTGGATTGTGGCGGTCCTGATCGGATCCGCTTTGGCCTTTTCCCCCGTAATTTCTTCTCCGCTGTTGGCTCAGGAGAAGGGATCAACGGGAGCAACGGGAGCAACGGGAACAACAGGAGAGAAGGGCGCAAAGGGAGAGAAGGGCGCAAAGGGTGAGACAGGGGGAGAGAAGGGCGCAAAGGGTGCAACAGGAGAGAAGGGTGCAAAGGGTGAGAAGGGCGCAAAGGGTGCAACGGGAACAACGGGAGCAACAGGAGCAAAGGGCGACGAGAAGAAAATGTAACCTTTTCTCTAAGGCATAAGTTCAATTAACACTAGCCAGTAAAGCCGGGCAGGATTTTTTCCTGCCCGGCTTTTTTTGCCCTCAATTTCCCGTGCGAGGATTCAAACCCTCTGGACCTCCTACGCCTACAGTTATTCAATCGGCGCCTCGTTTGAGCTTTCAAGGGTTATACGTCCCGAGAACCGAATTTAAAGTTGATGAAAGCAGCGCTCCTACGACCGCTGTTCGTTTTTAGCCGGGTTTATTGCTAGTATGAAAGTCCATTATGAGCTCACAGCAACGCCGTCTTCTTGTAAGAGGAACAATCTTAGCCCTTCTCGTGATTCTGATCTTCGTATTGAGCAAGTACGGCCCACAACCTTTCACCGTCTTGAACCCACTATGGGAAGAACTGGAAGACCTCCAGGCATCGCAGGCCCGCAAAGAGCGACTGATGATCTTTCTTACTTCGTTCGGGCCCTATTCTTCCGCCGTATTTGTGCTGTTGCAGGCGATCCAGGTGATCATCTCGCCCATTCCGGGCGAGCTGACGGGGGTAGTCGGCGGATATGTTTACGGCCCGACCTATGGTTTTATCCTTTCGACACTTGGATTGACGTTGGGCTCGTGGGTCGCCTTCGAGCTTTCCAGCATTTTAGGCAGGCCCTTTGTGGAAAAGCTGTTCAAAAAGGATCTGCTCGATAAATTCGATTTCCTCACCACCAACACAGGCGCCACAATCGCTTTTCTGTTCTTCCTGATTCCCGGCTTTCCCAAAGACGTCCTCTGTTACATCCTGGGTTTGAGCCGAATGCGCTTGAGTACTTTTCTCATTGTTTCGATCGTCGGCCGTATTCCGGGAACCTATCTTCTCACCATTCAAGGCGCGAGTGTCCGAAACGAAGACTATTGGACGACGGTTATTTTATCCGTGATCTCCGCCGCGTTGCTGTTCGCAGCTTACCTTTACCGCGCCCGTCTGTTTCACTGGATCAAGAAGAGACACGGTCAAGTCGAAGGGTAATGATCCGATCGACAAAGACGTTTCTTCTGATTCTTATGCTTCTGGCGTCTCCCGGCACCATCGCGCTTTCCGGCCAGGAGCCGCTTTAGCTCGCGCAGGTCACGCCCCTCAGCTTCAATGCCTGGCGATCCTAAATAAATCCCGGTCAACTCGTGCAGGTCGGCATGAACAAGGTCCAGGTACTGGCGATTGCCGGCAAGCCCGACTATGAGGAATCCTACTATCAAGGACCCACGGGCAGTGGTCGAGGATATCCGATTGGTATTACGTAAAAAATGGACTGAACAAAGAGACCGCGCTGCTGAAATTCGTGGGAGACACCTTGGTCGGCATTTCCATTACACCTATTCAGTGATGCCATAACCGTTCCGGCCCGTTTTTCTTAATCGTCGAACGCAGTGCCGGCGGCAATTTGTGATTTGCCGCTGCTTTGAGCTTGGTGTATATTAAGTCCCATGTACCCGCGCAGCCGACTGGCCGTCCTCCTGGCAACAGCTATTCTTTGCCATCCCGTAATCCTTCTGGCTCAGTATACTCTGGTTCTTAAAAACGGCCGGCGAATCACCGTTCAGGCCTATCGGGAAGAGGCGAACATGATTAAGTTCAACGGCGCGGGCGGCGAGATCGGCATAGCGCGCGATCAAGTTCAGTCCATCTTGAGAGTCGGACAACCCGAAGGGCGCGGCCTGGATCTCCGCGACGTTCCCGCGGGCGATGCCGCTGAGCCCAGTGAGGAAGGCCAGAAACAATCCGCGCGTTCCGCCGAAGAAACTCGGAAAAGCGCCGTCGAACCACGAGAAATTTTCCCGGAGGCAGAACGAGCCAAAGAGGAAGGGGAGTACCAGGCTAAACTCATTAACATCACAAGCGAACTCGATACCCTGAAGAACCGCTATCTACTCGCTACAAGAGGTGGCGATTCAGAGGCAGACACAGCACCCCAGAAAGCTATGGAAGCCTGGGCCGCTGAACTCTCCTCAAAAATAAAGGATTCTGTAAACCGGCCGTTGTCGGAATATAGTCCCAAGGAGAGGGAGTTCAGCGAGTTGAGAGATCAGATCGACCAGTTGCAGAAAGAGAGGGAAAAGGTAGTTCAACAGATGAATGAAAGAGGCTTCGAATCGTCTCCCTCTCATAAAGAGTGATATCTAGCGAACACAGGCCGCTGCAGCCCGCAATCCTAAGAGGTAGCTATCAACGCCGAAGCCGGTAATCTGACCAACGACAGCCTCAGCAATGAGCGACCGTTTACGGAACTCCTCCCGCTTGTAGATGTTGGACAGGTGCACTTCGACCGCCGGGATGCCCGCAGCAGTGAGAGCGTCCCGGAGCGCTATGCTCGAATGTGTGTAGGCGCCCGCGTTGATGACCAGAGCCCCGAATTGCTTGGGCGCCTGCTGAATCCAACCGACCAACTCACCCTCGCTGTTGGTTTGCCGAGTCTCCACCTCGATTCCGAGTTGTGCGGCGAGGAGCTGGATTTTACGGTTTATCTGATCGAGTGTCAGCCGCCCATAGATCTCCCGCTCCCGCTTGCCTAGAAGATTCAGATTCGGCCCGTGAAGCACAAGAATTTTTCTTTTTTTTGCCATTACGAACCTCTTGGATGCTGTCTGAGCCAGAGATTACAAGCCTCGATCTCGCGCGCCACTCTCTCCCTCGTCGCCCCGCGCGAACTTTCCTGTTCGACAATAGTCTTGAGTCGCTCGACTTCGTCTCGCAGCTCGGTCTTCTCGGGCTCGGCCTCGCTGAGCCGGCGATAAATCTCCAGCGCCTCCAGAAAATAACCTTGCTGCGTCAGCAGCCTGCCCATACTTTCGGTCACAAAGGCGGGAGTGCTGGATATTTTGACGCCGTCGCCAAGCCGCTCGATAGCGCGGATGATGGATTGCACCCGGTCATCCCCTATAACCCGTCCCAGATCACGAAGGCCTTTAACCGCCTGAGTCATGCCGCCCATGTCGTACAATAGCCTGCTGCGCACCAGCAGCGCTCGGGTATGATTCGGTTTTTCTTTCAAAACACGCTCTACGGATGTAAGGGCCTCGTGAAGGCGCCCGTCGCGGCGCATGGCTTCGATCTCCTTCATGGCATCCGGCCGATGAGAACCTGGTCCCACTTCAAACGTCTCCGTTAGCCAACCCGGCGGCAATCTCCGCCGGCGCGAGCGAATAAAAGCGCGTTTTTCCGATCCCCTCGCACAGAACGAACTTTATTTTGCCTCCCTCCGATTTCTTGTCCACCTCCATGCATTGGATCAATTCTTCAGGTTCGACTCGCGCCGCAATTTCCGTCGGAAGCCCTGCTCTGGCGATGAGGCGGCGAATGCGCTCGAAACTATCCCGATCGCATAATCCCTGCCGCACGGAGATGGCGGCGGCTTGGATCATGCCGATCGCCACCGCCTCGCCATGAAGATAAAATTCATAGCCGGTCGCCGATTCGAGGGCGTGCCCGACAGTGTGGCCGAAGTTCAGCACCGCGCGGTACTCGCTCTCGCGCTCGTCTTTCTCCACGACTTTCGCTTTGATCGCGCACGAGGCGGCGACGACTTCAGTCAGGGCCGCCGTCTGCAAGGCCAACAAATTTTCCATCTCGGCTTCGAGAAAAGAAAAGAGACGAGGGTCGGCGATGATCCCGTACTTGATCACTTCAGCCAGTCCCGCCGCCAATTCCCTTCGCGGCAATGAGCCAAGCGCCGCCACGTCGATCAGAACGAGCCGCGGCTGATGAAAGGCCCCGATCAAATTTTTTCCTTCCTTATGATTGACGCCGGTCTTGCCGCCGACGCTCGAGTCCACCTGTGCCAGCAGAGTCGTGGGCACCTGAACGTAGGAAATGCCGCGCAAAAAAGTGGCGGCGGCAAAACCGGTGATATCGCCGACGACCCCGCCTCCCAAAGCCAGCAGGTACGACCCGCGCTCGAATCTTTCTCGGATGAGCCGGTCGTAAATAGCGGAAACAGCTTCGAGGTTCTTGTGTTCCTCGCCTTCCGGTAAAGACACGACGGTAACGCTAAAGCCAGCCCGCCGGAGCGATTCCTCGACGGGTTTGAGGTAAAGGTCGCCGACCTTCGCATCCGTCACGACGCCGACTTTTTTCCCCAATCCGGCCCGTCGCAAGATCTCGCCGGTCTGGTTGAGGAGATCCTCTCCGACGTAGATCGGATAGGAACGTTCTCCGAGATTAACCGTCAACGTGCGCATCTTACGACTGTCCGATCCGAACCATGCCTTCGGTAATCCGGATTTTTTCCAGGATCTTGTCCACGACTCCATCGATGGAGAGATCGCCGGTATCGAGAACCAGGCGCGCATGGGCATAAATCTTTTCCCGCTGGTTCAAGAGCGCCTCTATTTTACTTTCCCTGTCTTCGCCTTGCAGCAGCGGCCGTGCCCGACCGCTCCCCGACCGGCGCACCAGCGTCTCCGGCGGCGCCGTCAAGCAGATAAGCAGACTCTTCTCTTGAAGCAGCCGGAGATTTTCCTCATCCACGACCGTTCCTCCGCCTGTGGCGATGATCTGACCATCCCGGCAAAGCACCTCGCTTAATTTCCGTTTCTCCAACTCACGAAAAAAGGGTTCGCCTTTTTTCTCGAAGATTTCTTTCACCTTCATCCCTTCGGCCTCTTCGATCGCCCGGTCCAGATCGACAAAATCCCATTTTAGCCTGCGCGCGAGCTTTCGCCCCACGACCGTTTTGCCAACCGCCATGAATCCGGTGAGAGCGATATTTTTCGGGCCGCGGGAGAGCAAGGGTCAGAACTGCTTGATCTGCTCGAGGTAGCCTTCGTAGTTGCGCGTGATCTCGCGGAGCGAGTCACCGCCGAACTTTTCCAGGAAGGCCGCTGCAAGCTCAAAGGCGACCACCGCCTCGCCGACGACGGCTGCTGCGGGCGCGGAACAGACATCCGAGCGTTCCACGGAGGCGTCCGCGGGCTGCTTCGATTTTAAATCGACGGATTTGAGCGGGCTCATGAGCGTCGAGATCGGCTTCATCGCGGCGCGCACGACGAGCGGAGCTCCGTTGGTCATTCCGCCTTCGGTTCCGCCGGAGTTGTTGCTGCCGCGGTAAAAGCCGGTCGGAACGATTCGCGGCGTGCCCTCGCCGACCATTTTATTCGGGTCAAAAAAGATCTCGTCGTGAACCTGGGAGCCACGCCGCCGCGCCATTTCGAAACCGAGACCGATCTCCACTCCTTTGATGGCCTGAATGCTCATCAGCGCGCGCGCCAGGCGGCCGTCGAGCTTGCGGTCCCATTGAGTATGGCTGCCGAGCCCCGGCGGAAGACCGAGGACGACCACTTCGAAAATGCCCCCCAGCGTGTCGCCCTTGTTTTTGCAGTCGTCGATCAAGGCGATCATTTTCTCCTCGGCATCCTTGTCGGCGATCCTTACCGGCGACTCCTCGGCGCGGGCAAAGATTTCCTCATAGGTCATACCGTCGCTCTTCGCTTCGATATTGCCGAGCGAGCGCAGGTAGCCCATGACTTTGATTCCGAAAGGGGAGAGAATCTGCTTGCAAAAAGATCCGACCGCCGTGCGTGAGACGGTGTCGCGGGCGCTGGCGCGCTCGAGAATGTTGCGGATGTCGGCATGATCGTATTTGAGGACCCCGCTGAGGTCGGCATGTCCGGGACGGGGCTTGGTGACGGCGATCTTTTCGTCGCGGTCCTGCGGAGAAGCCGACATCTTCTTGGTCCAGTTCTTCCAGTCGCGGTTCTCGATTCCCAACGCCACCGGAGAGCCCAGAGTCTCGCCCCAGCGAATGCCCGAGCGAATCTGCACTTCGTCTTTCTCGATCAACATCCGTCCGCCGCGGCCGTAGCCCTGCTGGCGGCGCCAGAGGTCATGATTGATCTTTGCGACATCGACCGGGAACCCCGCCGGCACCCCATCGATCATCGCAGTGAGACAGGGGCCATGCGATTCCCCTGCGGTGAAGTAACGCAACATAGAGCTATATTACTCTATTCTGTTTTTGCAGGCCAGCGACTAGCTTGTTGAAAGCACTGCTAGAGCCCTTTAACTCATTAAACCAGGGCATGGGAGGCGGCTGAGGCGAGGGAAGGTATTATCCTCCGTCGGTCTTCTTTAGATTCTCGCGCCAGAGTTGCTCGGCTGTGGGGAGATTTTCCGATCCGCCCCCGATAAGGCGAGGGGTAATGAAAACCACCAGTTCCTCAAAATCCTTTTCCCATCTCATGCTTTTAAAAAGCCAGCCGAAAACGGGAATATCTTTGAGCCATGGGATTCCAGACTCAGCCGTGGACTTGGTGTCTTTGAATATTCCCCCGATCACAATCGTTTCCCCGTCTCGGACCAGGACATTGGCTATCGCCTGTCTATTGAGTTCATCTGGAATGACCGCACCTGAAGATCGGGTCCCTAGCGTGCTAGATTTCACGTCGATTTTCATGAGGACAAAGCCATCACTTGAGACCTGGGGGGTAACTTTAAGGGTAATCCCAACGGGTATATCTTGAACCGCCACAGTTTGCTGTTGCCCAGTTCCGACTACTGTGCTGGAGCCTGAGGAAGGAAGTTGCACTCTTACGATTCTTTCACTCTTAATAGTTGATTCCACGTTATTTAACGTTACCACTGAGGGACGGGATATAATCTTGATATTTCCTTCCTTCTCAGCCGCAGTTAAGGTTGCATTCAAATTCCTTAAGCCTCCTAATTTATTCTGAATCACTGAGATGGCTACCCCTAATGCCTGGCTAGCAAAGGTCTCGCTGCTGGCCTGGTTAAAACTGTCGAACGTAGTCCCCCCCTGAGTAAATTTCAGGTCCATACCCAACGCCCGTGAGAATGTTGGTGTCGTCTCAATCAAATTGGATTCAATCAGGACCTGCGACGTACGAATGTCGAGCCTGCTAATGATAGCAACAGCATCATCTATGCCCCTCTTAATATCGCGGACAACAATGCTATTGCTCCTTTCATCAGGAACAATTGCTCCACGAGGGCTTAGGATCGGTTTAATCTTATTCAAAACCTTGTCGACCAGATCCGTGGCCTTGGCATAGTTAACGTTAAAATAAGCTGTCTCCAGAGGCTCCGCACTGTCTTGGGCTCTTTTAGCTGCCGATAAGGCATCCTTGTCCGCTTTAAGTTTCGTCGCTGTAGAGATACGCACCACATTCCCCATTTGCTCCTTGGCTAGACCATTGGTGTCTATGAGCAAATCCATGGCCTGGTCCCAGGGCACATCTATTAGACGGATCGTAACTCTTTGCTTGACCTCATCTGTGACAATAATGTTCAGCCCGCTGACCTCAGCGAGCAAACGGAAGACGTTCTTGATGTCGGCGTCTTTAAAATCCAAAGAGAGCTTCTGTCCCGTATAAACCTTCTCCGATTTGAGCTGCGCGCCATCGGCAGAAGGCGAAGCTTCCCCGGGGACCGCTTTTACCTCCGCCACACTCACATCGGCCCGCCGTCCATTTCGGACCAATTGGACATCCCGCTTAGCCGTGTACTGCGGGTTGACCGGACCGAGGACCAGTTTCAAGCCCCCGCCTTCCGGCTCGATAACATAGGGGGGAACGGTCGCGGCGGCGATCTCCATCACTAACCGCAGGTGTCCCTCGCCCGAGCTGACTCTTACCATACTGAGCCAGTGGGTCTCGCTGCGAAAAGTTTCCACCTGGGGCATTTGCTTGGCCGGCCCGAATACGTCCAGCACGACACGGGAAGGCTGCGCCAGCGAAAAATGACGGTACTGATTGACCGCGTCGGAGAATTTAACCCTGACGGTGGTTTGTCCCATATCTTCCTGCACGGAAAGGTCTTGAAGCCTGAAGCCTTGTTCTTGCAGGGCGGTTTCCTTGACAACCGGCTGCGAAATTTGGGCTTGAGCTTCCGGCCTTCTCTGAGCCCGGGCAGTGTCATCCTCCACCATCGCCGCCGGAGCGCAAGCAGAGAGCGCCGCAAAGATGGCCGCCTCGAAAAAGACGATAGCCGGTACACCGTTGGTTGGGAAAATTCTTCGCACCGTTGAAAGACAAACTTTCATCAGCATAATCCTCGACCCTTTCTTCCGGTGTTACTCGGAGACCAGCCTCATGTTTACCTGCCGATTTTTTCTGGCGCCGTAAAAATCGATGTAGGTCTCCTCGATGACGACTTCAGTCGGCTTGATTTCCTTGATCTTCCCGTCATTAGGACCGATGGGTGTGCCGACTCCCACGACGTATCCCAGGCCCGCCGCGTCCTCTACCATGGCCCGCGGTGCCTTGACCTCCCAGACAATTCCGACCAGCTTAAGCTGACCTAGATCGTACCGCTCCAGAGGCGAGAGGTTTTCCCGCGGGCGGCGCTTGGCCTGAACTCTCAGAGGCAATGGTACAAAAGGATCGCGCTTTCCCGCCGAGGAATAGCGCGGCGCTGCGGCCGGCTCGGCCTTTTTTTCCGGAAGGTCGAGCAGACCGGACGGGGCCGGCGTCTTCTGTTCGCTGCCGGGGCCCTCGCCGCTCTTAGATGTCAGCGCTCCCTTCAGCGCTTCCAGATTTTTCCCGATCACGCCCGGCGCCTGTTTCAGTTTTTCGAGCGCCTCGCGCGTTTTTTGGGATGGCGCGTCTTTTTCCTCCTGGGCCCAACCGACCCCGGAGAAGGCGACGAGGCTTGCCAAAACTACAGATGAGAACCATCGGTTCATGTCACTTCTTCGCCGCCTTTTCTTTAGCCGCCTTTTCCGCCGCGATCTTTGCCCGCTCCGCTTCGTCTAGAAATCGGAAGGTCGTCACGAGCGTCGAGGTATCGACGACCACCTGTTCCTGATTGATCTTCGGACTTTTCATTTCGATATTGTTGATATTGACCAGGCGGCTCAACCTTCCCACCTCGTCGAAGAAACCGACCACGTTGTGGAATTCTCCCCGGACAACGACATCGACCGGGATCTCGGCGTAGAAATCTTGGGGGCTTTCCGCCCGTGGCCGGAAGAGCAAAATATCCAACCCGGACTCCCTCGCCTTATTGGAGATGCTCGCCAAAAGCTCCGGGATCTCCTTTTTGTCGGGGAGTTGAGCGATAGCTTCATTGAGCATGCCGCTCAGAAGCACTTTTTGCTCTTTGAGATTAGGCAGATTCTCCACCAACGCCTTTTTCCTATCGAACTCCTTTTGGGCCGCCTCGACGCTTTGCTCTAAGTCTGAGATCTGCTGGGAAAGCCGCGTGTAAAGAACCAAGTAATCGGCCGCCAGCAAGAGAACGATCACGCCGGCCAAAAGACCGAGCTTCTGCTGCCTGGGCAAGGTCAGAATGCGGTCCAAAAATTCGTTCACGGTTTTTTAACCTCACCTGACGGCGGCACCGTGCCGGTGTCGTTTGATTTCGACGCAGACACCGAAGGCTGATAGATCAGACGCGACCTGAGTGAGAATTTTTTCAGCAAAAGCTTGTCCTGCTCGGCCTGGCTGGTCTCCACCAACTCTACATCTTTAAAATATGCCGTGCCGGAAAGCGCTTTGAGAAAATCGGCGACCGTCTGATTGTCCACGGCCATGCCGTTCAGCGACAAATTGCCCGCGTTCTCTTTAAACTCCGTCAGCCACAGCCTGACCGGAGTCGCTCCGGAGAGGCTCTCCATCACTCGGACCGGGCCGACTTTCTTTTTGCTCAGATCGTCGATGACCTTGACTTTCTGTTTGAGCTCGCCGATGTTTTTTTGCAGCTCCGTGACCTCTTTCGCCCGGCTCTCCAGCGCGGCAATCTCCTGGCGCATACCGGACAACCTGCTGCTAAGCAGGGTAGAACGGGAGAATTGATAAAGAAACACAATCAGGATCAACGCCAGCGTAACCCCGATTGAGGCCGCAGCGACCGTAAGGTCCTGGCGTCTTCCGATCTCGGCCCTGATCTCTCGGGCCGAAAGCAGATTGATGCGAATCATTTATCTCCCGGCCTCCTAATCGAAAGTCCGGCGCCGACAGCAAGAGCCGGTGCGGAATCGGCCAGGTAGTCTCGATCGATATTTTTGGAGACGTTGAAACCCCGGAAAGGTTCGGAGAGTTCAACCCCGACTCCCAACCGGTCCGCCAAAATCCGGGAAAGCCCCGGCACCTTGGCGCTTCCTCCGCTCAGATAGATCTTGTGAATTCCCTCTTCGTCCGCGACGGCGCGGTAAAGACTTAAAGTCCGGCTTATCTCCGCGACCAGGTAATCCGCCGTAGGCTTTAGCAACGTGGCTACGTCAGCGCTCTTTTTCCCTTCGGACTGGCCGGTCACTTTGAGGGTTTCCGCCTGGTCATAAGAGAGCTGAAGCGCGTGGACCAGCGCTTCGGTAAAGGCCTCTCCGCCGACCGG
>JBGQBP010000089.1:0-13058 GCA_041494945.1 Binatia bacterium | reverse complement strand
GCACGCGTCGTACTTCCAGCCGTGATAGGCGCAGCGCAGGCCGTCGTCTTCGACGAATCCGTAGTACAAGGACGCGCCGCGATGCGCGCAGTGCTCGGCGACGAGCCCGTAGGTTCCGCTGCGATCCCGGAACAGCACCAGATCTTCGCCCAGGACTCTGACGCGTTTTTTGGGTTTTTCGTCGGTTAGGTCCGACGCCGCCGCGACGACGTGCCAGTAGCGCCTGAGGAGTTGCCCCGCCGGCGTTCCGGGGCCTACGCGCGCGAGCAATTCGTTTTCTTCTTGGTTTAGCATTGGGGGGGGACTCCTTCCTCGACCGACGCGGCTTTGAATATCGTCTTGTCTCAGCGATGCTAGTCAAAGCCAAGTTTGGTGTCAAATCAACAAGGCGCGCGGCGTTAGTTGAAGATAGGAATTTAACCGCTGCAGCTCTCGTCTTTTTACGTTGACACCAGGAGTGATTGTCGATACTTTTTGCCGTGGAAGCTCAAAGCAAGGAGGCTTTATGGGAATTCTAAAGATCGAGGGCGTCACGCACTGGTCGATTCCGGTGAACGACCTGGCGGAGTCGGAAACGTTTTATGGCGAGCTGCTCGGCCTCACGCACAAAGGCCGGCTCGGCAACTCCGGCATGTCGTGCTTCAACGTCGGCGAAAACAACATTCTCCTGTGCCAGCGCGAGCAGCCGAAGCCATCGTCCGTTGACGAGCCGCGCGTCCATCACTCTTTCACCGTCACGCCGGAGACGCTGGTCAAGGCCTGCAAAGTTTTCCACGAGAAGAAAGTCCCCGTCGAAGAGCTGATTTACCGCGCCAAGGGTCATTTCACGGGACGAGAGCTGTATTTCCTCGACCCCAGCGGCAACCGGCTGGAGCTGCGCGACCCAACCTGGAAAGCCGGCATGCCACAGCCGTCGTTCGAGGAGATCGTGAAGTCGTAGCAGGTCGAAGCAAGCCGTTGCGGTCACTCTCGCGCCGGAGCCTGTCCTGAGCTAGTCGAAGGGCTTCATGCCTATTCTACTCACCCTCGCCGTCGGCATCCCCGCCGGCTTTCTGTTCCAGCGCCTGCACACGCCGATTCCCTGGATGATCGGCCCGATGATCGCCGTCGCCACGCTCAACCTGATGGGCGTGCGCATGCAATCACCGCCGTACGCGCGGCAAATGGGCCAGGTGATTCTGGGCTCGGCGGTGGGGCTTTATTTCACGCTGTCAGTCGTGGCGGAGCTCGGCGCCAACTTCGCCGCGATCATCGCGGCCACCGTCGCTGTCTTCATCGTCGGCGCGCTCGGCGCGCTGACCTTGAGCCGGGCCTCCGGCGTGGATGCGAAGTCTACGTTCTTTGCGTCGATCCCGGGCGGCGCCATGGCGATGGCCGTGCTGGCGGAACAATACGGCGCGCAGGTCGTGCCGGTGGCGGTCGCTCACAGCTTGCGCGTCTCGCTGGTCGTCATCCTGATCCCGTTCGCGCTGACCTATGGCGGCATCCCGCTCGTGGCAGCGGCGTATCGCCCGGACGTGCCGCTCGATTATTGGATATTGGCGCCGTGGCTCCTGTTCGGCTGTGTGTTGGGAGAAGTTTCCGAGCGGCTCCGCTTACACAACGGCTATTTGCTCGCGCCGATTTTTTTCGGCGCGGCGCTTACGGTGTGCGGCGTCCAGCTTTCCGCCGTGCCGCACTGGATGACGGACTTCGCGCAGCTTATGTTCGGACTCGTGCTCGGCGCGCGCTACGAGCGCGCCTTCTTCGTCCGCTATAAGCTGTTCATCCCCTTCGCGCTGCTGAACTCGTTCTTCATCCTGCTCTTCTCGATAGCGGCCGGCGCAATCCTCGCCTGGACCTTTAACCTGCCGATCGCCACGATGATCCTGGCCACGTCGCCCGGCGGATTGGCGGAGATGACGATCACCGCGCAGGCCTTGCAGATCGGCGTGCCGCTGGTGGTCGCCTTTCACCTGTTCCGCGTCGTGATGGTGAATATGGGCACGCAGTATATCTACACCTTCGCCGCGTGGGCGCTGGGCGGAGGTTTGCGTCCCGAGACGAAAAATCTTGACGAAAAGCCGAGCGAGCGCAATTCCAATGATGTAGGAATCGACAGCGATCGAGAGCGGGAGAGAACCTCATGAATACATT
Organism: Binatia bacterium; assembly: GCA_041494945.1. GTDB lineage: Bacteria > Desulfobacterota > Binatia > UBA9968 > UBA9968 > JAJPJQ01. Next base: position 10,922 of record JBGQBP010000089.1, on the reverse strand, counting down.
GAAGACGATTCGGAATTCAGGCGTGGATCTGCCGGTGTAATTTCACGTTTGCGCAATTGCGAAATCATGGACTTCGCCGCTCATAATTTTCCCTTGACGGCCAGCGCCGTACTCAGTAACTTCACGCTATGATCTCCCCTTTTCTCCGTTCCGATCTCGCGCCGACGGGCAAGATGCGCGTTGGAATCAACTACGGCAACCCGGTCCTCGCGGCAAGAGATCCGGCCGGCGGAGAGCTCCGCGGCGTGGCGGTGGATCTGGCGCGGGAACTTGGTCGGCGGGTCGACTTACCGGTCGAGCTCGTTGGCTATGACGCGGCGGGAAAAATGGTCGAGGGGCTGAAAACCAGCGCTTGGGACATCGCGTTCCTCGCGGTCGATCCGGGCCGTGAGGCCCAAATCAGTTTTACGGCTCCCTACATGGAAATCGAAGGCACCTATCTTGTGCCGGGCGGCTCTCCGCTTCGCACTATCGCAGACGTTGACCGCGACGGAGTGCGCATCGCGTTGGCCGCCGGGGCCGCTTACGATCTATTTTTGAGTCGTAGCTTACAGCATGCCCAACCCGTGCGCGCGCCGGACCCTAAAGCGGCTTTTGAATTACTGGTTGCCGGCAAAGTTGAAGCCCTGGCCGGCGTGAAGCAGACGCTCATTACGAATGCTGGGAAGCTTCTCGGATCGCGCGTGCTCGACGGCCGCTTCATGGCGATCGGGCAGGCGCTTGGCATACCCAAAGGCCGCGACGCCGGCGCGCTATATCTGCGCGAATTCATCGAAGACGTAAAAGCTTCCGGCCTGGTCGCCCGCGCGATTGAAAAAGCGGGCATACGAGGCGTCACCGTCGCGGCTAAGGCACCGATTCACTAATCGTTTTTGCGAATCTCCTCTCCCGACCCCCAGGCCGTGATCTTGCAAAACCGATGGTCGGCCCGTTCCCCCACTTGTCCCGGTTCGTCGATCCAAGCCTGATCCGGTACCTTTGACCCGATAGGAACGCTCTGGTATATTGGTCTTCTTTCGAGTTTACCGTAAAGGAGTCATTCATGACCAAAATGTTATCGGGGCGTTTCATGATCGTCCTTTCCGCCCTTCTTTCATCGGCGGCGATCCCCCCCCTGGCGCATGCCACTCACTCGTGGGGCGGTTATCATTGGGCGCGGACGACCGCATCCTTTACGCTGAAGCTCGGCGACAACGTGTCTAGCGCCTGGGATTCGTATCTCGGTACCACGTCGTCCGACTGGACCGTGTCTAGCGTGTTGGACACCAAGATTGTTCCGGGCGGCGTGGCCAATGTGAGGAACTGCAAGCCCACCAGCGGGCGCGTGGAGGTCTGCAGCGCCACTTACGGCAACAACGGCTGGCTCGGCCTGGCTCAGATCTGGATCAGCGGTCTCCACATCACGCAGGGCGTCGTCAAGCTCAACGACACGTACTTCAACACCGCGAAATACAACACCCCGGGGTGGAGAAACCTCGTGAGTTGCCAGGAGGTCGGTCACACTCTCGGACTTGATCACCAGGACACGACGTTCGACAACCCGAACCTGGGGACGTGCATGGACTATACGTCCGACCCGGACGGCACATTAGCAACCCCAGACCAACTCAGCAACGAGCATCCAAACCAGCATGACTATGACGAGCTGGGGATTATTTACGCGCACTTCGACAGCACGACCACCGTCAGCGCGCCCACCGTCAGCAGGATGCCTCCTGCGGCGAATAACATCGACTTCGACGCGCCGGCCCAGTTGGGCACCGGTCAATGGGGCAAGTTGGTCCGCTCGACCAACCACGGCCGCACCGAAGTGTACGAGCTTAACCTCGGCCGCGGGCGGAAGGTGTTGACGCACGTCATTTGGGCGGAGCCGGAAGAGCAATAGACGCTCTAACCCTCATCGCGACCGATCATCGTAAGGGCGAGGCCTTGGCTTCGCCCTTACTTTTTTCCCTCCCCAATCCGCTTTGACTTGATCCTAACCGTTATCGGTGACAAGTAATCTACCAGGCGGTCACACGTCGATGATAAAGTTTCTCATCATCGTTCTCAGGGTTTCGTTTTTGTCGCTCTGCGCGATTGCCATCGGCTCGTCAATCTCCGGGCAGGCCGTCCCGGCGGCGAACTCGCCGGAGGTCGGCAAGCCGCGCGCCCCGGCGGTGATGACCTATCCGCTTTTGATCGAGCGGTTGCGCGCCGCGGGCGCCATGGTCGAGCCCGCGGGCAAGGTCGAGCAACCTTTTTTTTCGGTCCCCGGAAACGCGATCAAAGTTGACGGGGAAGACGTTCAGGTGTTTCAGTATCCGACGCCGGCAACGGCCGCGACCGAGGCGCGGCGCGTCTCACGCGACGGCAGCGCGATCGGCACAACCAAGCCGCACTGGATCGGGACGCCTCATTTTTACCGCCAAGGAAGACTGCTCGTGTTGTATCTCGGCGACGAAAAGAAAGTCATTCAAGCCTTAGAGGGCGTGCTTGGCCGGCAATTCGCGGGACAGTGAAAAAATCGCCGCTTCCAATACGCCCCGTCAACCGCTCTTCTGCCAACGCTGGCCTTTTTTCCCGCACCGTTGCTTGACCCTCGCCGAGGCCAAGTGATAAACGGTTAGCCGGTTCTAAGCCGCGATGATGATCTATTCCGCAAAAAGAGAGATCGTCTATTCGGTCGAGCATTTTTATCCCAAACATCCGGCCATCCCATCGCCCCTTTAACCGCCGAGCACCGCATTGACCCGGGCAAGACTCCAGTGCTAAGGAAGGCCAACTTTCTCGAATCGGTTTGGGGAGGAGTTCCATGCTGAAAAGAATTTTCCCGGCAATCGCCATCGTCGCTGTGGCGGTAACGCTATTATTCGCGGCGGTCCATACCGTTGGAGCGGCAACCGCCTCCGCTACCGCGTTGACCGGGCAAATCAACTCGCAGGAAGAAGGAACGATGGAAGGCGTGCTGGTGAGCGCCAAGCGCGAAGGCTCGACGATCACGACCACGGTGGTGAGCGACGCGCAGGGACGCTACAGCTTCCCGGCCGCGAAACTGGAGCCGGGGCGCTACGCGCTGCGCATTCGCGCGGCGGGCTACGAGCTGGCGGATACTCGACCGGCGGAAATCGAGGCGCAAAAAACGACGACGCTCGATCTCAAGCTGCGCAAGGCGCCGGACCTCGCGTCCCAGCTCTCCAGCGGCGAGTGGCTCGTCAGCATGCCGGGAACGGACGAACAAAAGCAGAATTTCCTCGGCTGCGTATCGTGCCACACGGTGGAGCGCATCGCCCGCTCAAAGTACAACGCGGAGGAGTTCGTGTCCGTGCTCAAGCGCATGAGAAATTACGCGCAGGGCACCACGCCGACGCGGGTGCAGGTTCGGCCCGGCGGCCGCGAGCCCAATGCAAACCAGTTGAAGCAGATGACGAGCTTCGCGCAATACGTGAGCACGATCAATTTGAGCAAAGTTGCGCAATGGGAATATCCGCTGAAGACGCTGCCGCGGCCCAAGGGCAACGCGACCAAGGTCATCATCACCGAGTACGATCTGCCGCGCCCCGAGGCGATGCCGCACGACGCCGTGGTCGATGCCGAAGGCATGGTCTGGTATTCGGACTTCGGATCGCAATATCTCGGCATGCTCAATCCCAAGACCGCCAAAGCGGTGGAGTACGCGGTGCCGGTCGCCAAGCCCGGCGCCCCCGCCGGCGCGCTCGATCTGAATTTCGATCCCGAAGGAAACGTTTGGCTGGGAATGATGTATCAAGGAAGCATCGCGAAATTCGACCGCAAGACGCAGAAGTTCCAGACCTGGAGCGCGCCGAAGTTCATGGAGAGCAACGAGGCGCGGCTGGCGATGGTCGACGCCAGGCACTCGAACCTCGACGGCAAAGTTTGGATCGGCGGCGACAACGAATATCAGCTCGACGTCAAAACCGGCGAGTGGTACACCGTCGATTATTCGAAGGGCTTGCCCAAGGACGCCCCGCCCGCGGACCGGCTCAGCTCTTACGGCGCCATCTCCGACTCGAAAAATAATTTTTACGGCACGAACTTAAACGGCCAGTACGTCATCCGAGTGGACGGCAAGACCCGCAACGTCACGCCCTTCCCCACCCCGACTCCCAACTCCGGTCCGCGCCGCGGCCACATGGACCCGCAGGACCGGCTGTGGTTCGCGGAATTTCGCGGCAACATGATCGGCATGTTCGATACCAAATCCGAGCGCACGCGCGAGTGGGCGGTGCCGATTCCCTGGACCAATCCCTACGATGCGATAGTGGACAAGGACGGATACGCCTGGACGGGCGGAATGACCAACGACTACGTCGCGCGGCTCAATACCAAGACGGAAGAATTTACCGGCTATCTCCTGCCGCGCACCACCAATATTCGCCGGGTGAACGTCGACAACACGACCAACCCGCCGACTTTTTGGATCGGCAACAACCTCGGCGCCGCGATCGTCAAGATCGAAACGCTGGAGTAGCGGTCGACCGGAAGCCGTAGAGAAGCTTGACACTCCTGGATCTGTGGACTAAGCTTAGTCCAGTCATGAGTCAAGTCAACATTCATCAGGCGAAAACCCATCTCTCTCGGTTGGTGGAAAAGGCCGCCGGCGGCGAAGAAATAATCATCGCCAAGGCCGGCAAGCCGATCGCGCGATTGGTTCCTTATTCCGCCAAAGGGAAGATTCGCCGGCCGGGACAATTGCGCGGCAAGCTGCGCATTAAAAAGAATTTCGACCGCCCTCTCCCCAAGGAAGTTCTGGCGTCGTTCGAAGGCAAGCCTTAAACGTGCGCTTGCTCCTGGACACCAACGTCCTTCTCTGGTGGCTCTCCGACCACTCTGCGCTGCCCGGACGGGCGCGGGAGATTATCGCCGACCCCGGTAACGACCTTCTCGTTAGTTCAGCCTCCGTTTGGGAAATCGCGATCAAAGCGAGTTTAGGAAGAATCGAGATTCAATTGCACCACCTCGAAGAGGCGATCCTCAAAAGCGGATTTCAACCTTTGCTGATCAGCTTCCGACACGCCCTCGGCGTCGGCCGGCTACCGGACGTGCATCGCGACCCTTTCGACCGGATACTGGTCGCCCAAGCCAGAGTAGAGAAACTGCGTATCCTATCTCATGATCGAGTCTTTGAACGATACGGCCTGCGCACGGAAGGCTTAGACCCGATTATCGTTTGACCGCAATTGGTTTACGCAACCCCTGTTTGACGAAGCTTTCCCGCCCATTGTATTCATACTAGGACGCGCTTCGCGTCCGGCATGGCGAAGCTCATCGACCCAGAAAAGGTGGTGGCGGAACAAATCGCTTACAGCGCCGCCTTCGCTCTTTTCGCCATCTGTTCGCTGGCTACCGCCGCGCTGCTCGCCTTCTCGGTGAAAGAAACCGTCGGACGGGGAAAACTCTAGAGCCCAGTGAGACCTACACCCGCTGAATATCTTCTTCGCTTGCGCAAGCGTCGAGTGTCGGATAAATTCGCGGCGAATCCCTAGACGCCATGAAAGTCATTCGCGGGAAAAAGGCGCTGGTCACCGGCGCCGCATCGGGCATCGGCCGATCGATCGCCTTGGCCCTGGCGCGCGAGGGCGCCGATCTTTTTCTTCTGGATAATAATGCAGAAAAGCTTTCGAGCGTGGTGAACGAGGCGCGCGCGCACGGTACCGAGATCATCGGCCGTGAGTGCGACGTGAGCCGCCCGAACGAAATCGGCGAAAGCGTCGAAGCGCTAAAAAAAACTTGGGGCCGGCTCGACATTCTCGTCAACAACGCGGGGGTCATTTATCACGGAGACACGGGAAAGATGACCGACACGCAATGGGAGCGTCTGCTCGGGATCAATTTGCACGCGCCGCTCCTTTTTATCCGCCGGCTTCTGCCGTTATTACTCGAGCAGAGCGAGGCCCACATTCTCAACGTTTGCAGTATTTATGGACTCGTCCCGAAGCGGAAGATTGCCGCGTATCAGATGAGCAAGTACGCCCTCGTGGGCCTGAGCCAGTCTCTTCGCTGCGAATACAGTCCCGCCGGTCTCGGCGTGACCGCCCTGTGTCCCGGGTTCGTCGATACCAACCTGCTGGCCGCCGCCCGCGATACCGGTTGGATTTCCCGAAGGTTTCATTTTCCCTCCTTTCTTTCCATGTCGCCGGACCGCGTCGCCGCGCGCGCCGTTCGGGCCATTTACAAAAATAAAGGCGTGGTCGTGGTCGGCGCGCACGCGCGCCTTCTCTGGGGCGCTCACCGGATGTTTCCTTGGATCTAGTCGTCTAACGCAGGAAGGAACGCGCGCCCGAGCGTTTTGTGAATCTTATCACTCGTTCATGACGCGGCGCGGGCGCCACTGAGCCCGGCGATCGGCGATGTAATCCGAGCGCGCAAACAATTTAATGAGCGCGACGCCGGCAATGAACCCGCCGACGTGCGCCCAGAAGGCGACGCCGCCCATCTCGCCGCCAAACACCACGAGCCCGCTCACAAATTGAATCACGAACCAGTAGCCGAGCATCACCCAAGCAGGGAGAGCCATCGAAGTGATGAAAAAACCGAGCGGCACCAAGGTGAAGACCCGCACGTTCGGATAGAGGACGAGGTACGCGCCCATGACGCCGCTGATCGCGCCCGAGGCGCCGACCATGGGAATCACCGAGTTGGGACTGGACACAATCTGTCCCGCCGCGGCGGCGAGCCCGCATAGAAGATAGAAGACGACAAAACGCAGCCGCCCCATCGAATCTTCGATGTTGTTGCCGAAGAGCCACAGGAACCACATGTTCCCCAGAAGATGCATCCACGATCCGTGCAGAAACATGTGCGTCAACACGTGCGAGAGCTGGCGGCCGGGGTCGGTGGCGCACACGATCCCCTCCCCCATGGGGAAACGCGTCCCGGGCGGGAGCGCGCCGGTCAATTCGCCGGGAATCAGTCCGAGATTGCAGACCGAAGCGGCCAACGGCATTTCGGCGCCGCCCCCTTGCACGAACAGCCAGGCCAGAATATTCAAGGCGATGATCGCCCCGGTAACGATGGCCAAGCGCCGGGTCTCATTTTCGTCGCGGTAAGGAAACATAGACGCTCCTCCTCTCGACTTGCGTCTCTTAGCGATCTCTCCCCGACGCCTGGCGGAGATCGGCGAGAAACTTCGCCCGAAATCCCTGGCCCAAATGCTGCGCGATATGAACGTCCTCCCAGGCTTTGTCGTAATTCTTCAACTGATAATAGGCGATCGCGCGATGCACGTAAGCGCGCGCGTAGCTCGGCGCTATTTCCGCCGCTCTGGTGTGATCGGCGACGGCCCGGTCGTACTGACCCATGCGCGCATAGGCGGCTCCTCGATTGTTGTACGCCGGCGCATGCTTCGGGTTCACCTCCACGGCCTTGGTGTAATCGGCGATCGCGTTGTCGTACTGGCCCTTGCTCCAAAAGGCGATGCCGCGATTGTTATAGGCGTCCGCATAACGCGCATCCAATTCGACCGCCCTGGTGAAATCCGAGAGCGCCGCGTCGTACTGCTTTCTTTTCGTATGGAGGGCGCCGCGATTGTTATAGGCTGTGAAATTTTTTGGGTCGAGCTCTACCGCCTTGGTGAAATCCGAGAGCGCCTGGTCGTACTCGGCTTTGTATTCATGGGCCAAACCGCGATTGTTGTAGGCTTGAGAGTAGCCCGGTTTTATTTCCACTGCCTTGGTGTAATCCGAGACGGCCTTGTCGTGCTGGTTCATCGCCATGTAGATGTTGCCACGGCTGTTGTACGCCTCGGCGTATGTCGGGTCCAGCTCCAACGCCTTGGTGAAATGCGCGATCGCCTGCTCGTATTTGCCTTCTCCCATCGCGGCAATCCCCTGCTTGAATACGGCCTTGGCCTCCGTCGAGCGCATGCCGGTATAGGCGGGCGCGAGAAAAAGCGCGCCCGACAACAGCCACGCGCCGATACCGGTTCGCGCAGCTCGCCGCATGGATGAGTTTATACGTCTTGTCTTCGTAAGCGTGACCTCTTTGCGAGACGCGATTTCGCGCAGCTACTGCATTCCGGCTGCGTGAAGATATCTGAGATCGACGAAGCGCTCGGCCGGCGGGAGCGGCGCTTTCAAGTTGCCAGCCTCACCCATGAAGGCGATCACCTGGGTCATTCCGTCGACCTCGATCTCTCCCTGCCTGGGCAAAACCTTTCGCTCGGGCTCGAAAAAAAGCTTGAGCGTCTGCTCGGCGACCGCCGCCGACGAATCCGTCGTCGCGACGATCGTCTTGACGACCGCCTTGCGGTTCGCCGGATCGCGGATGAATTTGAAAGCCGATGCGAGCGCGCGCACGTAGCGGACCATCGCCTCTTTGTGGGCTTCCGCCCACGACCGCCGCGCCGCGGTTACGGTGTAGAGAAATTCGGGCACGGCTTCGTTGGAAATTCCCAGCAGCCGGTAACCGTCGGCGAGCGCGAGCAGGTCCTGCGGCTGCCCGAGCGGCGCCGCCACGCACTCGCCGTGCGTGAGGCAGGTAAAGCGTCCCGGCGTTCCCTCGATCACCCGGACGCTGAAGTCCCCCTCGCGAAGTCCGTGCAGCGCGAGCAGCTTGCGCGTGGAAATGGAAATGGAGCCGGCCTCGTCCGCAAGCCCCAGCAGTTTTCCCTTGAGGTCGGCGAAGCTCTTGATCTCGGGCTTGGCGACCAGACTGTAAATCGGATTGTTGAATTCGGCGGCGACGGCGACCGCATCCGAGCCGGCGAGCGCGGCGCGGATCAGGAACGGCGTGGCCACGTGCGTCGCGTCGCAGGTGTCGTCGTGCAGCGCGTCGATCATCTTGTCCGCGCCGCCCGGAATCGGCACCACGACGCGAAAATCCAATCCTTCGCGGCGAAAGAAACTCTCGCGATCCGCCACCGAAACCGGAAGCGAAAAAATGCTGCGCATCGCCGAGTACGCCTGGCAGTAGCGCAGCGGAATCGTCTGGGGCGAAGAGTTCGCCGCGTGAAAAAGAATGGCAGCGCCCGAACCGAATTGAAGGAGAAATAAGAATACCGCGCGCAGTTTCGATCGACGCATCGCGTCCATCTACTTCGCGCCGACGCGCTGCATAGTGCACTCGGTCTCGATCGCGGTCACGGGTTTTTTGGCGGGCGGCGAACGCCTCAAGGTCCGCGTCTGCTTGTAACCGTCCTTGCTGCACGAGATGGCCACGTTGTTTGGCGGAACCTGCTTGCCGAAACCGGGGAGTTTATAGATTCCCGTCGCGTCGCTGCGCGTGATCACCGTTCCCCTGCCTTTGACTTCCGCCGTCACCTTCGCGTCGGGAATGACTTTGCCGCCGGTGTCCTTGACGAAGCCGAAATAGGAAGGCCCGTCGTCCTGGTGACTTTCCGGCTCGTCCGCATTGCCTCCCGGCCACGCGGGCGGAGCGCATGCTAAAGTAAGGGCGAGCGCCGCCGCAAATTCCAAGGCGCCTATATTGAGCTTCATTCCGTTTCCTTCGACATCATCTAGCGGATAAAATAGCGCCGGAGAAGATAAACGACGAAAAGCATAGCGGCCACGGGAACGGCCCACGACCAGCCGGACCAGACGCGCTTCGTCCAGCTTTCCGGTATCAACGTCACGACGGCGGCAAGCGCGAGCGCGCCCAGCGCCGAAGTCGCTATCCAGCCGTACCAGTACATCGCCGGTCCTTCCCGCGGCTTTTCAACTAAGAGGCCGAACTCTTCGAGCGCGGGATGGTAAGTGAAGAGCGCCCAATTGTATTCGACCGCGAGGACGTAGAGAATCGCATACGCCGCCGCAAAGACGATCGCAAATAGCGGAAACGAACGGGCGAGATTCATATTTCAAAACCCCTAATATTGTTGAGGATATGTCCCACCAGGAAGCTCCACCAGACGACGAAGGCCAGGATCGCGGTGATGACGGCGCGCGTCCGGGCGTAGTCCGACGCGAGCGGCTGGCGCCAGAAGTACCAGTAAGCCGGCAGCATTCCCAACCCGACGGCGACGAAATGTTCTTTCAGCTCGAACGAGCCGTTGGCCGCGTACATCTCCAACTGCTGGAGCACGACGCGGACGGTGAGGCGATACGACGGATAGATGATGGCGCCGAGAGTCGCGGTGACAAGATACAAAACGACGATCGCGTTCGCGTACGACGTGGCCGGCACCGCGCGCATGCGCCCGACGAACGAGCCCGCGGCTTTGCGCGCCGGCAGCCAGACGCTGATCGTCTGGTGCGTGATCGCGCCGAGCAGCGTCACGGCGAGCAGCGCGTGAATGATGAGCAGGACGACGATCATGACATTTCCGAGGCTTCTTTACTCCAATTTGGCGACCGATGTCTAGAGCCGACCATGCAAGTCGCCGCCCGCTCTCCGATCCCGCGCAATAGGTAGGCGCTTATTCCTACCGCCGGTGTCGGATGCGCGGGCTCTCCGACCGGGCAACGGCTTGCACTGCAAGACCGAGGGGCACGATCACTTCAACAATTCGATGTAGCCTATCCGGCCGGAAAGATTTTCCACGCCTGCGTGGCGACCATGAACGTGAGCCGCTGCTCGCCATTCTTCAGTTTCACGAGCGCGCCGGTGACCGGCGCGCCGGAGGAATCTTTGACGACGCCCTGCAACACGCCGGATCTGTCCTGAGCGTGAATCAGATTGGGAGCGAGCAGCGCGAACGCAGCCGCTGCTGAAAATAAAGCGATCTGCTTTAACATAATTTTTCGCCGGCCATAGGACGGTCAGAAAGGTCCCGGAGACGAGGCGTGCGAAGGTCCGCGAGCGGAGGCGTACTTACTTCAGTACGTTGACGCCATAGCCCGCCACTGGCGGGCGTTTCGCTATCGGGCCGAGCACAACGAAGTATATGGGCCTTTATCGCCGGCCGCCCTAATCCAGCGGTTCGAGTTTGACTATCTCCGCCCCATGATTGCTGCCGGTCCAGAATGTGACCGGCGTCGTCG
>JBGQBP010000088.1:0-13201 GCA_041494945.1 Binatia bacterium | reverse complement strand
TTCTTGAATTCCGCCTGTTGCTCCTTGGTCGGCACGCCCGACGGACGAACCTTCATATAAACATCGTAAAAGGCGTTGACCGCGTTCTTAGCCTGACGCTCCTCGCTGGACCGCCAGCAAGCGGCGCAGGCAAGCAGCAACGCCGCGGCGCACCCGACCGTCCATCCGAAGCTGACAACCGACCGCCGATTGCCTATGGCTATCTTCATCCCTCCACTCCCCGCGCCAGCAGCGGGTCTTTCAAGCCCAATTCCCGCTCTTCGATCCCGCGGATCCGGTCGCGCAACTCTGCGGCCTTCTCGAACTCCAGGCTTGCCGCGGCTTGTTTCATTTGTTTTCTAAGGCGCTCGAGCAGCCGGGCGCCCTCCTTGGAATCGTAGCTCTCCCCCTGCTCCGCAGCCAACGGCACCGTAAGATAGTCGGCTTCGTAGACTTCCACAAGCGGCGTGCCCAGAGACCGGACGACGGTCTGCGGCGTGATTCCGTGCTTCCTGTTGTAGTCGGCCTGCAGCAGGCGACGCCGATTGGTTTCGTCCATGGCGCGCTTCATCGAGTCCGTCACCGAATCGGCGTAGAGCGTCACGCTGCCGTTTACGTTCCGGGCGGCCCGGCCGATCGTCTGGATCAGCGAGCGCTCCGAGCGCAGGAATCCTTCCTTGTCGGCGTCGAGAATCGCCACCAGCGACACTTCGGGAATGTCCAATCCCTCGCGCAACAAATTGATTCCCACCAGAACGTCGAACGCCCCTTTTCTCAGATCGCGGATGATCTCCACGCGTTCGAGCGTTTCGATATCCGAATGCAAGTAGCGCACCTTGACGTTCAGGTCCTGATAGTAGTCGGTCAGGTCTTCGGCCATCCGCTTGGTCAGCGTCGTCACCAGGACCCGCTCCTTTTTCTCCGTCCGCTTGCGGATCTGTTCGAGCAGGTCGTCCACCTGGTTGCGCGCCGGCCGCACGGTGACTTCCGGGTCGATCAGCCCGGTCGGCCGGATGACCTGCTCGACCATGACACGCCCGCTTTTTTCGATCTCGTAGTTCGCCGGCGTCGCCGACACATAGATCGCCTGGCGCACCTTCGACTCGAACTCAGCGAAATTCAGCGGGCGGTTGTCGAGCGCCGACGGCAGGCGGAAGCCGTATTCCACCAGGGTTTCTTTGCGCGAACGGTCGCCGCGGTACATGCCGCCGATCTGCGGCACGGTCACGTGGCTCTCGTCGATGAAGAGCAGGAAATCGTCGGGAAAATAGCTGAGCAGCGTGGGCGGCGGATCTCCGGGATTACGGCCGGTCAAATGGCGCGAATAATTTTCGATGCCGGGACAGAAGCCCATTTCGTCCAGCAGCTCCAGATCGTAGAGGGTTCTCTGCTCCAGCCGCTGCGCTTCGAGCAACTTGTTCTGCGAGCGCAGCTCGGCGAGCCTTTCCGTAAGCTCGGCGCGAATGCCCACGACCGCAAGTTTCATTCTCTCGGTCGTCGTGACGTAATGGCTCGCGGGATAGATCGTCGCTTTGCCGACGCGCCGCTGCGCCTTGCCGCGTATCGGATCGATCTCGACCAATCCCTCGATCCGGTCGCCGAAAAACTCGATGCGCACGGCAGAGCTGTCTTCATAGGACGGAAAAACTTCGACGACGTCGCCCCGCACCCGGAAGGTGCCGCGGTGAAAGTCGTAATCGCTCCTCTGATAGTGGATATCCACGAGCTTTCTGAGCACGCGATCGCGCTCGATCTCCATGCCCTCTTCCAGATAGACCATCAGGTCGAAGTACGCTTCCGGAGAACCCAGGCCGTAGATGCACGATACGCTCGCCACGATGATCGAGTCGCGCCGCTCGAGCAGCGCCTTGGTCGCGGAGTGGCGCAGCTTGTCGATCTCGTCGTTGATCGAGGAGTCCTTTTCGATGTAGGTGTCCGTCGACGGAAGGTACGCCTCCGGCTGGTAATAGTCGTAGTAGCTGACGAAGTAGCGCACGGCGTTCTGCGGAAACAGCTCTTTGAATTCGTTGTAGAGTTGCGCGGCGAGCGTTTTGTTGGGCGCGATCACGAGCGCCGGCTTGTTCACGCGCGCGATCACGTTGGCCATCGTAAAGGTCTTGCCCGAGCCGGTCACTCCCAGGAGGACCTGGTAGCGTTTCCCTTGCTCGACGCCCAGGGCGAGCTTATCGATCGCCTGCGGCTGGTCTCCCTGCGGCTTGTAGTCGGAAACGATCTCGAAGCGGCCTTCTCTGCGCTCCAATGCCATTGGAAAAAAATACCAGGGATGCAACAAGGGAGCAAGCTTGCAAGTCCACAGCGAAAAGATTACCGTTGATCCGTCATCTTTGTCGGAGCAAATCGTTCACTTCAGGCCTGGGAATTTGGGGGGATCATGCGAACGTCCTGCAACTTGAAAGTCGGCGCGATCGTCTGCACGATTTTACTATGGCTTTCTTCAACGGCCCCCGCCGCAGAGCTCAAGAAGGTCCGGCTCGCCTACGTCGGCTGGGAGGTCGGCGCCGCGATCGCCTACGTCGGAATCGACGGCGGCGTCTTCAAGCAAAACGGCATCGAGGTCGAAGAGATTTTCATCCGCGATCAGCTCGCCGGCGGCATCCAGTCGTTAATCGGCGCCGATTTCATGATCGGCTTCGGCAACCCGCTGGCGATCGTCCAGCCGGTGCTGGCGGGCTCGGACCTCGTCTCCCTCTGCGCGCACGTTACCGTCGAGCCCTACGGCATGGCGGTCGCGCCCAACATCGGGAAAGTCGCGGAGCTTAAAGGCAAGCGGGTCGGCGTTTCCGAGCTCGGCGGCAGATCCGATCTGATCGCGCGCGTCATGCTGCGCCGCGCCGGTCTCGATCCGGTCAATGACGTCGAGATCGTCGCCGCCGGACTCGCGCCCAACCGGGTCATGGCGCTGTCAAAAGATCTGATCCAGGGCGCGCCGCTGAATCAGCAATTTGCCGCCGAGGCCAAAAGGCTCGGAGTCAAGGTCATCGACGTCAAGGATATACCCACGGTCACGGCGCTCCTGATGACGACGCGGTCGTTCATCAAGAGAGACGAAGAAACCGTGCGGCGCTTCGTGAAGGCCTACGTGGAGGCGATTCATTTCTATCTCACCCGCCGCGCCGCCTCCCTCGCGATCATCAAAAAATATTTCAGCGGCTCCAACCCCGCCGCGCTCGAAACGATGTACGAAGCTTTCGCCTCCCAATTGAATCCGCTGCCTCTTCCCGACAAGGAAGCGACTCAAGCGATGATCGACACCGTCGCCGTCGTCGATCCAAAATCCAAGAATTTGAAACCAACCGACCTATTCGACTCGCACTTTCTCGACGAGCTCAAAGCCAATGGCTTTATGGAAAAGCTCTACGCGGAAAAAGTGAGTCTATAGTCGCTTGCGGATGTGCGTGGTTTTAGAAGTCACGAGATCACTGAGATTCGACGGCTAGTTTTTGAGAATCAGCAGTTTTTCTTGGAGAAGTGGCATGAGTATTTCGCCGAAAAGAAGTGAAGCTTTAGTGATTGATGTTTCTTGCACCGTCGACACGCTGACGGTGCTTCTCGCGGATGGTCGAACGGTTTCTGTGCCCGTTGCTTGGTTTCCCCGCCTCATCGCAGCCACTCCCAAGCAGAGGGCTGACTGGGAATTAATTGGCGGGGGTATCGGTATTCATTGGGAATCTATCGACGAAGACATCTCTGTTGCGAGTCTCCTGCAGCCGGAGAATTTTATGCGCCTGCCTAACGAGTCCCTGCAGCCGACGCGCAAGAAGCGGCCCGTAAAGCTTCGTGGTCAAAGCATGCGCGGCTGAAAAGCCTGCCGTTAAAAACTCTCTAGAAGGAATTGAGCCGACACGGAAGCGACTCAAGCGATGATCGACACCGTCGCGGTCATCGATCCGAAATCCAAGAATTTGAAGCCGGGCGATCTTTTCGACTCGCATTTTTTAGATGAGCTTAAAGCCAACGGCTTTATGGAAAAGCTCTACGCGGAGAAGGTGAGCCTCTAGACGTCCCGCGGCCTCCTTGCGTCCAATCTAGCGCAATTCCTAACAATGATTTATACGCACATCCTGAACCGCGGCGGTAAAGGAGTTCGCAGCCCGGCAGACGAATTGGGATCTGGACGGCCATAATGGTAATATGCCGACCAGCCGGTCGGCCTTTTGCAGCCGCCAGTGACACTTGAAATCGTTGACAAGGTTTTGAAAAAGTTAAAGAATTGTGGCTGTCACAAAAAACTTAACGACCAATGTTATACTAACCGGCATATTCATAGTTCGGTGCCTGGTGGAAAGGTGATAACAGATGACGGATGTTGATGATGCTGTTCGACCTGAGAATGGAGTTGTGGTATGCCTTCGGACAACTGAAAAAGGCAAATCAAAACTTATTTTTGACGATGTCAAAGGTGAGTCTTCCGTCAATCCAGTAGCGTGGTCATTCAGCAGCTTTTACACTTGGCGTGAATACAGTGATGAAGATTTAGATCAGATGAAGCTCAGCAGTCGTGAGTACCAAATGATCGGAGAAAATCTTATTGCCCGCCTGCTGGCTTTAAATGGCCGCGCCAAGTGAGGTCTTGGCGACCGGCGCCGAACAAGCGCTTGCAGCGGACCGGAATCAGCGTGTCTCTCATCGACAACTTGCCGCATGATGCAGTTGTCGCCCAGCTGCTGAAGCGCAGCGTTAGGTGGCGCCCACTGGAACCATGCCAGACCAATTGAGCTTTGACAGAATCCTGTCGCTGGACGAGGACGCTTTGCGGGGAAAGGGGTCAAGTCCGCTCTTAGCCCTTGACATGCCGAGCAAGATTCACTAGAGGCTTCTCATGGCTCGTCCACTACGCATCGAATACCCCGGAGCATACTACCATGTCATGAACCGAGGTCTTTCCCGCAGGGACATCTTCTTGGAGGACAAGGGTCGAGAGCGGTTTTTGGACTTACTTTCCGACATCACAAGGCTCTGGAAGATAGAGATCCACGCCTACTGTTTGATGGATAACCACTACCACCTCCTCCTGCACACGCCTAAGGGTGGACTAGCCCGGGCGATGCGACACCTCGATGGCATCTACACCCAAAGATTCAACCGCGCTCACCACCGAGACGGTCCCCTATTCCGGGGCCGCTACAAGGCGATCCTGATCGATGCTGAGGGGTACTTTTTGTCTGTGGTCCGTTATATCCATCACAACCCTGTGGAGGCAGGGGTTGTAGCGGAGATGGATCGCTACCGCTGGAGCAGCCATCGAGGATATCTGTCTAAGAGCGAGCGTCCTCTATGGCTCAATACCCGCTCGGTTCTAGCTCGGTTTGGCGGAGTTAGGGAATACCGGGAGTTTATGCATTCTGAGATTGAAAAGGAGGTAGTGAATTTTTACAAAGGACCGTATCGGAGGTCGATCTTGGGGGATCGGGACTTTGTGGAGTGGGTCAAACAGAGGCTTGGTGACAGAGCCAGGGTGGAGGAAGAAAAGCCTGAGTCTCGCAGAGTATTTGGGTTAGGGATTGAGCAGATTACCCGGGTCACAGCTAAGGTGTACGGCAAGCGGATGGAGGAGCTAAGGAGAAAGCGGCGGGGAGAGGAGAACGAGGCGCGATCCATGGCGATGTATTTGTGTCGGAGCTTGGGAGGGCACAAGCACGGCGAGATCGGTAAGGTGTTGGGATTGGAGAAGAGCTCATCGGTGAGTTCAGCCTGTTTGAGGATGAAGGTGAGAGTGGGGGCGGAGAGAAAGATAGCCCGGAGGGCAGGAAGGATTGAAGAAGAACTAGAAAAGAGCCAAGAGCGGACTTGACCCCTTTTTTAAATCACCGCAACTGCCTGACGATCGACTCCAACCGCGCCGTGACAAGCCGCCCCGGCTGGCTCAAGATGATTCTTGCCGCGGATGCCGAGATCGGTTTGCCGAAGAGACTAAGGCGGCGTCCGTCTCTTTCTTGATTGTTCGCCCACTCGGCGAACTCTTCCGGCGTCGGCGGATGGCCGATCTCGCACGCGCACCGGCGCACGATGAAGCCGAGCATCATCTTGTTCTGATCGGTTTTTCTCGCCGCGTTATCGTCCATCGTTGCGAATTGTTTTCTTTCTACAGCCTACCGCCTACAGCCTATCGCCTGTTTTTAGTCCGTCAGGTGCGTCGTGGCTTTCATGTGCTTGTCGACGGTCACATAGCCGCGGTACTGATCCACCATCCAATAGCGGACGCCGAACTCGAATCTCAGCTCCTTCATATCCACGTCGTTGGGATTGAAATGCTGGTGGTGCATCATACCCGGCGGCACGTGCACCGCGTCGCCCTGCACCCAATCGTGCCGCTTGCCGCCGATCTCCGAGTAGCCGCCGCCCTCCAGCGCGTACAGATACGCTTCCGGGTGAGCGTGGCTGTGGCTTTTCGTATGCGCCAGATCGACGAAGATCGAGCTGATCGCCACCGCCGTCGCCTTGAAGCCGTTCTGCTTGCCGCTCCGGCCCATGAGAAAATAAGTCGCGCCGTGTTTGGACTCGTCGGATTTTTCGAACTGTTCCTGGTGCATCGAAATACGCCGGCCGTCGACCGGCCAGGATTGCGATTCCTCGGAGGGAAATTTTGCGAGCGCCGCCCCCTCGTTCTGTCCCGCGTCTTCGATCTGCTGCATCGGCCCCATCCGTATAAACGACTCGAGGGGCCAGGCGAGGCCGGAGAGGTAAACGACCGGCTCCTTGCCCGTGTTGAAGAGCTGGTGGGTCGAACGATGCGGCACATGGAAGATCGTCCCGCGATGGAAATTATATCGCTTTTCGTCGAGAATCATAAAGCCTTCGCCGCTCTCGAGGTAGATCGCCTCTTCGCCGTGAACGTGCTTGCCCGTGTGCCAGCCCACGGGAATCTCCGCCTTCATCAATAGACTGCCGCCCGTGGGAAAGCCGGTCTCCGGAGCGATCATCAGCGCGGCCTTGGCATCTTGCCGCGTGCGAACCCAATTCAAATCTTTTCCGCGCGCCACGCGCGGCCCCTCATTCACGACTTTCTCGTTGCGTTCCGATTCATCCAGCCAAGCCTGATAAAAATCTTTCATCCTGCCTCCGGTAAAATTTTTCTCGATTCCTGAAAAATTATCCGATGACCCGATACAAGTCAAACCGTAAGCGTCACGTCTCGGGTAATTTTCGCAATTGCGGGGCGAAATAAAAGATCGCCACCAACAAGACCACCACCGCGCCGGCCTCGATCGCAAACGGAGCGCCGGTCCACTCGGCGAGAAAGCCGGCCTGCATGCCGCCGAACTCCCTCATACCGGCCGCGCTGAGACCATAAACTCCCATCACCCTTCCACGATAGGCGAGGATGAAGGCGGTAACGAGCGAAACAATTTGAATCCAGATCATCACCAGGCGGCGGTCCCACCGGTCGGCCATGAGGCCGCCCAAAATAAAAAAACAGAAGAGCATAACGGTCCGCAGCAGGCTGAACAGACCAAGATAGAAAGGAGAATCGGTGATCGCGAACAGCAGCCAACCCTGGGCCACGTTCTGCATCCACGCGCCTACGTTGGAAACGAAGTAACTCGACCAGAACCAAAAAAAGTCCGGGTAGCGCAATGCGCGAAAAACCTCGCGTCCTTTGAACATAGAAAAGTTTTCTTGACGGCGGGATTCCGTTGGATGTTAGCGGTTGTAGAGCGCGCGGATAAAACCTACGTCGTCCAATTCCTTCACAAACCTGTTGTCCATGAAATCCTGCACCTTGGCGTTCGCCGCCTTGGGATTGCTTCTCTTGATGAAATCGAGCACGGTCTGGAGTCCCGCCTCGCTGACATAGGGAACTCTGGGGATCACGCGGCCGACGTAATAGTCATAGCTCACGTTAAGTACGTCCATGTCGTCGGTCCGCATGTACTTCTTGAGCACCCCGATCGTGAAATCGCGGTGGCTCTTGGCATAGTGGATGCCGGAGATAAAGCCCTTCGTGAAGCGGGTCACCGTCTCCGGTTTGTTCTGAATCAGCGTTCGCGTGGTGATCAGTCCCGCCGCTTCATAGGGAATGTTGAGCGCGTTGAGATCGAGCAGCGCGCGGAAGCCAAGCTTTTGAGCCGCTACGTAAGCTGCCGGAGTCAGCACCGTCGCGTCGACCACCCCCAAATTCAAAGCTGTGATTCTCTCGTTGTCGCTCCCGATCGTGACGATATTGACGTCGCGCTCGCCGAGACCTAGTCGTTGAACGGCCAGCCGAGCCGCGAAATCGGAATCCGTCCCCGGCCGGCTCACCGCCAATTTTTTTCCCTTGAGACCCGCAGCGGAGGTAATTTCCTTTCTGGACACGAGGTAGAACGAAAGACCGGGTGCGGCCGTGGCGATCAGAACGGTATCGGACCCGCCCAGCTTGGCTAAAAGCGAAGAGCTGGCGCCAAGAGCGCCGAATTGCGCCTCCCCCACCACCAGTGCGTTGATCGCCGTGGTGCTGCCACGGAGAAAAACGACGTCCACATCGAGCCCCTGCTGGCGATAAAGTCCGGCTTCGCGCGCCACCCAGAACGCGGTCAGGTTTCCGCCGAACGAGCCGAACGCGAGGACGGCTCGCTCGATTTTCTGACTCCGGCCGGACTCGGGAATGAGGAACAGAGAAAAAAGCAAAACCGCCGCGCAGAATCGGGATGAAATTCGAATCATGGTCGTTGTCCGTCTATCAATTTTTTCTTCCGCAAAAATTCCTCTACCACATCTTTCGGCGCGCGTCGCGCGCCGTCCACTTCGAAATTCATCTGCCGCATCTCGTCGACCGAAATGGATCCGCCAAGCGCCTTCAGAACGGCGCGTATCTCCGGATGTTGTTGGAGCGTTTGTTGTCGTACGACCGGCACGGCGTCGTACGGCGGAAAATACCGGCGGTCGTCTTCCAATTGTACGAGGCCGAGGCGCGCGATCAGGCCGTCGGTCGAGTTACCCGCGATCAGATCGATCTGTCTGTCCGCGAGCGCACGATAGGTCAGCGATAGATCCATCTCGCGCACCTGGAGAAATTTAAGACCGTAGGCGCGCGCGAATCCGTCGTAGCCGTCGGGACGCGACATGAAATCCTGGCCGAAGCCCGCGCGCCACCTGGGCGCGTAGGCTGTGACATCCGCAATCGTCTTGAGTTTCATCCTACGCGCGTCCTCGCCGCGCACCAAAATCGCAAAGGTATTGTTGAAGCCGAGAGGCTCGGTCCATTCGAGGCCGAAACGCGCCGCATATTCGTCTTTGACTCGACGGTATACTTCCTTCGCATCCGACAACGGCGGCAGCTTGAGAATCGCGGTCAGCGCAGTGCCGGTGTACTCGACATAGACGTCGATCTCCCCTGCCACGAGCGCGTCGTGCGCCAGGTTTCCCCCAAGGTCGAAGCGGCGTTCGACTTGAAGTCCGGTTTTGCTCTCGATCGCTTGCGCCACAATTTCTCCGACGATGATCTGCTCGGTAAAGTCCTTCGAACCCACGGAGATGCGGCTTGAAGCCGCGCCGGAGTGAAACGCTACGGCGGCCCAAACACCTAACGCCGCGGCCAGAGCGACGGCCGCTGCCGCAATAACGCGCCGCCGGCCAAGCCGCACGCCGGTTCCCCTGCTGAACGACACTTCCACCCAGCCGAGCAGAAAATCGGCGGCCAGCGCCATCGTCGCGGCCGGCACGGCGCCGGCTAGAATCAACGTGTTGTCGTTCATTCGGAGGCCGCGGAAGATGTAGCGGCCGAGCCCGCCCGCGTCGATCGCCGCCGCAATCGTGGCGGTTCCGACGGAAATCACGGTCGCGACGCGCACGCCGGCGATGATGACGCCGAGAGCCAGCGGAATCTCGACTTGAAGCAGGAGCTGCCGGTCCGTCATGCCGAGGCCTTTCCCGGCCTCGCGGATCGCCGGGTCCACGTTGCTGATACCCGTGAAGGTGTTCCGGATGATGGGCAGAAGCGCATAGAGAACGAGCGCGGCGATGGCCGTGCGCGCGCCGATGCCGCCGATGACGCGGACGTGAAACAGATAAATATTGAGCGGGATGAGAAAGCCGAACAGCGCCAGGCTAGGAACCGTCTGCATGATGTTGGCGAATCCCAGAATCGGCTTGCTGAGCGAGGGCCGGCGCGTGAGCATGATGCCGAGCGGGACGCCGATCAGAATCGCGATTCCGGTGGAGACTGCGACGAGAATAAGATGTTCCAGGGATAATTGGGAGACCTCGGCGCGGTGCGCGAGCAGAAATTCCCAAAGATTCATGGCGCGGCCTCGGATGACGCCGGATCGCTGAGGCAAGAGACGAACGCCTGAACTTCAGGCTCGGCCGATTTAAGAAAATCGGCTGGCGGCCCGAGTAAAACTATTTTGCCGTCTTTCAGCAGCGCGATGCGCGAGGCGAGCAGGAACGCTTCGCGCACGTCGTGCGTAACGAAGACCATGGTCTTCCCCAGCCGCCGCTGCAGCGAGCGAAATTCCTGCTGGATCTCGCGGCGCGTGATCGGGTCCAGCGCGCCGAAGGGCTCGTCGAGCAGCATGATCGGCGGATCGGCGGCGAGAGCGCGCGCCACGCCGACTCGCTGGCGCTGCCCACCGGAAAGCTCGCGTGGATAGCGGCCTGCAAAGCGTTCGGGATCGAGGCCGACCAGATTCAACAACTCGCGCGCTCGCGCGTTGATTTTATTTTCTTCCCAACCTTCCAACCGCGGCACGACGCCGACATTCTCTTCGATGGTAAAATGCGGGAACAGGCCCACTTCCTGGATGACGTAGCCGATGCGGCGCCTGAGCCGTATCGCATCCCACTCGGTCGTCGGCTTCCCGTCCACCAGCACCTGCCCATCCGTGGGATCGAGCAAACGATTGATGAGCTTCAGCGTCGTCGTTTTGCCGCAGCCGCTGCGCCCGAGCAGCACCAACGTCTCACCCTGATTGACGCTCAAATTAAGGTCGTAGAGCAGCGTCCTCCCGCTCGGGAGGCGAAAGCTGACGTTACGGAGCTCGATCGCTTTTTGCTCAACCGGTACCATGAATTCATCGAGATTCTTCGCTCCGCTCAGAATGACATCCTAAGAGTTGTCATCCTGAACGAAGTGAAGGATCTCTCCTCCAATGCTATCTAGACATTCCCGTCATCTTTCCTTTATAGTCGTAGCGGACATGGAAAATCAAAGCGGACCTACCGTCTTTTCATCCCGGCACAGAAACCTGTGGCGCCCCGCAGAGCCGTCCATCTGGACGTCGAACTCCGGCGGCGGCGATCATAGTCACGCTCTTTCGGTCCTGAGAACTTTGCTGGATCAGCCCCGCTGGCTGGAGCCGTACCACCTCTACGACGACGCCGGCTCGCGCCTGTTCGAGAAAATCTGCGAGCTTCCGGAATACTATCTCACAAGGACCGAAAGCGCCATTCTGACGGACAACGCCGCCGAGATCATCCGCTCGGCGCGCGTGGAGTGCATCGTAGAGATCGGGGCCGGTAATTCGCAAAAGACCTTGCGTCTATTGGAGGAGCAGGTCCGGCAGCGGCGCGGAGGAGCGTTCGCCCCTATCGACGTGAGCCTGCCCGGCCTCAGGATCGCCAGGGACGCGATCGAAAGCCATTTTCCCCAATTGACGTTTCATGGATTGCACGGCAAATACGAAGACGGAATCGCCAGCATCGAGAAGATTCTTCCGACCTTGTTCGTTTTTTTAGGAAGCACCGTCGGCAACTTCAACTACTCCGAGTTCGCCGGCTTTTTCCGGCATCTTTCGCAATCGATGGGTCCCGAGGATTATTTTTTACTCGGCGTAGATCGGGTCAAAGACGCGGGCGTCCTGGAAAAAGCGTACAACGACTCGCGGGGACTTACCGCCGAGTTCATCCTGAACGTTTTTCACAACGTCAATCGGTTGCT
This sequence comes from Binatia bacterium, assembly GCA_041494945.1. GTDB lineage: Bacteria > Desulfobacterota > Binatia > UBA9968 > UBA9968 > JAJPJQ01. Next base: position 1,344 of record JBGQBP010000088.1, on the reverse strand, counting down.
GGGAAGCAACTTCGAGCGCGACAAAATGCGCTATCAATCGAGATACAATCCCGAATGGCGGCAGATCGAGATGTACGCGGTCTCAAGCCAGAGACAGGAGATCGCTGTTCCTCGCTGCGAGACCTCCTTTGTCTGGGAAAAAGACGAGAGCATTTTGGTCGAGATCAGCCGCAAGTTCGATCCGGACCGGTTGCAAGAGCAGCTTCGCTGCTTCGGCCTCGATCCCGTCGCCCGCTTCTCGGACCCGAAGAAGTGGTTCTCGCTGCTGCTGTTTCGGAAAGTCGGCGGACCAAACCTTCGCTAGCGAAGGTGTCGGCCTTCAAAACTCGGTTTAACGGACGTCGAAAATCTGCTGATAGGAGGCGACCATTTCCTTCAGGTTGGGCCCGATGGATGCCGGACTCACGAAAACGAAATCCTTCTTGTACAGATCTTGATTGCGCGGGATTTGTTTCACGCCCTTGCGAATCGTCATGCGCGGAATCTGCTGCGCCATCAGCGACTGCGCTTCCTCCGACAGAATCCAGTCGACGAACAGGATCGACGCGTGGGGATGCGACGCGCGGCGCATGAGACTGACCGCGTTCGGTTCCGCCGGGTAAGGATCGAAGAGCCGATAGTCGATCGGCGCGCCTTTTTCTTTGTACTCAACCACGCGCCGGCCGCGCGCGGCGATGGCGATTGACGACTCGCCGGCCAGCGCAAGCTGCAGACGGATGATGCTGCTCGAGCCCGGCATGTGCAACTGCTGGCGCGCGAGCGCTTTCATATATTCGAGCGCTTTGGCCTTGCCCATCCCGTCCAACATGACCGTGAACCACGCGTACTCGTCGGTCCCAAGATTCATCTTACCCTTCCACTTGGGCTGGAGCAGATCCTGATAGCTCCGCGGCGCCTCGTTCTGGGGCACCAGCTTGGTGTTGAACGCAACGACGATGGGCGTGACCTCATACGACGACCAGAAGCCCTGGCCATCGTAGGAGCCGGCGGGAAATGCTTTGAGCTCCGGCGACAAGTACGGGGCCGAGTAACCTTTCTCTCTTAACTCCCAAATCTCCACCGGCGCCGACGCCACCACGTCCACGACGATGCGGCCGGCCCTCGCTTCCGTATCGATCTTTGTAAAGACACTGGACTGAGTCAACCGCGTGGCTTTGACCTTGATGAAAGGAAAAGCTTTCTCGAAAGCGCCGAGAATTTTGGGGAAATCGGCGAGGCCCATCGAAGTATACCAGACGAACTCTCCCTCTTTGCGCGCACCGTCTTCCAGGACGGTTTTTCTTTGAGCCGGAGGCAGGCTGCGGATGCTCTTCACCACGTCCTCGACGGTCACGCCGTGACCGG